>PAVD01000034.1 GCA_002712985.1 Rhodospirillaceae bacterium
ATTCCTAGTCCCCGCCGGTAACATTCAGCCGCCACTATTCCTGTAAACAGCCCACTTTGACTAACAAAACCAATTGGACCGGCTGAAATTTCATCGCGTCCTAGAGTGGAACTAAAATTTGCGACCATGCGATCGTTAAAGTTCGCTACACCCTGGCAATTGGGACCACAAATCAAGCTTCCCTTTGATTCCGCAAGCGCCTTTAGTTCTTTCTCTAGACTCGCACCGTCACCACCCATTTCGGAAAAACCGCTAGTGTAAATAGTCATCGCCAGGATACCTACGGCTTGACACTCCCGAACCGTCTCGATTACTCCGTTCGCAGGCACACAAATAATTGCCATATCGGCCGTTTCAGGAAGTTCCGTTACGGATTCATAACAGCGTATTCCATCTATCTCGCGATACTTGGGATTAACCGGATATATCGTGCCAGGAAAATCAAACCGGCGTAGAAAAGAAAGAGGCCTACCGCCGACTCTTCGAGAATCGGGCGTAGCTCCAACGATTGCAATCGAGCGCGGACTCAGCAGCGACGTAAGGTCCCGCAACTCCACCTCAGGTGCATCCTTAGACTTTCTTCCTGTTATCATTGTACAACGGGAGCCTCAAAGGCTGACTACAACAGCGTTAAAGGTACCTGGCAAAACCAAAATAAGACGTGTGGTAGCCCCAAACTGTGAAGTGTTGCCACTTTAAATTTCCAAGAAACTTCTATACGACTGCAGTGTTAACCGATCGACCCGAGTCTCGCATCAGTTCATCATATCCGGCCAAAATATCTTCGTTACTTGCATTAGCCGCCAAATCCAAAACTTTTGAAATTGTTGGAGCTGCTTCACCTCCAACAACCCTTTTTATCGGTTGGTCCAAATAGTCAAAGAAGCGACGGTGAAGTTCGTCTGCGATCGCGCCACCATAAGAGGTGCCTTGGGTACCTTGTTCCACAATTAGAACGTTGTTTGTCTTGTGTACACTGTCCCCTATTGTTTTCCAGTCTAAGTTGGCACGATCCAGCGTTCGAAGGTCAATAATTTCAGGATTTATTCCAGCCTGCTCTGCCATCTTTATACAGGGAGTGACCATCGCCAGAGAAGTAAGCACTGTAAAATCTTCCCCCTTCCGAACCACCTTGGCTTTCCCAAGGGGAATAAAATAATCCAAATCTTGCGATGGAGCCGGTCCAGTTGACTGATATAGGTCTATATGTTCCACGACCAAAACTGGATCCTCACACAAAAGCGCACTATTCATTAGTCCCACATAGTCATACGGCGTGCTCGGCGCAATGATTCTCCAACCTGGGAACTGTGCAAACAGTCCACTAGGATCCATGGAGTGCTGAGAACCGTATCCAGATTTCGCAGCGACTTTAGCTCTGAGAACTAGTGGCACCGCGAGCTCTCCACCAAACATGTGTCGCATTTTTGCAATCTGGTTGAACACTTGATCCGCGGCCACATAGAGGAAGTCCGCATACATGAATTCCACCACTGGGCGAAAGTAACCGTCTGCAGCCACCCCGCCAGCAAGGCCCGCAAATCCACCCTCCGTAATGGGCGTTCCGATAATTCTATCGGGAAAGCGAGCGGCCAGGCCTTTGGTCGCACCGTTGGTTCCCCCCCGTAATTTATGTACATCCTCTCCTATCACAAAAATTCTATCATCAGCCTCCATTCGTCTACCCATTACACCAGAGACAAGATCAATGAATTTTCGTTCTACCACTTCACTGCTGTGGTCTTCCATCTCCTCATAACGCACACCATCAAATTCAGACATATCACCACGAATTCCATGATCTACGGCGTCCTTGCTAGGCCACAAAGACGGCCTTATTCGCCTTCGGTTGCCGTCGGGCTCCAACAGATTGTCGGCGGCACGGTCTACTGCAGCACGCGCCTCACTCCGCAACTGCGCCGCCTGCTGTTTATCAAGATGCCCTGCTTCAATTAATTTTTCAGCCATATAATTTGGCGGGTCCCGTTTCCGCCACTCCTGCTCTTCGTCCTTAGTGCGATAGCCAAATGCGCTCCCGGGCAGAGGACCATTCTGGTGGAAAAAACGATAACAATCCGCCTCTACTATGGCTGGCCCCTTGCCTGTGCGGAGAATAGATAAAGCCTTTTCAGTGGTAATTTTGACCGCTAACGGATCCATGCCATCAGTAGTAAAAGCAGGAATCCCATACGCCTGACCACGAGCGGCCAACCTAGTTTCACGAGTTGCCTCAGAGACTGTTGTGGAAACTGCATACTGGTTGTTTTCTATAAAATATAGGATTGGCAGATCATAAAGTGCCGCAAGATTAAACGACTCGGCGACCGCTCCTTGATGCAGCGCCCCATCTCCGAAAAAGCTAATAACAACGTCACGGCTACCTAGACGCTTGCGTGACCAAGCAACTCCGGTGGCGATAGGTACCCCGCCACCAACAATAGCGTTAGTTCCCACTATCCCGGATTCACGAGAGCGGAGATGCATGGAACCACCACGCCCCCCACAGTAACCTTGTTCAAGCCCCATAATCTCTGCCAACGTGCGTTGAACTACATTTTGCATCGGTTCGACCAAAGGTCCGGCCAGAGGGTCAAAATTATCTGGCATCGTATAATTCAACGTTTTTGCAAGAAACTGATGATGAGCACGATGGGTGCCATTAATCTGATCACCGGGTCGAACCGCGGCCATGGCCCCTACAGCAGCACCTTCCTGACCGATTGATGAATGGGCCGGCCCATGCACCAAAGTCTCACCTGCCAATTCTAAAACCGTCTCTTCAAAGGCCCGGATCAGATTTATGTTGTGCAACATACGCACCATCTCTTTCGGATCCGCCCTTTTCCAATCTAGATCAGTGACGCGGATTTCTTTCCACGGCACATCGGTCTTTAATTTAATGGTGCGCGACACGAGTCTCCTCCCAACTCAGCATTCTTAAATCATACGGACGGAATAGGTCCCACCAGCAAGACATTTTATTTGTTTGTACCAAGCAATAATAAATTTTTCTCCAAAACCATATTATGTAATCCACGAAATTTGGCTTATTCTACTCCATCAACGAGAACAATATCACCCTCAGACGCCGACTGACGAAGCTTAATAAGAGGAACATATTCCTCAGAGCTATACCAGCGTTTAGCTGATTCTTTTGAATCAAATTCCACGACAACTAAACGACTGCCAGAAAGCGCTCCTTCAAGTGTTTCAATAGATCCCCCTCGCACTAAATAGCGGCCACCATATTGCTGAACCGTAGCTGCAACTTGCTCACTGTACCGCCTAAACGTATCCACATCTGTAATTTCAAGTTGTCCAATCAAATAAACAGCCATCACCACACCCTTTCATTTCATTGGTTTAAACATTTGCAAGCCACATTGGGTTAACCGCGGCCCGAATTATACGACCGCAGTTACGGCTGCAACTAGTGTTCAGAACTAGCACTCAAACAATCAAAAACATCCCCTTCCGGGACCAGTCCTAAGACGTGTCTACGATGCCAAAGAGAGAAAAATAGTAGCCTCCAACTAGCTTGAACGGCCCTTTTACTTCTTGTTCCAAATACTGATACTACCGTATCAGGCACACAGAGTTCCTGAATCCCGGGTTGCCGTGAAACCATCCCACCAAGTTCTTTACTGCGCTCGCCCAGCCATCGGGAGATCGGTACTGTAAAACCCTTTTTTCGAGCAAATGCCTGGGCGTTTGGCAACCGTTTATCTAACCAGGAACGCAACAATTTTTTTCCCCGCCTAAAATTTACTTTTTCCCTATCCGGAAGGCAAAAGACAAAATCTGCAAGCGGCTTGTCTAAAAATGGTGTTCTTCCCTCCAAACCGTGTGACATTAAACAGCGATCTAGCTTTATCAACAGGTCGTGAGGCAACCAATCCACAAAATCCTCAGCCTGCAATGCTTGCAGGCGCGTATACTGGCTCAAGTTCATTGTATTTTGGCGAGGTTCTGGCGGCACCTCCTTCTTCAAAACTGTTATTTGATCAAGAAAGCCATTCCTCTGTGCATCTCGTCCTCCGAGCCAGCGCGGTCTCAACGCACGACGATATCTACCGTAACCTGCGAAGAGTTCGTCGCCACCTTCACCTGAGAGAATGACTTTAACATCTTTTGCTGCTTCACGCGCCAAACCGTAACTGGGAATAATTGCATAATCCGCGCAATGATCGTCTAGCGCCGCTGCAATATTAGGCAAATCTCGCCAAAAATCCTTTTCAGTAATGTTTACTTCAACGTGTGTTGCACCAAGTGCCTTGGCAACAGCCCGTGCTTGGCTTGTTTCGTCGGGTACCGACGCCGAACCGAAACCTGCTGTATACGTTAGAACGGGCTCTGAATTGAGACGCGCCATCACAGTGAGCAACGCACTACTATCTACACCTCCCGATAAAAACATTCCGTAAGGAACATCAGCACGCTGATGAAAATCTACGCTTTCCATTAAAAATGCGTCGAGCTGGGATTCCAGCGACACAAAATCGTTACCACTAGGACATTTTTCGGGTAGTGCAGATAAGTATCGTTTTTCCACTATTTCTCCCTGCTTTACAACCAGAGTCTCTCCTGGAAGCACTCGGAAAATCTCCCCAAACGCAGTAGACTTGCCTGATATAAACTGTTTATTCAGTAATTCTCTGCAGGCCCCAGGTGACAGCGTACGTGGAGCAAACCCCGCTTCAATTAGCGCCTGTGCCTCGGAAGCAAATGCAAAATAATGTGGGCTGGATACATAATATAAAGGCTTAATTCCAAATGGATCGCGAGCCAATATTAGTTGACCTTTTATTGAGTCGTGTATGGCAAGGGCATACATACCACGAAGATGATGAGTAAATGATAGCCCGTAACATTTATACAAATGGAGAGGCAGTTCACAATCGGACTTGGTTGATAGTGTGCCAGGTCCGATTTCCGTCGTTAGTTCACGGTAGTTATAAATTTCCCCGTTTGCGATGAGACTTACACCGGCCCGATCCTGGAAGGGCTGATCTCCCGTTTCCAGATCAATGATTGCAAGACGTCGATGAACAAGGGTTGTATCCCCAATTTCCAACCGACCCTCCCCATCGGGACCTCGGTGTGCTAAAGCATCAGTGAGACGGTCGACTTGCCCCGGCGATGGCACAAATCCGCCCCTCCTGACATATCCCGCAATTCCGCACATTAGGCAGTAAGGGTTCGAAAAAAATCTAGATATTGACTCACCACAGTGGCCTCGCTGTACGATTTTCTATATCTTTCCCACCCTGCCTCCGCCAAAGACCTAGCCCGAGTGCCATTAATTTCTCGGATAGTGTCAGCTAGAGCCCGTGAATCGTTGACTGGCGTTATAAGTCCGTCGACACCGTCAACAATCAGTTGTTGGAGACCCTGCGCCGCAGCGGCAACAACGGGGACACATTGGGCCCATGCTTCCAAGACCACGTTACCCAAAGGTTCCGAGCGAGAGGGGATAACCAACATATCGACCGATGCAAACAAAGGGGCAACGTCATTATGCCAACCTATAAACTTCACTCTGTCGTCTACCCCTAGACGTGCTGCTTGAGCCTCCAAAGACCCCCTTTCGGGGCCATCTCCCGCCAACCACAACCAGTGCCCGGGAAGACGAGTCATCGACTCCAATAGTACGTCGAATCCCTTATTATTATGAAGCCGGCCCAAACCTAGAATAATCGGAACACCCGCTGGTGTATTCAAGAATTTTCGATCCAATGGCGGTGCCCTGCGTTCCGAGACAAAATTNGGAAGGTAATGTGCTCTTTCTTCAGGCCAACCNAGGTCACAGACATATTGCACCAAACCAGGTGTATTTAATATGAGATGATCACATTGTCGAAAGTACTTTAACTTGTAGTAGCCACCTATTCGCGCCACACGAACGAAATGCCTCAGTTTTGTCGGTCGAGGACATACGTGCGAGGCACGGCTCATCCAGGTTAGCANTATATCTGGCTCATAATCTCTAATTATTTTGTTAAGTCTCTGCCGCGTATGGATATCAAACCAACGCCCAAACCGCACCGTATCGGTTTCCACGCCCCCTTCATCAAGNCGTTTTTTGCGATACGGATGAGCTCTAATCACAACCCGTTGATCTACTTCTGATTGCTCAAAAGCTAGTGCTAAACGAACGAAAAATTCTTCCGCACCACCATTTTGGGCGCCAGCCATAGCTTGCAATAGTTTCACTGTTAATCCCCGGACATTCGGGCAATATCAACCTTTATGTGAGACAACAAAGGGTACAGCGCCGCCATTAATGCTATTACAAAGCCCCAGCGACCTTCTCTATAACCTTTCCGGAAAAAATAACATTTGATAAATCGACCCAAACTTCTACGTAGAGTCCACATCATTGACGGCATCTTCTCCTCAGACTCTATAAGGTCCGCGGCACGAGCATCCGTATATCGGCTTAAACGTCTCATCATATCGTTTAGATCTTTATCAATGTAATGATCTATTGGTACGGTTAGCCAACGTTTAGGGCCAACCAGTTCTAGAGAAGGATGGATTCTTTGCGATCCCCATCTTTTGGATCCCCTACTGGATAGACGAGGCGCCGCCATAACGCCCCAGGAACCGCCCCAACCGTAACGTACAAGGCGGCGACCAACGAAATTATTAAATGGGACTAGAAAATATCCCGGCGTCGCAGTCAAAATGGTAGTACGAATCTCGTTAAACAACTGGAGAGGAACCCGTTCGTCCGCATCAACCTCAAGAACCCACTCATAGCGGCACGCATCCAAGCCAGAATTTCGGCGATCACCTTCTACAGGCCACACTCCCTCAATCAAACGATCAGTGAATTCGGACGAAATTTGTTTCGAAGCATCACTGCACCTGTCAAGCACGACGACGATCTCATCAGCCGACGTAAGACAGGATAGACACTCCGAAAGTTGCGCCTCCTCATTATGCACTACCACTAACACAGATAAACCCGATTCGACGCTCATGGCTTAACGCCGTATATACGGTTCCACAATTTAACAGCTGCGTCCTCGGCAGCGTCGACACTAAGAGATTCCATCAAACTTCGAGTTGTGACGGGATTGTAGTCAGACCCACCTACCAGCTCGTCATAGCTTAATTTGGTTCGGACCACGGCTGTATGATTGCCCCAGGGCGCATAGTGCTTCTCCCTACTTGGCCCGAACAAGCCAAGAGTCGGGACCCCTGACGCAGCTGCGATGTGCATCAAACCAGAATCATTGCCGATAAAAAAGTGGCACCGATGTAATACAGCACTTGCTGTCAAAAGTTCCAGTTTACCAACGAGATCGATACATCGTCCATGAGGAATAAGTTTTGATACCACCCTGGACTGTTCACCATCATTTTGTCCACCTAAAATTGCCACATGTGCGCCCTGCAAGCGACCGGAAGGACCAGTTAACCGGTTTGCCAACTCCGCAAATCTTTGGCCTTCCCACTGTTTACCTATCCAGTTTGCCATGGGTCCAAGCGCTAAGATGGGACCATCTGAAGGAAGCAACTCTTCAGCCGCATTTCGGTGCTCCTCACCGAGCCAAAGTTTCGGAGACGGCGTAGGCGACATCTTCATCAGAGTGCCGAGGCTTTCCAATCGATGTTTAGTTGGATCGGGACGTCCGCCAAAATGATAAGCCTTCGCAGACAACAACCTCGTGACGAGAGAATTACGCAAATCAACCAAAACATCCCAACGAGTGGGCACGCATTCGCGCCATAAACTGAGCCAGTGAAGAGATGCCTTACGTTTTGGCATTGATATCACTTTAACAACGTTCGGTGTAGCAGCAAATAGTGGAGCTGCCGATGGCCCACATGCGATTGTAATCTTGATAGTTGAATTGCACCTAATCAGCTCGCCTAATATACCAGTTGAAAGAACGGCATCACCAATTCGGCTATAAGTCACGAAAAGTGCCCTCACAAAAGCACTCTCTCGAGATCCATGGCAACTTGACCCCAGCCTCTGCCGCGTTGTTGCTCTCTCGCTGTTGTACTAAATTGATTGAACGTAACCACGTCATCTAGGAGTTGGACGGTTAGGTTAGCAAATGCTGTATCATCTGGCGCCAGAAAACCAGTTTGCCCATTTAACAGACGCTCTCGTGCCGCACCTTTATCACGCGCCACAGCCGGCAACCCCACAGCCTGACTATCCCCGAGCGTAGTACACAATACGTCTCTCTCATTGCTTGGATACAGATGCACGCGAGCCCCTCTATAAACCTGCGACATCTGCTCGTCAGGTAATGGCCTAAATACTCTTATTCCCTTTTCTTCAGCCGCCTTTACCTTCGCCAAAAGCGGTTGTAAATATTCTGGAACCTCTCCCCCTGTTACGCCTCTGCCCAGAATGGAGGAATAAATACTTAGTTCTGCAGACGGAACCCTGGGTTTTACGTGTGTTATCCATATATCCAAAAGCCATCCAAGGTCATGGGCTGGATGAGTGGTGATCACCGCCTTAGGTATCTCTTGCTCCAGCATTTCTGGAGCGGTCCGATAACACTCCAACACTGCGGGAGCAATTACCTCTGCAGGCCTTGCCGTGAGAGACGCTGGCACACTCAGGCTTTGGACTAAACTTTGCAGCAACAATAATGGTCTGTGATATTTGACTAGGGATAAGACTGTAGAATTGTCGAGATATGAGCCCTCGCCCGAAATCCACAGCGCGGCACGAGTTGCATTAGGCACATACTTAAATAATTGCGGGTCTCTGTGCACAATTAACCAGTCGCTGTGCGCAGCGTCGCATTCCGTAATTGGCCTCCAACTAACACTATCCACTACAGAGGGCTGTTCACAGCGATTGAAAACGCGCACCGTGTGGCCACGCTTTGCCAAAGACACAGCCAANGCAATGACNCCNTTTTCAGGACCTCCTAAAGGTACGGCATCGGCACTTCGGCCATCAAAAGGAACTGAATTATCAAGGATCGTGACAAGCATGGTCGTTATTTATACTTTGCTCAGCNACAATATGCTACGGAATCCCACACACCCCTTGCGGGNTGACTNAAGGTCATTAAAGTATCCGACAGACTATACTCAAATAGTGGCAAAACTGATGGTTCGATANACAGTTCTCAAAAATCGCGAATTGGTGAAGGTGACGGGAGAGCATTCTCGGTCTTTTCTCCAGGGAATGATTTCAAATGATGTGGAGTCATTAACCTCCAATCGGTCTATTTATGCTGCAATGCTGAGCCCACAAGGAAAATATTTACATGATTTTATCTTGCTTACACGAGACGCCGAAGTTTGGTTGGACAATGAAAGTGTGCGTTGTACTGAGCTTGTTCGGCGTCTTTCCTTATTTCGACTAAATACCGATGTTCAGATTCTTCCTCAGGGCAGTTCGTTCGCTGTGGCTGCTATATGGGGTGACAATGCAATATCTTGTGCAGGCATGAAGGAAAAAGCTGGAGCAACGAGACAATTTGGTGCCGGACTAATAACGGTAGACCCTAGACTGCCATCCCTCGGCCTTCGCCTTATTGCCAGATCGGATGCTATANATGACCTACTATTGACGCTCAAGGCTGAAGAATCCTCGAATNCCGACTACGATATGCATAGGCTTAACCTTGGTGTACCGGACGGCAGTCGTGACATGATCGTTGACAAATCGTACCTACTTGAAAGCAATTTTGAAGACCTAAATGGAGTTGATTTTGATAAAGGTTGCTATATTGGCCAGGAGAATACCGCGAGACAAAAACATCGTGGGACGGTACGTAAACGACTGGTAAAAGTGATTATTGAGGGACCATCCCCCAGGTTGGGTGAACCGATTAAGTGGAATCAAACTGAGATTGGAACGATGCGTTCGTCAAGAGCTGATACCGGGTTGGCCTTAATCCGTATAGACCGATGGAAGGAAGCAAAAACTGAGGGTGCAATGATGAATGCCGGCGATGCGCGAATAACGCCTGTCAAACCAGACTGGGCGACCTTCTAATCTGGTGCTACGAATGGAAGCATAAATTGCTGCATCAAATACTGTAATAGAAGAAACCAACAACACCCTCAGTCACCGACCGATAGTTTTCCAAGCGCGGCCTGCGCAGCGGCGAGCCGGGCAATCGGCACTCGATANGAAGAGCACGAAATATACTCTAATCCAATATCCTGGAAAAACGCGATTGATTTTGGATCACCACCATGTTCTCCACAAACGCCTAACTTAATATCCCTACGAGTCGAGCGACCACGCTCAACCGCTATACGAACCAATTCTCCGACGCCATCGACATCAATGGAAGCAAAAGGGTCTTTAGTTATGATCCCCTCTTCATGATAAACGGGGAGAAAATGAGCCGAATCGTCACGGCTTATACCAAATGTCATTTGGGTCAGATCGTTTGTACCAAAGCTGAAAAACTCTGCCCCTTTTGCCAGGGAATCGGCACATAAGCACGCTCGTGGCAACTCAATCATGGTACCCACCATATAATGGAGTTCAGATTGAGTTTCGGTTTCAACCTCTCGAGCAACTTTGTCTATTCTTTCTCTAACAACATCAAATTCCGCACGCGTGGCAACGAGTGGAACCATTACCTCTGGCACCACGGTCTCGCCCAACTCCGCACCCACCTCAACTGCTGCCTCGAATATAGCACGAGTCTGCATTTCATAGATTTCTGGATGTGTTACCCCTAGGCGACAACCACGATGTCCCAACATCGGATTAAGCTCATGCAGTTGAGCTGCCCTTGCCCTAACCTTATTAGGATCCGAACCAGTCGCCTTTGCAAAATCGATGTAGTCGGCCTCTATTTTGGGCAAAAACTCATGTAGCGGTGGGTCCAGTAATCGGATCGTCACAGGGGTACCGGCCATAATTTTAAAAAGCTCGATGAAATCCTGACGCTGCATAGGGAGCACTTGCAACATTGCCTTTCGCCTATCGTCTTCGGCCTCAGCCATTATCATCTCTCGCATTGCAGTGATACGGTCACTTTCGAAAAACATGTGCTCTGTTCTGCACAANCCAATTCCTTCTGCCCCAAACNGTCGAGCAACTCTCGCATCCGCAGGCGTTTCGGCATTAGCACGTACTTTTAGTGTCCGATATTTATCAACCCACTCCATCAAGATTTGGAATTCTTCACCAAGTTCCGGCTGTACCGTTGGAACGCGCCCAACCATGACTTCGCCAGTAGAGCCGTCAATGGTAATAACATCTCCAGCAAGAACTGTGCGACCTCCTGAAGACAAAGTTCCCGCTTCATAATCAATTTGAATAGTGCTTGCCCCACTCACGCAGGGCCTACCCATACCGCGCGCAACCACAGCCGCGTGGCTCGTCATGCCACCACGTGCAGTTAAGATTCCACTCGCCGCATGCATACCATGAATATCTTCAGGACTGGTCTCTATTCTTGCCAATAGAACCTGGTCCCCCGCATGCGCCCTTCGTTCGGCTTCACCTGGATCGAAAACAACAATACCCGTGGCTGCTCCTGGAGAAGCGGCTAACCCCGTTGCAAGAATGGTTCGGGGCGCATCAGGATCAAGCATGGGGTGCAGCAGTTGTTCCAAAGAAAGTGGGTCAATCCGAGTGACTGCTTCTCGATCCTCAATAACGTTCTCCTGCGCCATTTCTACTGCAATTTTGAGAGCGGCTTGTGCCGTTCGCTTCCCACTACGCGTCTGGAGCATCCAGAGCCGGCCCTTCTGTACCGTAAACTCAATATCTTGCATATCCCGATAATGGGCTTCTAGACGGTCACACACGTTCTTCAGTTCGTGAAACACTTGAGGCATGGACTCCTCCATTGCCAAAGTTTTCACTCCACTACTCTGTTTTCCAAGCAAAGTCAGTGGTTGAGGAGTGCGAATTCCAGATACAACATCTTCGCCTTGCGCATTGACCAAGTATTCTCCGTATATGGAACGATTCCCCGTAGATGGATCCCGGGTAAAAGCGACCCCTGTTGCACAATCGTTTCCCATATTGCCGAATACCATCGCCTGTACATTGACTGCCGTTCCCCAAGACTCTGGAATATCGTGGATCCGACGGTAAGTGATTGCACGTTGATTCATCCAACTGCCAAAAACAGCACCTATTGCACCCCATAATTGCCGCACAGGATCTTGTGGGAACGGATTTCCGTGTTCCCGCTCTATAGCCTCACGATACCGACCGATAATTGTACGCCAATCATCGGCAGACATATCGGTATCGAGTTGAAGGCCGCANTCACCTTTATANTCTTCCAAAAGGTCCTCAAANTGGTGGTGAGCAACCCCGAGGACAACATCACCATACATTTGGATAAAACGACGGTAACTATCGTATGCAAAACGCTCATCGCTACTCTTAGCTGCCAGACCTTCCACTGTTTCATCATTAAGACCGAGATTCAGGACCGTATCCATCATCCCAGGCATAGATGCGCGTCCGCCTGAACGAACCGACACCAAAAGAGGGTTCCTTGAATCTCCAAATTTAGCCCCAACTTGATCTTCTACATCGCTCAAAGCTTTTGTGACTTCACGCCGCAGTTCCGTCGGATATTTTCGATCATTCCCGTAAAACTCACCACAAACTTCTGTGGTAATTGTGAAACCGGGAGGTACTGGCAGACCCAAGTTGGTCATTTCAGCAAGGTTTGCCCCTTTACCCCCTAGAAGATTTCGCATCCCCGCGTCGCCATCGGCACGGTCCGCACCAAACGGGTACACCCACTTAGTTAACGACTTAGTCATACAATAATCACCCCTGGATTAACGAAAAATCAGCAACAGTCTTAAGTGAATCACGAATTTGTCCGAGAAGGTNTAACCTATTTTGACGCAACGCTCCTTCTTCGACATTGACCGTCACCTCATTAAAAAATCTATCCACCGGCTCTCGAAGATCAGCAACTTCTTCCATTACAGAGGTATACCTTTCCTCCTTGAGTGCCAAATCTACTTCCCGACGAAACGAAACAAGCCGTTCGAACAAGGTTTTCTCCGCCTGTTCTACAAGTAGTTCCTCAACTACGTCGGAGTTATAGAGGACCCCGTCCTTCCTCTCTTCTATTCGCACAATATTCGACGCCCTGTTATAAGCATTGAGTAAATCCGCGGCAGACGGACTCAAAAGAAATCCTTTTAGTGCTTCAACACGTGTCACCAGTCTCCAAAGATCATCTTCTGCCGCAGCAGCGAAAGTCGCACTAATAACATCATGATCGTAGCCAGTGTCTCGAAGGTAAACTTTGAGTCTATCATTAATAAAAATGATCAAATTTTCACTCTGTTTTGAGCCTTCGTCTAAGATCCCTGCTCCATAGCTTTGATGCGCAAACGAAAGTATATCCGTTAGCGGGATCCGTATGTTGTTCTCTAGGATGAGCCGAATAACGCCGAGAGCTGCACGCCGTAAGGCAAAGGGATCTTTTGAACCAGTTGGCTTCTCTCCGATACCAAACATACCCACTAGGATGTCGATTTTATCAGCTAGTGCGAGCGCTATAGAATTAGGTAGAGTTGGACAAATATCTCCTGGCCCGACAGGCCTGTAGTGCTCCGCTATCGCATTTGCCACGCCTTCGTCCTCTTTCTGACAAACAGCGTAGTATCGACCCATCACCCCCTGCAACTCGGGGAATTCCCCGACCATCTCTGTGACCAAATCCGCCTTGCAAAGCAAAGCTGCACGTTGAACCAAATCACGATCTGCTCCCGGAATCCCTTCAGCAAGCCTAGACGCAAGAACGCTAAGCCGTCTTATTTTTTCCGCCATGGATCCTAGTTTGGCGTGAAAAGTGATGGCACCGAGGCGCTTGACATAATCGCTCAAAGAAATCTTTAAATCCGAGTCCCAAAAAAACTTGGCATCAAACAAACGGGCCCGTAACACCCTTTCATTGCCTGCTATGATCGCTGATCCGCTATCCTTAGTTTGCAGGTTTGACACTAACACAAATCGAGGTGCCAACGATCCATCCTTGGCATAGAGAGGAAAATATTTTTGATGGTTTTGCATGCTGGTCATCAGAACTTCATCAGGCAATTCTAGAAATTCTTCATCAAATGTGCCGCTCAGAATCACCGGCCATTCAACTAGTCCAGCATTTTCACTAAGTAAACGTTCATTGTCATGGGTAAAAAGCCCGTATTCTTCCGCCAATTTATTCAACTTATGAGAAATTATTTTCTTCCGCTGTTCTGTTTCTAACACTACAAAAGACTTAAAAAGTTTCTCCCTATATTCCTTAAAACTAGAAACTTTAAATACCTTCGGGGCCAGAACAGGATGTCCCTGCGTCGTGTTTTGAAAGCGCATGGAACTTGATCCTGTCTCAGCGCCACCGAGCTTGACNCTGAGGCCTCCCGCAACCGTAGAGCCATCAAAAACGCACAAAACTGAATGTATCGGTCGAACCCATTTTAGTTTTCCATCAGCCCACCGCATCGATTTGGGCCACCGCAGTTCCAGAATTGAATCCGGAATCAAATCGGACAAAAGATCCTTAGTTGGGCGACCTTGGACCAAGCGCTTTACAAAATAAAACTTAATTCCCTTGATATCGCGAGTCTCGATACTCTGGTCATCCACAGAGTCGCAGTCCGCCGATTTTAAGAAACCTTCAATGGCCCGTGCTGGTGCATTGATTCGCGGCCCTTTTCTCTCTTCAATCTGATCCGTCTGTGCANCCGGAAGATCCGTCACGACAACAACTAGTCGCCTCGGGGTCACATACGCTGTGGCCGACCCAAAGGATAGACCTGCTGCCTGCAACTTCTGGCAAACTAGACTTCTCATGCNCTCAGCCCCATCGGACTGAAGGCCTGCGGGAATTTCTTCCGACAATATCTCNAGAAGGAGTTCAGCCATCTTTCCCATCAAACCCAGGCGTATTACCAGAATCTAATGCTAGCCATAACTCGCAACACCTCTTNGCNAGGNTGCGAACACGCGCAATATAAGCTTGCCGCTCGGTGACGCTTATCACACCNCGCGATTCCAATAAATTAAAAAAATGACTCGCGGCAATACAGTTATCATACGCTGGAAGCGGTAATTCGGCCTCCAGAAGACTAAGACACTCCCCCTCAACATCATCAAAATGTCTTCGTAAAAGATTGACATCGGCGCGCTCGAAATTGTACTCCGAGTATTGACTTTCTGCAGTTCGAAACACATCTCCATACGATATACCGGCCCCATTCCAATCGAGGTCAAAAACATTCTCTACACCTTGGACGTACATTGCTAACCGCTCAAGGCCATACGTAAGTTCTCCGGACACAACTTCGCAATCTATACCACCCACCTGTTGAAAGTATGTGAACTGAGAAACCTCCATTCCATCACACCAAACTTCCCACCCTAGTCCCCATGCGCCTAATGTTGGACTTTCCCAATCGTCTTCAACAAATCGGATATCGTGATTCCTGCGGTCAATGCCAAGAGAAAAAAGACTATCCAAATACAGTTTCTGAATATCTTCTGGGGAAGGTTTTAGAATCACTTGAAATTGATAATAGTGTTGTAAACGATTTGGGTTATCGCCGTACCGACCATCAGAAGGGCGTCGTGAAGGCTGGACGTATGCGGCACGCCATGGTCTAGGGCCTAAACTCCAAAGAAGCGTCGCCGGATGGAAGGTTCCTGCCCCGACCATCATGTCGTAAGGTTGAAGCAGCACGCAGCCTTGAGCCGCCCAATACTGCTGTAATGTCAAAATAAGCTCTTGAAAGGTCGGAGCACGCCCTTTTTGGCGGACCATGATGCATTTACGAAGGTTATGTGGACAAGGATAGATCTNGAAAACTAAAACGCTCACGATATGCGGTCAAGCACCTGAGTAAAAAGCAATCAATCATACCGCATACNTTCCAGTCGTNCATTCCAAATACGTTTTGTACGGATCAAGTTTCTGACTAGCCCGGATAAGGGCAATTTTCTCGACCACAAGATCTGACGCCCNGAGACGAGACAAACGTGCCACAAACCGTGCAAGCAACCAAATTTTCTGTTGCCGTTCCCGTCTGCGGAGGGGGCGCACTGTCGCCTCTCCTATCGGATCTTAACNTAGCCTTGCGTTTTTTATCCAGCCGCCCAATAAGTTTGAAGCCATACCAAACAATCACTATGACTGCGATGGTGAACAACAGCTTTTGGATGCTAAATCCGAACATCTTTATCTACCACCAGTGATATCAAGTTGGCCAANTAATTGTTTAGTATTAAGATTGAACTCATGAATCCGAATAATCTCCTGCCTTCTGACTCTATATTACATCCCGTACCGTGCCCATAACGCCCGGGCTTCAAGTGAACTGAGAAACGCGGTAACCGCATCTTCGGCAGCTATCTGACCAGGCGAAACATCCATATGAGAACTAATACGTTTCCGCAACCAACTTCGTGAGGATCCAACGAGACGGATCTTCACACGTGAACCAAAACGATCTTGAAGTACCGTACGAAGATCCCCTACCCCATCTATCAAACCCAATTCCTTGGCCCTAGTACCTGTCCAAACATCCCCATTAAAAAGAATATCTTCATTCCCTGTAAGCCGCTTCCCCCGACGGTCACAGACATGTTTTTTAAAATCTTCAAAAATATCACGCTGCAGCACCTTTAGGCGCTCGATCTGTTCGGGATCCTCCGGTTTAAATGGGTCCAAGATTGATTTATTTTTCCCTTCTGCATATACCCGGCGTTCAATGCCAATCTTCCGAATTGCGTCGTGGAAGCCAAAGCCAGTCGATACTACACCAATGGAACCAACAATCGAGCTTGACTCGGCAAAGATTTCGTCGGCTGCACACGCTAGCCAATATCCGCCAGATGCAGCAATATCTTCAANAAACGCAAAAACAGGTATTTCTTTTTCTCGGGCTAAGGAACGAACCCGTTTTGCTATCAACGTAGACTGAACCGGAGAACCGCCAGGAGAGTTTATAGACAAGGCAACAGCCTTAACTCCACGCAACGAAAAAGCTTGGCGAATAGGGTTTGCCAGGCTAGCCATGTTCAGCGTTCCTGAAAAGGGCCGTCCAGAAGGAGAGATTATACCCGACAACCTTAACACGGCGACACTCGGTGAACGCCTTATAATCGGCCACATCGGCATGACTTCGTCACCTCCAGTACTATAACATCAATGCACGGCTAAAAGACAATCTATCCATCGTCGGAGAAACTTCCACCTAATCCGGTTGATTCTTCATTTGAAGCGAGATCAAAGGCGGCCCCCTTACGCAGAATTGCATCAGCCACAGTTGTAAATGTACCATCAGCCCTGTGCAAAGTAATGCCGGACACCAAACGGAACGGTGTGGATACTCCCTTTCTGGCACGTACAATCACTCGCTTCGCCTCTTTTCCCTGATGAGGCCAGATCGGAGCAACAACAATTTCGCCAGCGTCGGCACGAATGAGACTCAACAACTCATCCAATCTGTCCATCCGATGAATAAATGTAAGACTTCCTTTCTGCCGGAGAGCTCCAATCGCTACCGATACCCAATCTGGTAACTTCGCATCATATTCGACAGTAGATATACTTTGACAAGCCTTGTCGGCAGCGCGGGCGGCCTGAAGATATGGCGGATTAGCCATTACGTGATCAAAGTTTTGAGAAAATTTGGACGATAAAGACAGTATATTTTCTGTGTGAACTACCAACCGNCCACCNACTCCGTTGAGCTTTGCATTTTCTTTTGCAAGATCCGACAAGTCCTTCTGAAGTTCTACAGCGTCAACATGACAACCAGGAACTCTTTTAATAAGGCACAAGGAAGCTGCTCCAACTCCAGCTCCTAAGTCAAGGACGCGGGATTTGTTAGTAGCCGGCACGGCCGAGGCAACCAAAACTGGATCTATTGCAACTCGATAACCTTGTGTCGGCTGACGAAACATAATTCTCCCGCCAAGCAATTTATCACTGCTTAGCAGCATCTTTTGGTCATCCATACTAGATATTCCACGGCCTAAGACAGCACAGAGAAAAGGGCCCAACGTAAAAGAAAGGATTTGAACAATAATCACTGCATCTACTAGAAAGCAATAGTGCAAGATTCGGACAACCCATCAGATATCCAGGCGGTGCCGATGATTACTGTTCCTTTNACTTTAAAAGGTAGTCCCAATGTTTGAGGTTACTATGGACGCTGNTTAACTGATCACTTGTCAAGTCGTGCGCCACCCGATCTCTATTGTCCATTCCAACAGGGTGTCGATTGCTTGCCGATACGCTGTACCAGAAATATGCACGTTCTAAATTTATCGGAGTCCCTTGTCCCTCCTCGTAAATAACACCCATTGAAAATTGAGCATCGATATGGCCAGCGTAGGCTGCGGAGCTGAACCACTTAATAGCCTCGGCATGATCTTGGGGAAGACCTTCCCCTCTCTTGTAGAGAACCGCCAATTGATAGGCGGAGTCTCTTAGCCCTTGTTCAGCCGACACGAGGAAAAACGATGCGGCTTGTTTGTAGTTTTGAGAAACNCCTTTTCCTGTTAAATACTGGAGGCCCAAATAATATTGCCCAAACGAATCACCACTATCAGCAGCCCTTTGAAACCATGAGATTGCCGTAAGAATATTTCGTTGGACACCTGTTCCGCTTAAATATAAGCGCCCTAAATTGACTTGAGAACGAGCGTGACCGAGTAAAGCCGCACGTTGATACCATTCTGTTGCGACTACAGGNTCTGCCCGAACACCCCGACCTAATCGATAAAGTGTTGCGATGTTATACTGCGCAGTCGGATCACCCTGCTCTGCCATCGGCAACCATAATTCTCGTGCCTTTGCATAATGACCTGAGTCATATGCNTTTTCTGCCTCCAGGGCACCAGCAATTCCCCTTGCTGGATTAACGAGTATCAATATGGTTATTATAAACCAGGCAGCACGAAAAACACCCTGATCTCGCCATCCAGTGTTGTTACTTGACATGAGTTTTAAGAATATCGGCCCAGCTGACCGACGAAGCACTGATAGAATTTCAGACACGATACGAGTTGAAAACGACAATCTGTGATGTTCCTACTCCGATTAAACTTTATTAGTCTAACCTATATTNTAAGTACCGAAACAATCGTTATTTGCATTCATACCTAACTATTACCAGAACATCATATGAGATTTAAGATAGGTGTAAATGGAACTCCAGGAACATATTACCAAGGCAAACAATAAAATATTGGAAACGATCTATCTAGAGCGCCACAACGATATTCTCGTGGTGTTCTTGAACCGACCAGAAGTTCTAAACGCGGTGACCTCTGCGATGCGAGTAGAACTGTGCAAGGTCTTGGCCTCGGTAAATGATGATCCGTCAATGCGAGCCGTAGTAATTACTGGCGCAGGCGGAAAAGCTTTTTGTGCGGGTCAGGACCTAAAAGAGGCTTCCACTTTCACGAGCAATGACGCCGGAGAGTGGATGGAACAAACTAGAAGAATGTTCTCAGCAATCCGCGACCTCGACAAGCCATGTGTGGCTGCCGTGAATGGCGTCGCCGCTGGCGCAGGACTTCAAATTGCTTTGCTTTGTGATCTTCGGGTGGGCTGCAACTTGACCCGAATGAGCCAACCAGAAATAAAAGCGGGCCTGGGAAGTGTGCTAGGCTCGCATTTACTCAGTCTTTATTTTGGTCATGCGCGCTCGGCTGAACTTTCACTTACAGCTCGTTTTGTTGCTGCCCAAGAATGTNTAGAAATCGGTTTGTTGAATAANCTGGTTGAAAATGGCAGCGTATTGAGCGCAGCNCTTGAGGTGGCCGCNGATCTCANACTCCAGCCGANTGGCGCATTCCAACTCACCAAAAAGCGATACCGTCAAACGACACAGACNGGGTTTGATGACGCNTTCAGCGCGGCCCATCAGTACATTTATGAAGCGTATGAGACNGGGGAACCACAGGCAATAATGTCCGAATTCAAAAAAGGGCNTCGTGGTGCATAGGNGCGTAACAGGCGACGCTGACATTGTGATCCGCTCGGCCAAAGTGATTGATGGAACAGGCTCTAATGCTGTCGACGCAGATGTAGCGATTGAGAACGACCGGATTACCGCCATAGGAAACTTAGATCGTGTATCAGGCAATGTTGAAATTTCCGGTGCTGGTAGAGTCCTCGCCCCCGGCTTTATAGATGTTCATACCCATGATGATCGGGCACTTATTTCAAATCCTGATATGTCCTTCAAAACCAGCCAAGGTGTGACAACAGTCATCACGGGGAATTGTGGGATTAGTTTGGCGCCGCTTAGTAGCTCCGTTTTGCCGCCCCCTCTCNACTTNATAGCCAACAGCCCTNCANCGTTATATGCAGAATTTAAGGATTATCTCTATGCCCTCGACGCTGAGCCACCTGCCGTAAATGTCGCTGCACAAGTAGGACACTCTACTCTGCGCATAGGAACCATGGAGAATCTCGGCCGCTCCGCTTCACACNATGAAGTATCGGAAATGCGGGCCCGTCTGGATCGGGCACTCGAAGATGGGGCAATAGGCATGAGCACGGGCCTGTACTACGAACCGGCCTCATCTGCATCAACCGGGGAANTAATCGCCCTCGCGAAGTCAGTCCATGATGCCGGCGGAATACATACCACCCACATGCGAAACGAAGGTGACAAAATTGAGGAATCACTTGAGGAAAGCTTTCAAATTGCTCGGGATGCGAAGGTGCCTCTTGTAATTTCTCACCACAAGGTTGGTGGTATGTCCAATTTTGGCCGATCAAAACAGACTCTAAGAATGATCGATCAGGCACGAGAGAAACAACCGGTTGGATTTGACGTTTATCCTTATGTGGCTAGTTCTACAGTANTGGGAGTTAAGCGCCTCGAACAAGCATCCCGGATTCTGGTCACTTGGTCAAAAACACTACCTNAAATGGCTGGGCGGGACCTATCCGACATCGCCAAGGAAATGAACACGGATCTTACTGGCGCTGCGAAGGCCTTAGCCCCCGCTGGCGCAATCTACTTCATGATGAATGAAGACGACGTTCGACGAATTTTATCACATCCGAGTGCGATGATAGGTTCCGATGGGCTACCGCATGATGATCACCCGCATCCTCGCCTATGGGGTACATTCCCTCGCGTGCTTGGTCATTATGTTAGAGAGCAAAAGCTGTTTCCATTAGAAGAAGCTATTCGTAGGATGACCAGCCTTCCCGCAGCGCAATTTGGCCTAAGGGACCGCGGCAGAATCTCGACTGGGTTTTTTGCTGACCTGGTACTGTTCAATCCTAGTACTGTGATTGACAGAGCCACCTTTAGGGCTCCGACTGAACCAGCCGAAGGCATTGACTTGGTATTCGTGAATGGTCGCGCTGTATGGAAGGACGGGACGTCGACCGGCGCTCGCCCCGGAATTGCTCTTCGCCGACAAACACTAAACACGATGGGCATTAGCAACCCGTAAGTCAATTTTTTTGGGTTGGTCCACGCACCAATGGCATGAAAATCAGCGTTACGGCAATACATAGTGCAACAACTGTTGTTACCTCGTTAAATGCTAGAATCATTGCCTCTCGCTCGCCAATGGCGGCATACCGTTGAACGGATGCCACGAGAGCCCAAGGGGACTCCCCTAACATTCTACTACCACTTGTCTCCAGTATTCCTAGGGTTTCGGCAGCAATAGGGTCACCTACGGCAACAGACTCGCGTATATTGTGGTAGTGGTGACGCGTTCGAATAAATAAGTAATTATTAGCAATAGTGACACTAACCGCGGCACCGAGTCGCATTGTAAGCTGGAACAAAGCAGTACCTGCTTTTACTTGAAACTCAGGTAATGAGCCAACCGCCAATCCCACCATGGAAAGAAAACACATCTGGGTGGCTGCACCACGCAGAAACTGCGGCAACAAAAGTTCTACGAAACCCGTGTCAAAATTTAATTGGGCCTGATACCAAGTGCCTAAAGCCATCATACTAAAACCAGCAATAGCGATGGTCCGCAAACTAAATAATCGCATTAATAGTGGCATGAAAAACCCGGTTATCATCATGGTTATACCTAGCACCACCAACATGGAGCCAATTTGCCAAGTATTTAAACCAATAATTCGTGAAAGAAATAAGGGTAGAAGATAGAGAGGCACAAACATACCAGCACCAAATACCGCTACGTAAAAAGCTCCTATCGAGAAATTAAAATTTCCAAATACTCTCAAATCAATTAGTGGTTTTTCACAGGTAAGCTCTCNCCATACAAACGATAAACCAGAGATCACCGATATAGAAGCCAGCACAACTATTAGCCCGGATTCAAACCAGTCCTGCCGTCGACCCTCTTCTAATACTATCAACAGACACATAAAAAATGACGCCATGAGTATTATTCCCAGGACATCTATTTCTTTGAAAACTGACCAATCAGGGGTATCAAAATCCACGAAAAAAAATACNATGGTCGCGGATAGTGCAGCGAAGGGAACGCTGAAATAAAAGAGCCACGGCCAACTTGCTTCCTCGCTAATCCAACCACCAAGACTAGGACCCAAAGCAACTGCGCTGGTGCCCAGTAAGGAGACTATAGCTAGCAAATAATTCCGCGACCGCCCAGGAAACGACACGTATATAGCAGCCCAAATCATCGGTGCTAAGCCACCTCCCATGAATCCTTGCAACGAACGAAAAATTATCATCTCTTCAATACTAGTGGCGGAGGCGCACCCAATGCTAGCCAAGCCGAATCCGATGGAACACGCGGAAAACATCCATCTCGTAGACATAACTCTAGACAACCATCCCGACATAGGAATCATGATTACTTCCGCGATTAAGGCCGATGTCAGAACCCAACTTACTTCTTCAGGACCGGCAGCCAGTCCGGCTTTTATTTCATCGAACGAACTACCAACAATTTGAATATTCAAAACCGCGAGAAACATGCCCAGGGCCATTCCAATAAACGCCAATAGTTCGCGTGGACCTAGCGTACGTTCTTCACTTATCACCGACTTATCGGTCATTCTGAAGTCTACTCCACTATTACATAAAAACAGGTGAACTAGACCGCCACCGTTTGCGTAAACGGCAATTAGCGAGACTACTCACAGCGAAACTAGATTGGTGTGGCAACAAGGAAAGAAGTGTGCAGCACTACTTCTAATCTAGGATTCGGTAGTTTTTATTCGATTCAAAATCACAATTAAACAAAATTAATTCGGTTTAGATCGTATCATGGCATTTCCAAAGCAATTGAGTAGCTTTTCCAATCCAAGGAGAATTCACCAAAAGATACGAGCGATGTTCAAATTGCAGTAAGCTGCTATCAAAAATTTACCTTCCGCTGCATAGCTATTCTATTGTTATGGGCCGTCTTGCACCAGATTCCACAAAACTGTCGTGTGTTGCGACTTTGACTACGACGCGCCCCCTTCCCGCCACCCTTAAAAAAGAACCGTTTACACTCGCGGCATTTGGCCACTTGTCGACCTTTCAANTTATGGCCTGTTTCCAACCAAATCCACGACGCTAAGTCGTGGGCCATGCAGCGAAATTCAATATCCGAACTGCCGACGTTGGGCACAAATCCTGCTGTCGCCCCCGTCTGCCTGCTATACCCGACGCCGTACATACGGGTCGCCTCCATAGCTCGACCATCGCAGTATGCCGCGACTACATCACGCACAGCGAAAATCTCCGACTGCCAGAGACCTATTGGTTCAGAAAGATCCGGTGTCTTTGATAGAAATCCATATCGATTCGCAAACTCACATATGCTTTCGGGGCGATTATCCAAGGCTACAAAGTCCAAACAAATTCTCTCGGCAACGTCGTCTTTCAGACATACGATGCCGCGACTCCGTGGCTCGCTTTTAGCTACAAGTTCGCGGTCCTTTAGGTCATATCCCTCGTCTGCAACGCGCCAGTTAAGCCAAATCATTTAATTCCCTAAATAGTGTTTTACCGGATTAACAGCTGTAGTATATGGGTAGAAGCAAAAATACCCAACGTGAATTTCATAACCGTTGATTTTCTGAGAGTTAACTCGTTCAATCCCCCATGCCAAACTAGACTGAACCAACATATTATTGCAGCAAGGCTCTGCCAGATCTTCCTAAAGCATTTAGTAATACTGCGTCGCTAAAAGAGATAATAATCACATGGAGCCGAAGATGACAGCTATCAGAATAATCACCGATGACCTCCAGTTTCCCGAAGGGCCCATTGCTCTGGCGGATGGCTCTATAGTTCTGGTAGAGATTGCACGAGGCACCTTGACCCGGGTCCAACCCAACGGCCGAAAAGAGGTCATATCAAACATAGGGGATGGACCTAATGGCGCCGCAATTGGTCCAGACGGAGCTTGTTACGTCTGTAATAACGGTGGCTTCGAGTGGGAAAAGGATGCTCTGTCCAACCGAATACGGCCCATTAGGCAGGCTGAAAACTATACTACTGGAAGGATAGAACGAGTTAATCTGAACACTGGGAAGGTAGANCGCCTTTACGATCAATGTAANGGCATTAAGTTGAATGGTCCAAACGATATCGTCTTCGACCGAAGGGGCAATATGTGGTTTACCGACCTAGGAAAAGCTCGCGCACGGGATATGGATCGTGGCTCCGTTTATTGGGCGCGCCCAGACGGCACCGAAATAAGGGAGGTTATACAACCTATAACCACCCCTAATGGAATCGGCCTCTCCCCTGATGAAAAAACACTTTATGTTGCCGAAACAGAGGGCGCCCGCCTTTATAGCTTTCCAGTTTCGGGTGACGGTACAGTCGAGAAACTGCCATTCCCTCAATCTTTAAATGGCGGGACACTTGTTACTTGCGACGGGGGACTTCGACGCTTTGACTCTCTTGCAGTAGAAGAAAACGGCAATATCTGCGTAGCCACTCTGATGACAGGCGGCATCACAGTGGCACGTCCGAACGGGGGCACGGATGATTTTTTTGAAACTAAAGATCCATTTACAACCAATATATGTTTTGGTGGAGATGAACTAAAGACCGCTTTCATAACCTTGTCGTGGCAAGGACAATTAGTGGCATGCGAATGGCCGCGACCTGGCTTACCTCTAAATTTTCTTAACAAATGAGTCAAAAAAAGTAAAACTACAGTCACTAGACAATTTATCGAGAGATTCAGGAGACGCAATGAAGGCCATCCCAAAAGTGACGTTTAGTCACGTGGGTATTTATGTGCATGACCTGGCTCGAATGGAGCTATTTTATACGACGATGCTTGGGCTACTCGTAACAGATCGAGGAATTTTGCCGGGCCGAGAGCTAGTGTTTATGACCCGAGATGCAAACGAACACCATCAACTGGTACTAGCTTCCGGACGAGATGCGGAAAACAACATAAAAGTCTTGAATCAACTTTCGTTCAAAGTTAAGTCACTTCGGGAATTGCGGGTTTTTTATGAGTCACTTCAAGCAACTTCGGATGTCTCCGATCTAACTCCAATTAATCATGGTCTTGCTTGGTCACTGTATTTTAGGGATCCCGAAGGAAACCGTGTTGAGGTATTTCTCGACAGTCCCTGGTATGTGGAACAGCCAATCAGTGACCCTCTCGACTTGTCCCTCTCCGACGGGGAAATTCTGAAAAATACCGAACAAACATATCAGGGTCGACCCGGCTTTCAATTGCGAACAGAGTGGCAAGAAACATTAAAACACCGTCTAAATACAAACTGAAGTTGACAACTGTGCAGAGGCAAAAAATCATCCTACATCAAAAACCGCAAGTAGCCGCGTCTCAATACTACGGCGCGGCAGCAAATCCTCTGGAGCGTGATTATCAAACGACGTGTGAGGACAGTAGACCGAACACCCGGGACGCGAGTCTAGCTGCTTCATAACAAGGACTTCTTCCGTTGACATCTTTGGGAAATAGCAAAACTTGTGGGCTGGATTATATATCGGAGCTGCGACCAGACCATCCTTGCCATAGCCCGTATAATAATAATCAATCACATCATCAAAAGGGAGTGTCTCCCAATCAATAAATGCGAGTGGGTTCTTCTCCACTGGGTTGTCAAAGGGTTGCCAGGTGTTGTAACAGGCAAAGCGCTAATTTTCTCGTGGTTTAACCCCATGCTTCCCTAATAGATCGGCAGCAAATCCATCTAACNTCTTTATATTGTAATCGCAGTGAACAAAACGCGCATAGCCATCATTGAAGCTAGTTGGCGTTTCCGTTCGCACCAGGTGATTATACACATAGGCTGCATCCGCGCCCGTTACTCGGCAAATCAGGCGCTTCATTTCATCATGATAGACGTTGCCAACATCATCGTTGTCTCGAAAATTTGTGACAGTCGTCACATTGTGATCAAGAGTAAATCCGGAAATATCAAGATTAGCGGTGCCCTCGGCGACACGTCTTCTGACATCGAACACACGAACGTCCTNGAAAGATGTNGCTGCATGCCGACTTTCCCTGCTTCCGATCCGGGGACTCTCCTTCCGCTCTTTCCATTCCGGGTCGATATATCGTACCCTTGAGAGTAGCGGTTCCGACGTTTTCTCCGGATTGAGTTCGTGCATGGCGCCATTCCTGTTAGACACGTTCAAAGATATCGAGTCTATACCGTACTACCCCTTAGTAGGGACAACCATCAAAGTTCATCGGTATTATACACCACCTCATAACCCAAATGAATTCAATGCAATACTAAACAATTTTAGATCTCTGTCCTTTATCGTTTGTGGCACACAACATTAACGGATGGAAAATCCGTCATGGAATACTTGTGCTGTCGACTCAAACAACTGGGGGGTAGCTGCAGTCAAACCGACGCGCACNCCGCAGAAATCAAGAAAAGATTGTATCATTAGTGATCTGGATACCCTGTTACGCCTAGCAAAATGCCACGCTCGTCCTGTGGCCCGTTTTGCCGCCTGAAATCNATATTTCTCCATCACCTCTGGCCTTCGTCGAAACATCTCAGCCAACGCCATATTCAAATCATGCAATATCTGTGCCTTGTTTGCAGAAACCCGCGTGACATCATCTTTTGGGTACAAAAAGATAGGTCCTGGCCAAATACCGGCAGAACCTTGGGCTGCCAAAGATAGCTCCATGATATAATCCTGTATGAAAATGTGCTCGGCACATCCGCCAATCCTTGCAACCGTATCACGAGCGGCGATCCAAGATGTCGGATTACCATGAGACCGATGGATCACGTGTTGCAAAGGATTAGGCCAAACCGAAGATACCAAGTTGCTGGTATCCGCGCGAAACCTAGCGATAACCGAATTAAGATGCTCCAGCGACATATCTTCATGAGAAATGGGAACTGGTCTAGTGGAAAATGCGTAGGCGTGCCCACCCTTATTCATCGTATCCAGTAATATTTCCGTTGCCCACGGCAACAAAATATCGTCTCCATCTACGAATTTAATAAAGTCCCCCGTAGTTTTCTCCAGCCCCCTATTGCTGGCGACAGCGGGTCCACGGTTTTCCTGCCGGATAACTTCAACTTGCCCCGGCAAGGATTTAACTAATCGGTATAGGACCCCAGCACTATCATCAGTGGAACCATCATCTACAAAAATGAACTCCCTCTCAAATGCGCCCTCTTGCGTTGCAAGACCATGAACAACAAACGGAATATAAGGCGCCTTATTATATATCGTCACGATATAACTAACTTTCATTCTTTAACCCTTAGAACATACCCAACTAAATAAATAACAACGATAAAACCCTACAGAAAACGGGAACTGCGACGACTCACCTTAGTAGCCTGCTTCAACAATTTTATTCCCGACAATATATAGGACTTTGGCAATCCATCATTTAACCTTATCATAGCCCAACTGACCAAGCGTATAGGAAAGGTAGGGTTACTATCTATGCATTCTCCGATTACAGCTCTTGTTACTGGAGGTGCCGGATTTCTTGGCTCTCACTTGTGCGACAAGCTACTTTCTGAGGGCGTAAACGTACTATGTGTAGACAATTTCTTTACCGGTAGCTCAAAAAATATAGAACACCAACTGACCAACCGTTCCTTCGAACTAATTCGGCATGATGTGACGCTTCCCCTTTATGTGGAAGTTGATCAAATTTACAACTTGGCTTGCCCAGCTAGTCCGGTTCAATACCAACGCAGACCAGTCCAAACGATAAAAACTTGTATTGTTGGATCTGTTAATATGCTGGGACTAGCTAAACGCACTTCCGCAAAAATATTTCAAGCTTCGACTTCCGAAATCTACGGCGAACCTGAAGTTCACCCTCAAACGGAGGACTACTGGGGTCAGGTTAATCCTATTGGTTTACGAGCATGTTACGACGAAGGAAAACGCTGCGCCGAAACATTATTTTTTGATTATCATCGAGAATTCGAGACGAAAATAAAAGTTGCACGAATTTTTAATTGCTATGGGCCACGCATGCATGCAAACGACGGTCGTGTAGTTTCCAACTTCATTGTGCAAGCTCTTCAGCAGAAAGAGATAACTATCTTTGGTGAAGGAACTCAAACACGAAGTTTTTGCTACGTTGACGATATGATTGGGGCCTTCATAGAGCTTATGCGTACTAGAGATGACATTACGGGTCCAATCAACCTGGGAAACCCAGAGGAACTAACAATACTCGAGCTGGCCAATACCATTAAGGAGCTTATGGGCTCTAATGTTAACTTGAAGAAACTACCTCTTCCAGAAAATGATCCGACTAGGCGTTGCCCGGACATTTCTCTGGCTAAAGACATCCTTAAGTGGAAACCAAAAATACCTTTAAAAGAGGGACTACTTAAAACTATCAACTATTTTGACAGTGTATTAACCAACAGCNCNTAGCTGTTAAAAACANCCTTAGTACTATTTGCNCGAACGAAAGAAGTCGAATTTAGCTTTTTGCGTTGGACTATTAATTTCGGACCATCGTATTACTTGCTAGTCATAATCCAGACGCCATCCCACTCGGNCCCAGGGGGGGTTTGTTTCAATTGCTCGCAACGTTCCACATACATATGAGAAGGTGCGTCAGATTCATTTCCTTTGAGTGCCTCTTCAAANTATTTANTTGCCTTATCCCACTCTTGACCGCGGTANCACTTCACTGCCTCGTTAAAGTTACCCAATACATCCATCATATTGGGAAACGACTCATCATCATGATAATCAAGGCATTCAAANACNCCAACNGGCTCTGTTTTTCCCTTTACCACTACCCTGTCTATGTCACGAAGACGGTAGACTCCTTTTAGCTTCGCAACAGTGTNTTCAGAAAGAAGAATGCGGGCACCGTACTGTTTACAAGCACTCTCCAGNCGTGCCGCCAGATTTACGCCATCCCCGATCATCGTGTAGTCCATACGCTTCTTCGATCCAATGTTACCGGCTACAATTGAGTCAGTGTTTAGGCCCAGCCCCATGTCTATTGGTATCTCACCCAACTTTTCGCGTCTTGTATTCCATTCCCAAAGACTCTTGATCATATTTATTCCGGCGCGAAGCCCTCTATCCTCATCGTCCTCGTGAGTCATAGGAATTCCGAACGCTGCCATAATCGCATCACCTATAAACTTATCCAGCATCCCACCCTGTTCAGCGATGCAATCGACCATCAATTCAAAATAATCATTTAGCAAACCAACAGTTCCCTGCGCACCTAGTGACTCGGTAATGGTCGTAAAGCCACGCACGTCTGAAAACAATATTGTGGCAACTTTGTCGTTGCCACCAAGTATTTCTTCTTGGTTATTTTCTGACAACATCTGATCAGCAAGACCGGGATCCATATAGCGCGAGAGCGTAGATTTGGCACGTTTCTCGTTAGAAATATCTTCTATCATAACAAGTGTACCAATCAGCTCGTCGTCTCCCGAAGTAAGAGGCATTACTGTGACATTGGCAGATGCTAACTCATCATCAAACACGAGCTCTACATCATTCATATAATCGATTTCTCGAGCTGTTTTGACCTGTTCAATTTTTTCCAATACCCAACTATTTTGGCTTCCAAATACCTCTTCGGGATTTCTCCCAATAACGTCCTCTGGCGTTTTTCTTATGATTTTGGAACCGGCACCATTGCAGGATTTACCTAGACCGCCTTCGTCAAACGTAATAACGCCGTTAGACATGGACTGCAGCATGCTCTCATTGTAATTTTTTACTATGCGGACATCGTTGAATAATTTTGCGTTTTCCAAACCAATTGCTATCTGGGCAGTAAAAGCCTTCAGTCGACTTTCATCTTCATCGCTGAAGACTCCTACCTTCTTATTTAGAACCTGCGTCACCCCAATGATCTTACCGTCCTTATTTGAAACCGGAACGCACAGGATCGAACGAGTAAAAAAACCTGTTTTCTTGTCAAAGATTGGATTGAAACGAAGGTCTGCATATGCATATGGTATGTTGACAGTTTGGCCCGACGTAAACACAGTCCCGGCAATACCTAAATGATTTGGCAAGCGAATCTCGACACTATCGAGACCTTCTCCCACAAAGCTGAATAACTCATTTGTCTTTTCGTCATTTATAAATAGCGTTGACCTTTCAGCATCCAACATCCTCGTTGTCTCAGCGATCACCCGCTCGAGCAAACGTGTTAACTCTAGTTCCGAAGTTATTTCTGAAACTATGTTGAGAAACTCAACTTCTCGTTTATTTTTTCCTTCCATATGTTCTACAAGCTCAAATGACTGCAGCGTCACCGCACATTGCGTGGTCAGGCCTTCTAACAACAAAATATCTTGTTTGCTATATTCGCCAGCTTGCTTATTCAGCACTTCTAAGACGCCAATGATCTTACCTTTGGCATTTCTCACCGTCGTACAAAGGATCGATTCAGTCGAGTATCCTGTCTCACTATCAACCTCACTCTTGAATCGATCATCAGAATATGGATCGTTGACTATCTCACTTATCTCGGACTGAAACACCGCACCGGCAATACCATCCGTATCCATGATTCGAATTTCGTAAAATCCTATACCTTGCGCTATTCGTGAATACAGTTCGTGGGTGGCCTCATCGTGTAGAAAAAGAGTCCCTCTATCCGAATTCGTCCGCTCAACTGCGACCCTAACCAAAGCTTGGAACACTGCGTCCAGGGTATCTAGAGCACTCATTTCCCGAGAAGTATCAAGAAGCGTTTCGACATATTGAAGACGCTCATTCTCTACAACGGACTTGTCATCCCGAATGGGAGCACCTCTCTTGTCAGCCATCCCGTACACGCGTGTTCACCGACTTTATTCTGCCCGCTGAATCAATATAAGTGGCGTTCTGATACCACGTGAAAAGCACTGCACTATTCAACGTTCTTCCTCTCTAGTTTTTCACGCAACGCCCCCGTAGCCTCTTGCAATTGCTGTATCTCCGACGCCGCTAGCTGTTTCGTTGATTGCACTACTTTTTGCGTTTCTAGTTTTTGACTCTCTAACTCTTCTCTCAAGGCAGCCCCTATCTCTCTCAACTGCTGAATCTCAGCTACAGAAGTCTGCTTTTCACCCTGCACCAACCTTTTAGTTTCCAGTTTTTGTTTTTCTAACTCTTCACGCAATGCTGTCACTGCACCCTTTAGTTGCTCAATTTCTGCCGCTGCCGACTGCCTCTCTGAATGTACCAATTTGCGTGTCGTAACCTGCTGTGCCTCCAACTCATCACGGAGAGCCTGCACACTATCTTGCAGTTGTTGAATCTGAGAGTGGGCGATCTGTCGCTCTTTTTGAACGACTTCAACTCCAGTCTCCCCTGGATCATCAGTTCGGTTTTTGGAAGTCCGCGCCATCTTTCCTAACGTCCTGCAGCCACCATACACCCCACGCTACAACCAAGAATTAATCCGCAAAATACCAAAAAAAAGCGTTGTAAATAAAGTAAATTCCCGGCCGTAACAGTCTTGCTCATGATGACTACCTTCATTTCCTTCCAACCACTAAAGCTATTAGAAGCACCCCCAACCCAAATCAAGGACTTGAAAACAAGTCACACTTTTGTGCTATTCCAATAAAGTAGATCCTTTGCCAACGACGCGCGTTTGACGCATATACCGTCTATACTTATCTGCATCGTATCCCGTACCACGATGCAGCAGACATCGATTGTCCCAGACCACAAGCTGACCGGGTTTCCACTGATGGGTATAGATATGGTCCGCGCCGGTAGCACCACCTAGAAGGCCATCCAGTAATTCTCGGCTCCTATCTTCATCCCAACCAACAACTTCCCTCGCATGCGAGCCTACATAAAAATTCTTCGCACCATTATTTGAATTCTTACGTACTAGTTTTTGTCTAACAGGCGGTAGTGATGCTGCGTGGGACTTAGTGACCGGTGCTACCTTAGAACGGTAGTACCCATAGGCATGGAAGACGATTAAAGGATCGATTGTTTGTTTTA
>PAVD01000035.1 GCA_002712985.1 Rhodospirillaceae bacterium
AACACAATCAAAGTTTCCACCGACAAAATGATAGCGCACAAGGAGCAGCACATCGGTTGGATGATTTTTAATAANCCTANCCGGCGAAACGCNTTGTCNCTTGNAATGTGGATAGCGATAGGTGAAATCATGACTGNNTTCCANAACGATTCTGANATTCGGGTAGTCATNATGGCTGGNGCTGGTGNCAAAGCTTTCGTCTCAGGTGCNGATATCTCTGAATTNGAAAAACACCGCTCCAACGCNNAAGCCGAAGAAGAATACAACAAAATTTCNNCCNANTCNCAGGCTACCCTNAAAGGCTTCGATAAACCCCTAGTCGCTATGATACANGGNTTTTGTATTGGNGGAGGGTTNGCTGTTGCATTAGCTGCCGACATTCGTATTGCGAGCGAAGNATCACAGTTTGGAATCCCCGCNGCCCGCCTNGGACTTGGNTACGGGTTTGACGGATTAAAGGTGCTGAGTGATTTAGTTGGTCCCTCTTCCGCTAAAGATATTTTGTTTTCNGCCAGNCGCTTAAAAGCGTCGGAAGCGCTTCGAATAGGATTGATAAACCAAGTTACTTCANCCGAAGACCTTGAANANACTGTCCGATCCTATGTCGACGGATTAANTGAAAANGCTCCANTGACNATTCGTGCCGCAAAACGTGCNATTAANGANAGTCTCAAGGATCCNGNAGATCGNGANCTAGACTCTCTNGAACGAAAGATCCGNTCCATCTTTGATAGCGANGACTATAGAGAAGGAAGNCAAGCGTTTATGGAAAAACGNAAACCGNNATTTCANGGCCGCTAAACNGAANTTTAANAATTCTTCTNTAAAGAACNTNTCTCNACNNNAACACANANCAAGGCAGTGCTTGTTTATGAAAAATGGNTANAGNATCATGGATTCGGACTTACACGTCATNGANNCCGCCGCNGTATATGAAAAGTATATGCCTNCTNATTNTTTTGATCAGCGGCCNCAATATCTAGGTTGGAGCCCCGCCAATTTTCCACACTGGCGTGTGCAAGGAACATTGATTCCTCCCTGGGCGCTATCACCTGACGTTATTGATGCCCAAAAATTCTTGGATGCCCCAACAGAAGAGTTGTACNAACCAATNANAAAACGTGGTTACGACGCAGAGTCAGCGTTNGACGCCATGGATGTAGAGGGGATTGATATCGCTGTTGTTTTTCGCACCTTTGCCCACATGGTCGTCTCCATCGATGATCTGCCAGGAGACCTCGCAACTGCCTATTGCACAGCATTTAATGATTGGTTGTCAGACTATTGCACGAAAGATAGAGACAGGCTGAAACCAGCTGCTATCGTTTCTCTCCATGACCCCGAATTAGCAGCGATCGAAGCCCGACGTGCCGTATTGGAAAAAGGCCANGTGGGNGTCGTGGTATTACCAATGCCAGTGAAAGGTCGTTACGTGAACTCTCCTGAATGTGATACGCTTTGGAGTGAAGTCGAGAAGTTGAAGGTTCCACTTCTCTTTCATGGCACGAGTGGCGGGGCGAGCGAAGACTATGCTAGCAACAGGTTCCGAGGTAAACCGAACTTTCGAACGCTAAACCACTCTGCTTCGTTTCCAATGGAAATTATGCTGGCTTTAGGTGCCATAACAACCGGGGGTGTCCTGAAGCGATTCCCGGGACTACGTGTAGGATTCTTAGAAGGNAATTGTGGTTGGCTGCCGTGGTGGCTCGACCGCCTAGACGATCAATGGGAAAAATATGGGGGAGGCGAAGCCATCCAATTGGATGCATTGCCAAGTGACTATTTTAAACGCCAGTGNTTTATCGGTACGGACGTNGATGAGNCACTCCTAAGGGTAGTAATCGATGAAATTGGAGACGAAAACATTGTTATGTCGACCGATTATCCGCACGCGGACGGACCGTATCCGAATGGGACACAGATTTTTTTGGAACTCCCAGGAGTCAGTTTGGAATCGAAGCGAAAAATTCTTTGGAAAAATTGTCTTAGCCTCTACGGATTTGACGAAACAAGTCNTTCAAAATCACAACAAGGAACAGAAGCAAAATCCAATTTCTGCGGGTAAATTACCATGAAAGAACCAGTAACCATCCTTATGGATCAACGGATATTAGACAGTCTGGCCAACGTCAGCACCGCCACAATCGCAATGCAGCTATTCAAACGTGGTTTTCGGAATTATTATCTTCACGGAATCAAACCACTGCACTCCGGCACCCAAACTTTTNTCGCACCGGCATTCACACTCCGAAACATTCCGATGCGAGAAGATTTTGGAGATATGGCGATACTTACCAAACCGGAGTACCCTCAACGGAAGGCAATTGAAACAACCCCGCCCGGATGCTGTCTTGTAAGCGATNCCTGTTCTAATGTTACTGTTGGCNTCCTAGGCGACATNCTTGCTGAACGCCTACGGGTTCGGGGAGTTGTAGCTGTCGTTACGGATGGCGCCGTCCGTGATTCAAGCGAGCTAGAAGAAATAGAGTTACCAATTTACTGTGCCTCACGAGCCGCCCCAGCAAGTCAGTCGGGATTGTANGCGGTTGAGTTACAAGTACCAATAGGCTGCGCCGGTGTAGCGGTATTGCCAGGCGATATCATGGCTGGTGATAAGGACGGCGTCTTAGTAATCCCTCGAGCCCTCGCAAAAGAAATCGCAGACGACGCACCCGATCAAGAACGTTACGAGCAGTTCGCACGCCAAGAAGTNAGCAAGGGTCGTTCAATAATCGGNCTTTACCCAGCAAGCGANGAATCTCGCTCGGATTATGAAAAATGGAGCAAAGATAATTCGTAATCCCGTGCTGTAAGTTTGTTTCAAAGCGGAAATTTTTCTTTTTANACTATGGAAGTGCGTGTCTCAAAGCGTTNCCTATCACTACCATTTCNGGGATTGGCTTAGATATGTATGCATTAAGCTCTCCTAGCCAGTANGCCTGTACATCTGCGCTGGGAGGTGTCAGTTCGACTGGAGAAATAAATTGTTCTTTAGACATTAAAGAGAAATCTTTTGCACAATGTTTCGCCGAATCAGATAACGTTGCAAGCTCACCAGAACGCACGAAAGAGGTGATATGCGGCGCAACCAAAGTCAAAAAACCAGGCCAGTGCGCGAGGTGACGGAATAAACTTGGAATCAGAGGCCTGTCGGATGGTGCGATCGACTTGCTCAATTCCTGAATCAAACTGGCCGTTTCTTTTGACATATCCGTCATGGAAATAATAGGAGGCAAGCAAGACCGGAGGGGTCGACGCTCCGCCTTTTCTGCCATCATTTCTCCGACTTTCGGACCTCCCAATAGTAAACACTCCGAAAACGCCGTTAACAAAAGTAAGTTCAAACCATTGCCTCGATTGTAGTCATCAAGGACACGTTTCAAATTAGGCAGCTCTTGATCCTCTATATCCATTTGATGTCGTTCAAGTTTGAACGTCGACAGAGAACTAGCCTGTCCAGCCCCCGCTGCTATTAACAATAACGCCTCCTCGACATCATCTGATGCCAGTAACGGACGAAGCACACCCCAAACCCATTCTAACAAACCATCAACTGCCGCCATCCGTCGGTAAATGAGATTGACCATCCCGATCTCCATTGTCGCTCTAATGTCCTCATATAACCCGCAGACAAGGCCGGTCGCATCTACCTCCGCTATTTCAGCGGGAACCTCTATCATTCTTGATCTTTCTTTCCGTAGTCTATCTCAGCCAAGAAGCCATCCNTGGTAAGACTTCCTCCAATGGGGTCCGAGTTTCTATAAATTCGAGATGTGNCATGNTTGCGAGAGTTTCTCGAACATCATCACCAAGCACCANCNCGACACGGGTCTTCGCAAAACCTAAGTGACACGCAACTTTATATGTCNGTCGAGCAGCNTCCATGGGATTTGCAGCGCCCATGTTCGTAATCACTCTTATGCTCTTCTCTATACAAGTCGGCAACACTGCACTCATGCGCTCACGAAGGAGCGACTTATACCCTGCCTCTGGATCATTGAGTCGGGTTAGGGTTTCACGGGCGATTGTTCGTTCCGCCAAACACTCAAAGGCAAGAAAATCAATTTCACCTTTTTCTGCTAATTCAACCGCTGGCGCCCAACGATCACCGGCATAGCCCGCACCTGCACCAACACGAACCGTTTCAGCCATTGTTCTCAAACCTGTGAGTTCAAAGTCACGCCATCACCCGTTACGAGTATGGACCCTTGAGCTATCTCAACGGGAAATGGAAGGTAAAGATACGGCAGCAGAAGAGTCAATTGCAGTAACCGACATTGGTTCGATGTCTATTCCACGTACGATCCCTTGCCGACGCCAAAGCTGATCTCTAGTCTCGTAGCTAATCTTTTGGAGGAAATTATGCGCGACAATCAGTTTCCAGGCCGTTCGCCAGTTCACGCAACTACCGCGATGGCTGCCACCTCACATCCCGCCGCGACACTCGCTGCGGTAGATATGCTGCGATCCGGTGGAAATGCGATTGATGCAGCCATCACAGCAGCAGCCGTTCTCGGTGTCGTCGAGCCACACTCGACAAGTATCGGAGGAGACTGNTTTGCGCTTTATTCCCCGGGCGGTGGGGACATCATTTCAATTAACGGATCCGGAAAGGCACCAAAAGCAGCAGAGGTTGGTTGGTTTCAAGAACAAGGACTTACTGCCATTGATTACCAGAGTCCACATGCCGTCGTGGTTCCGGGTTGCATAGCAGCATGGCAAAGATTGTCTAATGATCACGGTCGCAAGGGCTTGGATGCTTGCCTGCAGCCCGCCATAAAATTTGCAGAAGAAGGTTATCCCGTTCACTCCGTCATTGCCAAAGCCTGGGCGCACAGTGCCGATAAATTGAAGAGCGATGCCAATTCTCGCCAAATTTTTCTACCAAACGGACAGGCTCCAAAGCCAGGTAAAATGCACCATCAGCCGGCATTGGCAAAGTCGTTACGGGTCGTCGCTGAGAAGGGCGACATAGGATTTTACCAAGGAGAAGTTGCTGAACAAATGGTGGCTTATTTGCAAAGCAGGGGTGGACTGCACACACTGGATGACTTTGCCTCTACAAATGCTGATTACGTTGACCCAATCTCTATCGATTACAGAGGCTATGAGATAGTTGAGTGCCCACCGAACGGTCAGGGNATGATTGCACTGGAAATCTTTAATATTTTGAAAGGTTTTGATTTAAGCCCGCTCCAACCAATAGGAGTAGAGCGCCTACATATTGAAGCTGAGGCCACTCGTCTCGCTTTCCGGGATCGGGCAGCTTTTTTGGCAGATCCATCCCAGGCTGACGTTCCAGTGGAGCATCTGCTTTCTAATAGCTACGCAGATGAACTACGCAAGCTAATAAACACAGATCGGGCAATGGGGAAAATGCCACATCCAGGAGAAACTGCGCATGCTGATACCGTTTACCTGACTGTCGTGGATGGCGAGCGGAATGCCGTCTCTTTTATTAATTCTATATTTCATTCCTTTGGTAGCGGATTGTTGGACGCACAAACTGGCGTCCTTTTTAACAATCGTGGTGCGAGCTTTTTGATTGATCCCAAACACCCAAACTGCGTCGCTCCAAGGAAACGGCCGATGCATACCATCATCCCTGGAATGATGAGAAAAGATAACCGGTCAATCATGGCCTTCGGCGTAATGGGCGGCCACTACCAACCAGTTGGGCATGCCCATTTTGCCACCAATCTTTTAGATTTTGAAATGGATGTCCAAGAAGCCCTCGATGCGCCCCGGACTTTTGCATTTGGGAATCAACTCCAAGTTGAACGTGGTGTATCTCGCGACGTTGTGGAAGGATTGCAGAAACTTGGCCATGAAACTATTGAGGCAGAAACGGCCCTCGGTGGCGGGCAGGCAATATGGATAGACTGGGAAACCGGCGTGTTAACTGGAGGGTCTGATCCACGCAAAGATGGTTGTGCTTTAGGGTACTGAGGTCTTGGTTTCCTCCACAGAATAACAACCAGCCGTTATTGCCCTCTGACGTGTGAGTGCCCAAATAAGGTTCATGGTCGGGGTCTCTACCCCCACAAATCGGCCCAACTCACAGACTGCCCCCAGTAAGGCATCGATTTCAATGGGTTTTCCGGCCTCAAAATCGTGGAGCGTTGACGTCTTATGCTCCCCAACCTCAACCGCACCATTGATTCGCTTCTCTATATCTACCGGGAATTTAACTCCTAAGCCCTCCCCGATTTTTTGACCCTCTATCATCATCTCACGAACTAGACCACGCAATCCCGGATCGGTCCCAATCTGACGGAGTGTTGCACCAGTGAGAACACTGACAGGATTGAAGGACATGTTGCCCCATAATTTAACCCAAATATCGTCTCGGATTCGCGCACGAACAGGGGCTTTAAGGCCACCAGCAATCATAGCCTGACTTAATTCTAAAACACGGTCCGAGCGCGTACCATCCGGTTCTCCGAGTGGCACCCGATTTAATGAAACATGCTGTACGACACCTGGTTCTGGAATTTCTGCAGCAGGATAAACCACGCAACCGATTACCCTCTCCGGTCCTATCTTGTTCCATTGGAGGCCTCTAGGATCCACGGTTTCTATTGTACGCCCCTCCAACTGACCACCAATCTTATAAAAGTACCACCAAGGGACCCCATTGACGGCTGGAACGACAGCCGTTTTCGGGCCAAGCAAAGGCACTACTTTGTCCACAATCTTTGGTGCTGCATGCGCTTTAACCGTAACAAACACGTAATCCTGTGGTGGAAAATCGGCAGGATCTTTACTACAAGGTATCCGTATGTTGGTTTCCTTGCCGTCCTCTCGCAAAGTTAGTCCATTTTTCTGGATAGCCGCTAGGTGGGGGCCACGGGCAATCAAACACACATCCACACCCACAGAGGCAAGTTTCACCCCAAGGTAGCCACCTATTGCCCCTGCACCGTAGATACAGACCTTCACGTTACAAGCCCAAGTTTTTCTGCAAGACCAATTCTCTGCAGTTTCCCCGTCTGACCTTTTGGAATTTCATCCAAAAACACAATCTTACGCGGGACTTTGAAGTCAGCCAATCGCTCGCCAACAAAAACACGAAGTGCATTCTCCTCCACATCAGCTCGGTCACTTAAGACGACTGCGGCACCCACTTCCTCTCCCAGCTTTTCATGAGGAATAGCAAAAGTTACAACCTGCGCTACTGCTGGATGATCCATTAATACCTCATCCACCTCACGAGGACTTATCTTCTCCCCGCCACGATTAATTATTTCCTTCAGCCGACCTGTAATGGTTAGATAACCATCTTCATCGATCACTCCCTGGTCCCCTGTACGAAACCAACCACTAGAAAATGCCTCCTCATTGGCTTCCGGATTTCCTTCGTAGCCTTCTGTTACATTAGGACCTCTGATCACAATTTCGCCGGTGGCGCCTGCAGATAAAATATCATCGGATTGATCCATGATTGCAACTTCAGGTCCAGCGGCCGGCCCTACCGTCCCAGGTTTTCGTGGTTGTGGCGGCAGCGGATTACTCGCCATTTGGTGCGCAGCCTCAGTCATTCCGTAAGATTCGATCACCGGCACATCAAAAGTTTTCTCCAGTTGCAACATCACCTGTGGCGGCAAGGAAGAGGAGGAGGAACGAATAAACCTAAGTTGGCTCGATTGGATTATCGTTTTGTTGCGAGAGGCCCGAGCCAAGATAGCTTGATGCATTGTAGGAACCGCAGTGTACCACGTTGGTTGATACTTTTTCATCGAAGAAAAAAAGTTTAGGGCATTAAACCCTTGAGTGCAGACCACGCTACCACCCGCCGTTAGAGAGGCCAGGACCGCAGCTATCAAACCGTGAATATGAAACAATGGCATAATATTTAAGCAACAGTCCCTCCGAGAAAGAGTTAATGTTTCCGCGATATGGCGAGCCGAAGCAACAACGTTATCATGGCTTAACGGCACAATTTTTGGTCTGGAAGTAGTGCCAGAGGTATGCAATATCAAGGCTGTGTCGTCTGACACCGTTGGGGCAATATTTTTCTTAGAGACCACAATTTCCGAACGTAACGTAAAAAGCCCCGCTATATCTTTGTCTGGCTCAAGCTCAATAATGGGAATTGCCTGCGCTTTGGCAACGTTCCTAGCAGGAGAATCCGATTCAGCCATTAGTACAAGTGCACTCGCACGCAGATCACTCAAGAAAAAATTGAACTCGTCCGCGCGATATGCTGGATTTAATGGTGCCGCTGTTGCACCGGCCGCAATCGAAACAAACGCACTTGCCATTTGTGGGCCATTTGGTAGCACGATTGCAACTCGGTCACGGGAGCCCAAACCGTAACCGTTCAGAGTAGACACCACGCTCTCGATATGTGTCCGTAACGCACCATAACGCAGAGCCTCTGTATCTGACCCAATTATGGCTGGCGCATTATCAGNACCGCGCTCCAACAGATCTGTTATCATATTTCCCATTGACCCTCTCTAGATATTACTCGCTTCGACAAAGCCACAAGCAAACGCCTGAAAAGGTCCCTTTAATATTCAAGCTAAATTATAGCAAGCCTGTGTAAAACCTCTACGTTGTGTATCCCGAAGGACGTGATAGGGTTGTACAATATAGAGCATACCAGCAAAAATATTGTAGGACCCCCCCATGGCATCTTCGACTGTTTCTCCGGCAGATATCAATCAAGATTTAAATCCCAACAACCTAGACTCATATTGGATGCCATTTACAGCTAACCGGCAGTTCAAGGATTCACCACGCCTTCTAGTTGCAGCGAAAGACATGCACTACANAAGTTCGGATGGNAGAAAAATACTGGATGGTACGGCTGGCATGTGGTGTGTGAACGCGGGGCATGGACGCACATCAATTATTGAAGCAGTGCAGAAACAAGTCGCTACCATGGATTACGCGCCCGGATTTCAAATGGGCCACCCACTGTCATTTGCCCTATCAGCACGGCTTGCCGCAATGATGCCGGCAGATTTAGACCATGTATTCTTTACTAACTCCGGCTCCGAAGCCGCGGATACCGCACTCAAAATAGCCCTTGCTTATCACCACGCGAGAGGAGACGCAGCACGGAGAATGTTGATTGGAAGGGCCCGCGGTTACCACGGCGTGGGCTTTGGGGGCATTTCTGTTGGAGGCATGGCTCCAAATAAACGCCAGTTTGGGAACTTACTTAGCAACATAGATCATCTCCCGCACACTCATTCGTTGGAATACAACGCGTTTAGCCACGGCCAGCCAGAATGGGGCGCACATTTGGCGGATGAGTTGGATTCTTTGGCGGAACTTCATGGACCCGGTAACATTGCTGCAGTAATCGTAGAACCGATGGCCGGTTCCACTGGCGTCCTTATACCCCCTATCGGATATTTGGAGCGACTACGAGAAATCTGTACCAAGCATGGTATTCTTCTGATCTTTGATGAAGTGATCACAGGATTTGGTAGGCTTGGCGCGAGCTTTGCATGCGAACGTTTTGATGTGATTCCAGATCTTCTAACTTGTGCTAAAGGACTCACGAACGCGACCGTTCCAATGGGAGGAGTTGTCGTACGAAAGGATATCTACGACACGGTTGTTAAAAACTCGGAGCAACCTATTGAATTATTCCACGGGTATACCTACTCGGGACACCCTTTGGCATGCGCGGCCGGACTTGCAACGCTGGAGCTGTATCGCTCTGAGGCTTTATTTCAGCGTGCGGCCGATCTCGAGCCCTACTGGGAGGAAGGAGTGCATAGCCTACAAGATACACCACACGTCGTAGACGTCCGTAACATGGGACTAGTCGCAGGTATCGAGTTGGAACCGCGCGCCGGCGCACCTACTGCTCGCGCTTTCGAAACGTTCCTCAAATGCTACGACGATGGACTACTAGTGCGCACAACAGGGGATACAATTGCTCTATCTCCACCTCTGATCATTGAAAAAAGCCAGATCGATCAGATTGTCTCTACGATAAATGAATGCTTGCGTAGTGTGGCTTAACCAACAATATAGCGGCGTTTGTATATAGACTGGAGCATCTATATTTCGCCAATCAAAAATTCGGCTATCGAGTACATGTTGGATTGTGGAGAGATCACTTATTTCCGCGAGCATTCTTTAGCCCAACTGGCATTTACAAATTAAATCTTTTATATGTTCTTCGGAATTTCTAGCAACTACGCTGTCCCGTACTCTATAGAGGCGAGCAACCAAACAAGTACGGGGATATACATCCATAAGACCTGAGAGGATACCTAACATGGCGACAGTAAAAATGGTTGGGGAAGCAGATGCAACGGGGGAAGTGCGCAGCATTTATGATGACATAAAACAAACACGTAGTATCAGTTACGTACCAAATATATGGAGAACCCTTGCAACTCATCCACCGACTTTGAAACGGATATGGCTCGGAATCAAATCTGTCATGGCCCCAGGGCGATTAGATCCGCTGACCAAAGAAATGGTAGCTATTGCCGTGAGCGCGACCAATAGCTGCGACTACTGCATTCGCTCTCATACCGCAGCTGCCCGGAAATTAGGTATGGACGATGAAATGTTAGGGGAACTTATGGCGGTTGTAGGAATGTTCAATCAAACAAACAGTGTTGCAAATGGCTACCAAATTGAAGTTGATGAGCAATACATTTCTACCGGTTGATCCTGGGGATTTGTTTGCGTTCTACGAAACAGACGATCCAACAGGTTCCACGGGCGACAATGTTTATATACTGCGCAGTGCCACCGCCAACTGATTCGATGCATAGTCAAGTGCTTGCCGTGAAACATCCAGCCAGCCACCCATACTAAGGAAACCATGAATCATTCCATGATATGGGGCGTATGTTGTCTTCACGCCTGCTGCCACAAGCTTTTCAGCATACCGCGCACCTTCATCACACAAGGGATCAAAGCCGGCCGTGATCACCAGCGCTTCCGGTAAATCAGTGAAATTATGGCTGAACAGTGGCGAAGCTTTGCTATCGTGACGATCCGATTCATTATTTAAATAGTGTTCTATAAACCATTCCATCAGTGGTTTGGTCAGCCGATAACCACTGCCCATAGCCTGATGTGAAGGCTCTGCCATTGTCATATCGGTGGCGGGGTATATTAGCATCTGGAAGGCAATAGCTGGCCCACTGTCATCGCGAGCCAACTGAGAGACCACGGCCGCTAGATTTCCACCTGCACTATCACCGCCAACTGCAAGACGAGTATTATCAATACCCATAGTATCGCCATTCGCCGCAACCCAACGGGTTGCGGCTAAACAATCATCTACCGCCGCTGGAAATTTGTGTTCAGGAGCGAGTCGATAATCCACTGAAATGATAACGCAACCGGAGCGAACGCTAAGCCAGCGACAAATCCCATCATGGCTATTCAAATCTCCAATCACCCAGCCACCGCCGTGAAAATACAAAAGCGCCGGGCTTTGTTTTGAAACGACCGTGGGTCGGTAAAACCGAAGTCTTATATCCCCCCCAGCACCTTCGATTTTCTTTTCTTCAATAGACCCAACCGCTACAGGTTCTACGGCAACGGCCTTGGACAACTCCAAAAATTGTTTACGAGCGGCAAATGGCTCAAGCTCATATAATTCTGGATGACCTGCCGCCTCAGCCTTCTCAATTAGTAATTTCGCTTGCGGATCAAGTTGTAGCACAAATAAGATCCCCCTCCTTGACTACCCGCCAGCATCAGGGAGTCGTAGGTTATTGATTAGCACATCAACATCTCGTTAGTCNCCAAACTCCTTTAGAATACTTTACTAAGAGTAATTCCATCAACGCCGCAAAAGGCATACACTGATCATGATATGTGGCTTGATATCTCAGATCTNCGCCGATTTTACGAAAGCCCGTTGGGAAAACTCGTACAACGCTTGCTTATTCGGGAATTCCACAATATTTGGCCCAGCTTGACTGGACAGCGCGTCCTAGCGGTCGGTTATGGGGTGCCATATATAGCTCGATTTGGCGACAATACAGACCGCTCTTTATTGGCGATGCCAGCCGGCCAAGGTGTCATTCGATGGCCAAGCCACCAGCCAAGTAGAGTCGTCCTAACGGACGAACGCGAGCTACCGTTCCCCGATAGTGCCTTTGACCGAGTATTGTTGATACACGCTGTGGAGTTTACGGAAAACCTCAGGCCAATGCTTCGAGAAACGTGGCGAGTACTTTCCGGCGGTGGCCGCCTACTTGTGGTAGTCCCAAACCGACGTGGAGTTTGGGCACGAATGGAAGGAACGCCATTCGGTCACGGCCAACCGTACAGTCAAGGTCAATTGGATATGCTGTTACGAGACTGTCTATTTATGCCAGTGAGCTCAGATTCAGCTCTGTATGCACCTCCTAGTAGCCGACGAATAATTCGTCGCCTATCTCCTACCTGGGAACAAGTTGGAAAACGGTGGCTACGCCCATTCTCTGGAGTGGTACTCATGGAAGCTGAAAAGCAAGTATATGCAGGCACTGCCCAGACCGCGTCGGCGCGAACCCTTCAAAGAAGGCTCCGCCCGCTTCTTGGAAGACTAACCTACCCAGCTACTAATTCATCCGCCGTTGTGGATGCGCCGGCGGTCAATAGAAAAACTCCTTGAGCACCGAAAATATTTGGATAAAAGCGCCCTCCCCCAAAGCGTATCGGTTCACCACGCTGATTGACTGCATAGCTCCGTTCAACGGAAATATTTTTCTCAGCGCAAGTGTCTAAAAAATCAGCGATTGTTGAAAAATGTATATTTGGGGTCGCGTGCCATGGAAGAGGCAGGCTCTTGGTTACTGGCATGTGTCCATGAACGAGCAGTTGCCATCTGCAACGCCAGTAGCCAAAGTTTGGAAAAGAAACAATTGCAAAACGACCAATTCTAACCAACTCTTGCAACACCACAAGCGGATTGTGAGTCGTCTGCAGTGTTTCACTGAGCACCACAAAGTCAAAAGCACCCGAAGGGTAATTCTTTAAATCAGTGTCTGCATCACCTTGCACCACGGATAAACCTTGCAGAAGACAAGCCCGGACCCCGGATTGACTGATCTCGAGACCTCTACCGTCGACGTTCTTTTTTTCGACAAGATATCGAAGGAGGGAACCATCTCCACAACCGACATCAAGAACACGCGCGTTCGGATCCACCAAGGCAGCTACAAGTTTAAGATCAACGCGTATTCCGTCGGACAACCTAGAATATTTTTTTACCTCTTCGTTTTCCTCGTTTAGCATCCACCACCTATCAAATTAAACCCCGATGCTTCGCAGCCCCTCGCAGAAAACCATTCAGTACATCAAAGAATCCAGGCTCATTCAGCAGAAAACTATCGTGCCCTTTGTCAGTCTCGATCTCACAAAAGCTAACATTAGCCGCATTAGCGTTCAGGGCTCGAACGACCGCCTGACTTTCTGCCACGGGGAAAAGCCAGTCACTCGTAAATGCAATTACACAAAAGCGGACGGGAGTGTTCTTAAACGATTGAGACAGTGCTCCATTATGCTCGCCGGCAAGGTCAAAGTAGTCCATCGCCCTCGTAATATACAAATAAGAATTTGCATCAAATCTGTCTACAAAACTACTCCCCTGATGCCGGAGATAACTCTCGACCTGAAATTCTGCATCAAACCCGTACGTGATCTCCTTATCATCCTGAAGCATTCGGCCAAATTTCCTATGGAATGCCGCNTCCGACAAATAAGTAATATGAGCCGTCATCCGAGCGACTGCCAACCCTTGTTCAGGACACTTGTCTTGTCTCAGGTAGTCGCCGCCGCACCAATCTGGATCACTCATGATCGCTTGGCGTCCAACCTCATGAAAGGCAATATTCTGAGCCGTGTGCCGGGCAGAGGCAGCAATGGGGATGGCTGAAAACAACCTTTGTGGATAGCGAGATGCCCATTCAAGCACCTGCATTCCCCCCATGGAACCCCCAATCACACAAAATAACTGCTCGATATCAAGATGATCTAACAAAAGTGCTTGAGCACGAACCATATCTGCTATGGTCACGACTGGAAATGATAACGCATAGGGTTTGCCAGTCTGTGAGTTTATCTCAGGAGGCCCAAGGCTACCCATGCAACCGCCAAGCACATTAGCACAAAGCACAAAATAATGGTCCGTATCTAAGGGAAGCCCTGGTCCTACAACATTGTCCCACCAACCTGGTCGCCCAGTTACTGGGTGAATCCCCGCAACATATTGATCCCCTGTTAAAGCATGGCACACCAGAATAGCGTTTGATTTATCACTATTTAAGTTGCCATATGTTTGATAAGCGATGGTAACGGGCCCTATAGATACACCAGAATCAAGCAAAAGAGCGTTGTTTCCCTCAATCAAAAGCTTCGGCTGATGATCGAAAGTATCGGGGATCTGTCTCCCTNCGTTCGCGGCTGGAGTCTCCACTGGCGTCATATAATCACTCGATTTCATAAATGTTGATATTAGCTTCCTAGGGACCTAGTCCGGGTTCTGTCAACGTTTTCTTTGATTTTGCCACCTCTGGCAGCTAGTACTACATCCTTTGTACAGCAACCGTGTTGGAAATCATGGCGACCGAACCATCCCTTGAAAAACTTCGTTTGAGCATAGACGACATTGATGACGAAATTCACAACCTGTTGTTGCGCCGGACTGACGTAGTAAAACAAATAGGGGCCTTGAAGCGATCCCACAATACGGGAAGATTGCCCCTCCGACCGTCACGAGAAGCCACCATAATCCGTCGCCTTGTGACCCGCCATAGGGGTCCATTCCCCATCAATACACTATTCCATATATGGCGGGAACTTCTATCCGGGCAAAGTATCGTTCAAAGCCAGTTCAGTGTTGCACTGTGTCAGGACAGTACGGATTCACCGTGTCGTAACATTGTCCGTGANCATTTTGGTGGCTCAATAAANCTACTGCCCTTAACTTCGCCCCATCANGTNGTAAAAGCCGTCTCCGAAGACACTGCACCGGTCGGGGTCCTTCCAGTCCCGTCCGANACAATCGAAGACCCATGGTGGGCCATTCTAGCCAGGCCGAGCAATACATTGGTGCATGTCATTGCTCGAGTTCCTTTTCTGAAACAGAACACTGATAAATCAGCGCACGACGACGCCTTAATGATTGGCAAGGTTCCACCTGAACCAAGTGGCGACGATATTTCGGTTTTGGCCGTAAAATTGCGAAAGAATGTTGACCGAACACAAATTCCTAGNTCCCTNTATATGAAAGACGCGAAAGCGAAAATTCTNGCCACTTCATTGAATCGCAACCAGGAAGACCCTGAGATGCATCTGGTATCAATAGATGGATTTGTAAGGCAAGATGAACCAGTCTTGCGCGATCTTGTTGTATCCGAAGAAAGCCCAGTGACAGAAATTTCCGTAGTTGGAGCATATGCAAAACAGCTTACTGTCTGATCGATTGGTAGAAGTATGAATAAGAAGCCTGACTTTGGACGTATCGCGTTAATTGGTGCAGGGTTAATCGGCGGGTCATTGGCTCGCGTAATACGCCGGGAAAAACTTGCACAGACGGTCATAGCGTACTCTCGGAATCCAGCTACACGGCAACGAATCAGAGAGTTAGGTTTTGTTGATAGCGTTGCAGAGGATATTCCAACTGCTGTAGCGAATGCGGATTTGGTAATTGTGAGCGTCCCGGTAGGCGCATCTGGTGCGGTCGCTCAGGCGATGGCTGCACACCTTATGCCTGGCACCATCGTGACGGATACTGGCTCAGTCAAACAGGCCGTAATTGATGCCGTGATCCCGAACCTACCGAGCGGAGTTCATTTTGTACCAGGGCACCCCATTGCCGGAACTGAAAATACGGGTCCAGACGCCGGTTTTGATACTCTTTTTGAAGGACGTTGGTGCATTTTAACACCACCAGAAGGCACGAGTGAGAATGCAATTGCAACGGTCACTAATATATGGAAACGCGCCGGAAGTAGAGTAGACCGGATGAGCGCAGCACATCACGATATGGTCCTCGCCATCACTTCACATATTCCACACTTACTNGCATTCAATATTGTTGGAACAGTTGCGGAGTTAGAAGATCAGATTAAATTAGAAGTGGTTAAGTATTCGGCCGGTGGTTTTCGAGACTTTACCCGGATAGCTGCGTCGGATCCCGAGATGTGGCGAGATATTTTCATCGAAAATAAAGATGCTGTTCTTGAAATGCTGGGCCGCTTCTCCGAAGACCTTGCTGCCCTTCAACGAGCCATAAGGTGGGACGATGCGGACGGACTGAAAGCTAAATTTTCCCAGACTAGAGACCTTAGACAGCGCGTAATTGAAGCAAAGCAGGCCTAGGGAGGAATTATGGGACCTACGGGAACGAGAGGAATGCCGCCGACAGAGAGATACCCATCCTGAATAGTGACAGGTGCCTTTAATAGACGGACGTCCTCTTCTGGTATCGGCTCAGCAAGAATATCTAGACCAAGCCCCACTGCAACTGCCACGCTTTCCGATATCGCACCCTCAAACAAGAGGACTTCCAATAAAGATTGGTAACCCTTTACGGCCACGTTTGCAGCCCCTATTGGCCGGAAAGCTTCATCCAGTGAGAATGTCCCGTCCAACTGTAGGTCTAAAGCACCCCACACGACACGAAAATGTGGCAGTTCTACCACTCCTCCATCATCTCTCCATTCTGCAAGAGCCAACCGATCCCATGAATCCGGCAAGGGCTCCTTAAAACTCATCTCGGCTACGATCCCTTGTATCGACGCATCTAAGTAGTGAACGTTGCCGTCCCCGAGATAGACCTCGTTGACCAAAATAGCCGCATCTACGCCGGCGTTAGTGTCTTCCAATCGGCGGACATGGACCTCGATCCCCCCAACATCTATCTGTTGGTAAAATTGATCTGACTGGAGAACCATATTTTCCAGATCAAATGAAGCCCGAATAGGAAAGCCATCCGCATCTCCTATAAAACTTATCCGGCCACTGCCTACAATGGCTCTCAGGAGGAACTCAGCGTCCAGGGTAAGACTAAGCTCGCTCGACGATTCTAGATTTACAACCCAATGTGAAAGTTGCCAGGGGTGAGCAGTTGCATACAAAAAGGGTGCCTCCCATGACCAATCGAACCGCCCATCCTGTTGACTCACCTGAACGCCACGAGCCTTTAGCGTCAATCGATAAGGAAAACCTTCAACTGATAAATTGCGATGCGTAACGTGGATTCCTTCTGAGCTCCANCGTTTTTGCAACTCCACCACTTGCCCCTTCACTGCATGGGACAAATACAACCAAAAGGCGCTGTATGCCGCAAACAGAGACCCAAGCACAACAAAGGGAATGAGAATTCGCATTGAGGAAAGANATTNNCCTTCTAGGATCAGCTAAATCCAATACCCACTATTATAAGCAAAAGAGACGAGCCAGCCAAAAATAAATGCATAACTTACAAGGAACAAAGGCGTCAGCAANAACATNTACCGCTACCGACTCGTCATATACNGCAGCTCTTCGCAAAAGAGAAGTAGGCTTCTCGGGCCTTCTTACAGATAGGCCCAACTTCAAAACAAGTATCGTCAACGCGAACCACGGGAAGAATCTTGCCTAAGTTACCTGTACTGAACACCTCATCCGCAGAAACAACATCAGCATACGTCACTTCTCGNTCNCGTACTTCAATTCCCNTTGAAGAAAGCAATGAGAGTACACGTTGCCTNGTGATCCCGTTTAGAAAAGTACGATTATGGACGGGGGTGACAGCCTCCCCATCTTTTGCCAACCACAAATTGGAACTAGCAAATTCGACTACATTTCCGATCGAATCACGCATTATGGCATTATCGAAACCTTTAGTCTGGGCCTCTTTAATTGCCAAACTACTATTTGGATACAGACATGCTGCCTTTGCACCCGTAGGGGCTGCATCAGGATTTGGGCGGCGAAAACTACTGAGGCAAGCACTAAACCCCGAAGGTTCTGGCATTGGAGCATCAAAAATTGCCATGACAAATTTAACGTCGTTAGGGTCTGGAACCAAGAACCCACCCTCAGCAAATAAGGCAGGTCGGATATAAAGAGCAGATCCGGATGGAAACTTGGCTATGCCGTCCATGGCAATATCCATTATCTTTTGTACGGTGAGTGGGGAGGTCAAACCCATGATTTCAGCAGAACTAATTAGGCGAGCAAAGTGTTGATCGAGATCCGGCATACAACCATTAAATGCCCGGGCTCCATCAAAGACTGTAGAACCATGCATAAACGACTGGGCCATAGCACTCTGCACCAGAGGCGCGCCATCCAGCCAGACATCATTGAAATATGTCTTAACCGCCACTGATTTTTCTTTCGGACCGTAGAAAAAACTTCAAAACAACAGTTTCCACAGATATATTGTTCGATACTTGCATGTTGTGTACTTCTATCCGAAAGTTCTTAAGATCGCTTTCACACTTTTCGCAAACATGCGTTACAGAAATAGGGGCGGCATNATTAGNTTATCCGAACCAGCGGCGATATGCGATAACCGACAGGATAGAAACTTTCGCATCCAAAATGAATAAGCGCAACATTTGATGATCAATTTGAGCAAAATGGGTACGGCCGTTTTGCATCGACTGCCACCTGAAGTCGCACACCAAACAGTTTTGACAGCCTTGCGTTATGGGCTAGCCTCGAGTAAGGGCAGACCTGATCCTACAACTTTGACACAGCGTTGCTTAGGGCTTGTATTCCCCAANCCCCTCGGCTTGGCAGCTGGTTTTGACAAAGACGCAGTGGCTGTGTCNCCACTATTATCACAAGGCTTCGGATTCATCGAGGTTGGCACAGTTACACCCCACCCCCAAACTGGGAATGCTAAACCACGANTCTTCCGCCTCCCTGATGATAACGCTATAATAAACCGTCTGGGCTTCAACAACCAGGGTGTAGAGAGTATCACCAAGAANCTAGCCCGAGCGCGACCATTTAATGGAGTCGTAGGAGCCAATATCGGCCCCAATCGTGACAGCGATGATCCACTTAATGATTATAGAGAATGTTTTGTGCGTCTCGCTCCACTGGTTGACTATCTCGTTGTCAATATATCGTCACCCAACACGCCTGGGCTCCGCGCCTGGCAAGATAAAGACAGACTCATTCGACTAATTTCGACCCTGCAAGATCGCCGAGCTGGCTTAGCAAGTGCCAAAGGCGGCTCGATACCACTTTTGATCAAAATTGCCCCAGATCTTGATGAACTATCGCGTAGGCACATAGCTTCAACCGCGCTGGAATTGAAATTGGATGGACTATTGGTTGCAAATACGACAGTTGCAAGGCCGAACCACCTACAAAGCAGAAATAAAGAAGAGATCGGCGGGTTAAGTGGGCGACCTATTTTTAAGGCGTCAACATCGCTTTTGGCCGATATGTANCGACGCGTTGACGGAGCAATACCATTAATTGGCGTCGGTGGAATAAGCTCAGGAAATGATGCGTACATTAAGCTTCGGGCAGGAGCTTCTCTCATTCAGTTGTACACGGCTTTGATCTATCATGGNCCTCAATTAGTGCTGAAAATAAAGGCGGATTTGGCCGCACGGGTTACTAAAGATGGCTTCAAGAATATTGCTTCTCTTGTCGGCGTAGATGCTGCCATGTACTAAATTAGTCCGACACCAATTAATTTGATTGAGTTTGCTGCGCGCTATGTAATGTTTGCGTTGCATCTATCAGCCAAAACAGATTAGTTCCACTTACATCACACATTGTATGCAGTAGGGTTATGGGAATATCAATTGAGCAGCGATTTGCCCCATTAGGCGAAACTTTTGATGCATTCATCGTAGATATCTGGGGCGTATTAATGGACGGTGCGGCACCGTATCCCGGAGCTAGGGAATGCTTGCAACAACTCCGGCATCTTGGCAAAAAAATTATCTTGCTTTCCAATGCACCTCGACAAGCCTCTTCAGTATCAAGGCGACTCGCAGCAATCGGCATCGATCGACCCCTCTACGACCACATATTAACCTCTGGGGAAGCTAGCCGACGTGCACTAAGTGAACGTTCGTCACCCCATACAGCCAGCCTTGGCANANTGTATTTCCACATAGGACCAGAAAAAGACCAAGACTTGCTTCAAGGGCTTGAATATGTTGAGACTGAAAATATAGGCGAAGCTGAGTTTGTTTTAGTCACGGGCGTCATAGACGACCATGACAGACTAGAAAGATATGAAAAATATCTCAAAATAGGCGTCGAGCTGACTCTGCCAATGATCTGTGCCAACCCCGACACGGTCGTAGTCAGACAAAATGGNGACCGCGTTATGTGTGCAGGCGCAATTGCAAGTCGGTATCAAGAAATTGGTGGAAAAGCGCATTATTTCGGTAANCCGTATCAAGAATTTTATGAGTCCTGTTTAGATGCGCTGGGAAGTTCAACACAAGGTCGTGTGCTAGCCGTTGGGGACACGCTCCATACCGACATCAAAGGAGCTCAATATGCAGGGCTGACGACGGCATTAGTGCTTGGTGGCGTTTTGGCCAAACAGCTGAAGATTGCCTGGGGCGAAACGCCTCATCCTGAATGTCTGGAAAAATTGTGTGCGTCCCAGGACATATTCCCCGATTTCGCCCTACCAGTCTTCAAATGGTAGGCATCAGTTTGTACATTCTAGTTCTTACGCCAGGGACCTTGTCGTGAGGCGCCAAAAAACGGAACAGAGCGGAACTTGAAAAGACCTATCAGCATTGCACCGGCAAAAAAACCACCGATATGAGCCATCCAGGCAACACCGCCTGTTCCTGCCTGTGTGCTAAGCGCATTAAATGCCTGTAGTGCAATCCAACCTAGAAGGACTATCCCCGCTGGGAGGCGGATAAAAGTCCAAAATACTCCAAGAAAGACAAACGTTAAGATGCGAGCACGTGGATGTAGTAGTAAATACGCCCCAAGGGTTCCGGCTACAGCCCCACTAGCTCCAATCATAGGAACATTAGACATTGGGGCGGCAAAAGCCTGCGTTACCGCCGCTATTGCACCGCACAGCAAATAGAAACCAAAAAACCGAACATGACCCATGGCGTCTTCAACATTGTTCCCAAAGATCCAGAGATAGAGCATATTGCTACCCAGATGCATCCATCCACCATGCAGAAACATGTGCGAAACCACAACAAGTCGCATCGGCAACAATTGCAGGGCTTCTGGCAACACGGTAGAACCGAGTAGCACCGAAGGTATAAGACCAAGCATAACTATAGCCTGTTCAAATCCGGTCTGTGAAAGCGACTTCTGCCAACAAAACGTCAAACAACACAGGATGATCAGGACGATCGTTACCCAGGGTTTTCTGCTAGTAGGTTGGTCATCATAAAATGGTAGCACGGGCGTAAATCTTTTATGCGAGTGATGTATTTTGGCAAGTGCTTAGTTGCCGGTGCCGAAAGCCTTTTGTAGGGCGACACCTGCCGCGTTGGATGCTTCCCTTGCATCAGAGAGAAGACCGGGAGCCTGAAAAAATGCATGTGTCATACGAGAAAACAGCCTGTATTCAACTGGAACCCCGGATGAGTTCAATTGGTGAGCGTAGGACTTACCCTCATCCACCAGCGGATCTATCCCTGCAGCTATCACCAGTGCCGGTGGCAATCCACTATGACTGGACGCTCGCAATGGAGCGCACTGCCAGTTTCCTCGCTCTTCCACATCTGGAACGTACTGATTCCAAAAATAAGCCATTCTGTGGCCAGGCAGCATCGGAGCATTGGCGTATGTTTTATAGGAAGGCCGGTTGAGGTCAGAATCGACTACCGGATAAATCAATAATTGGAATGTCAAATCTGGACCAGCATCCCGAGTAGCAAGAGCAATTACGGCAGCTAAATTTCCACCTGCGCTGTCGCCACCCACGGCGACACGCATCGGATCTCCTCCCAACTGCTCAGCATTTGCGACGATCCACTGAAGCGCTGAAAGGCAATCAGACACGGCAGCCGGAAAGGGGTTTTCAGGCGCTAGTCGGTACTCTACGGATATACTAATACATTTTGCAGCTACAGTCAGACCGCGAACACCTCTGTCATGACTATCCAAACTACCTAATACCCATCCGCCTCCGTGATAATAAACCAGGATTGGATGTGGACCTCCAGCACTTGGCTTATAAATACGTGCCGCCAACGATCTAGTTGGTCCGGGAATCTCGAAATCTCGGACGGAATGCACTTCATCATATGGCCCATAAAAACGCTTCGCTCGGTCATCTGTTATTACACGCGCCTCCGAAGGTGGCACCTTAGTTTGATCAGGATAGTCAGCATTTGCCAAAGTGCTAAGTAAAGAACTCAATTCCGGATGTATATCCATAGTTCACTCTCCAAAACTAGCCGTCACCAGTGACGCTATGCGCGGTCGACTAAAAACGATAGAATTCTCGATCTTAAAGCTACTGAATCACTAAGCTTAGGGGTAACTCTACAAAGCTATGGCTGGCAACAAAAAAGATCATATGATCGCTTGGGAACAATTAGCAACAAAGGATTTAAAGGGTAAACCCCTGGAAAGCCTGGTTCGCAGTACTCCCGAAGGCATCAACATCAAACCCCTTTATACACTAGACGACCTTGAAAAGTTGGAGCATATCAACACGCTTCCAGGCATATTGCCTTTTGTACGCGGACCCCGTGCCACCATGTATGCAGGTAGGCCGTGGACTATTCGCCAATACGCCGGGTTTTCCACGGCTGAGGAATCAAATAAGTTTTACCGTGAAAATTTGCGTGCAGGTCAGAAGGGGCTTTCAGTGGCATTTGATCTGGCGACACACCGCGGATATGACTCGGATCACCCGCGTGTTACTGGGGACGTTGGCAAAGCTGGCGTGGCAATTGATTCCGTTGAAGACATGAAAATCCTGTTCAAGGATATCCCTCTTGATCAAATGAGCGTCTCGATGACCATGAATGGCGCAGTTCTTCCAGTGTTGGCAGCATATATAGTTGCTGCTGAAGAACAGGGGGTCAAACAGGAAGAGCTAACGGGCACCATTCAAAACGACATCCTCAAGGAATTCATGGTCCGGAATACCTATATATATCCGCCGGAGCCAAGTATGCGGATCGTTGCGGACATCATCCAACACACCGCGCAGCATATGCCGCGGTTTAATTCGATATCTATTTCTGGTTATCACATGCAGGAAGCAGGGGCTACGTCTGTTCAGGAGCTTGCTTTCACTTTGGCGGATGGCCTGGAATACGTTCGCGCCGCACTCGGCCGAGGCTTAATAATAGACGATTTTGCTCCCCGACTATCGTTCTTTTTCTGCATTGGCATGAATTTTTTCATGGAAGTAGCCAAACTACGGGCAGCTAGACTTTTGTGGTCACGACTCTTGGGGCAGTTCTCGCCTAAGAATCCAATGAGCCTGGCACTTCGCACCCATTGCCAGACGTCGGGAGTAAGCCTCACAGAGCAAGATCCACACAATAATATAGTAAGAACTACGATTGAAGCGATGGCAGGGATCCTCGGAGGCACTCAGTCCTTACACACAAATTCATTTGATGAAGCGGTGGCGTTACCCACCCAATCTTCAGCTAGGATTGCGCGCAACACCCAATTGATTCTTCAAGAGGAGGCTGGACTTACTGATGTAGTAGATCCGCTCGGCGGTAGTTACTACATTGAATCCTTAACAGCAAGTATTGCAACCCATGCAGAAACGTTGCTTAAGGAAATTGACGAAGCTGGCGGCATGACAAAAGCAGTGGAAGCGGGTTTGCCGAAAATGCGCATTGAGGAGGCTGCCGCTGCCCGCCAAGCTCGTATTGAACGTGGTGAACAGGTTGTTGTTGGCGTCAACAAGTATACCCNAGAAAATCAAAACTCTATTGACACCTTAGAGATCGACAATACGGAGGTCCGTTCCCGACAAATAGAGCGGCTTTCGCGTGTCCGGACAGAAAGAAACGAACATACATGCAAGCAAGTGCTGTCCTTATTAACGGACGCTGCCAACACAGGTGCTGGCAATTTACTCGCCCTTTCAATTGAGGCAATGAAAGCCCGAGCAACTGTGGGCGAAGTATCACAAGCGTTGGAAGACAGTTTTTCTCGCCATCGTGCCGTTCCACAGCATATAACTGGAGTATACAAAACAGTATATGGAACAGACCAGGTCTTCATGCACATACAGAAAAAGGTTTCCGCGTTCTCTAGAAGTGAAGGTCGCCAACCACGAATTTTAGTGGTTAAGTTGGGACAAGATGGCCATGATCGTGGCGCTAAAGTCATAGCTACAGCATTCGCCGATATTGGCTTTGATGTGGATATTGCGCCCTTGTTCCAAACGCCAGAAGAAGCAGCACGCCAAGCCGTTGAAGCCGACGTGCATGTAGTTGGTGTTTCGACCCAAGCAGCCGGTCACAAAACATTGGTTCCGCAATTGATCACAGCACTCCGGGACCTTATGGCACCCAATATAATAGTTGTATGTGGAGGCGTGATACCAGCGAAGGACTATGATTTCCTAGAAATGGCGGGAGTTGCGGCGATTTATGGACCAGGCACTAATATTCCCCGTGCAGCTAGCGAGATATTAGATCTAATCCAAATTCGGGGAACCAGTAGATGCTAGATCTGCTAGAATTATACTAACCAAAAAGTAACCCGCCAGAGAGCCTACCAGGAATTGAATATCTTGGCTAAAAGTATTGCTAGTGAATTAACAAAAATGAGTAACGAATTACGCGCCGGAAATCGCCAAGCGCTAGCTCGGGCAATTACTCTAGTGGAATCAACAAGACACGATCATCGAGAAACCGCAGAACAGCTAATAGCGACACTTCTTGCAAATACCGGCCGGACTGTTCGCCTTGGCATTTCTGGACCTCCTGGTGTTGGCAAATCCACATTCATTGAGTCATTAGGAAGCTACTTAGTCGGTAATGAGCACAAAATCGCCGTTCTAGCAGTGGATCCATCAAGTACAAAAGGTCACGGCTCTGTTCTTGGAGACAAGACACGCATGCCAAAGCTATCCCAGACAGAAAATGTTTTCATTAGACCTAGCCCTAGCGGTGGNGCACTAGGCGGTGTTTCTAGGCGGACCCGAGAGGCTGTGCTTGTCTGCGAAGCTGCGGGCTACGATGTAATTATGGTTGAGACCGTTGGGGTAGGGCAATCAGAGACCACGGTAAGGGACATGGTGGATATGTTTATACTGCTGGCCCAACCAGCAAGCGGAGACGAGTTACAAGGCATAAAAAGGGGAGTCGTGGAAATTGCGGACCTCGTCGTCGTGAATAAAGCTGACGGCGAACTGTTGTCTGCAGCAAGACGTACTCAATCAGACTATAGTAATGCTCTCCAGCTATTTCGTGCACGTACAACAGATTGGTCCACACCTGTACTGACATGTTCTGCATTGTACGACCAAGGAATCCGTGAGATATGGCAGACTGTTGAACAATATTGTGTGATCATGGAAAAAAATGGTTCTTTGAGCGGACTGCGGCGTCAACAAGCTATCGCTTGGATGTGGAGTGAAATTCGTGACACTCTAAATGAGAAATTCCGGTCAGCACCGATCGTAGCAAAGAGAATAAGCGATATTGAAAGAAAAGTATCAAATGGCCACCTTGCCCCCACAACCGCTGCAAAATCACTACTTTCTGATTTTTTGAATGAAATTTAGTATACATCTTGACCAAAAACCCATGCTCGCATAGAACTTCGCGCCTAGATACTAATATCTAGTTTGAATTGTTAAACTAACATGTAGGACGAAAGACAATGGCGCGGCGTTGCGATTTAACTGGCCGAAGTGTACAGAGCGGAAATAACGTCAGCCACGCGAACAATAGAACACGGCGACGATTTTTGCCTAATTTGCAGAATATCTCCCTGTATAGCGAAGCACTGCAACAAACAGTCCGGTTTCGCGCCACGGCGTACGCTATTCGTTCCGTTGAGCATCGCGGTGGCCTGGATACTTTCTTGAAGAAATCGCACGATTCAGACTTATCTCTACACGCGCGACGTATCAAACGGCGTATACTCAAAACCATCCTCGTTTAGTGCATAAATACTATCTAAAGTCTAGCGCGTATCCTCAAATTCAAACATCATGAATAGTGTTCGTTGACTTCGGCTGTAATTGTCGTCGGACATAAGATAAATAAATTTTGCTCCGGTGGGGTCACGACGGAATGCTACACCTTCAAAGTTATCAAGTGGCAATGCAATTCCTAATTCCATAAACTGAGATGGTTGAAGGCTGTCATCTGGTTCCAAGTTGGTTACGTCCAAGGTCATAAGACGTGCAGAAACACCTCTATTTTTCGTATAGCCTCTTTCCAAGACAAGTATTCGGCCATCATCCAATGCTACAGCATCACTAGGTCTAAAATACCCGTCAGAATGATAAGTAAATGGCGTAGCCTGCATACCTTCAAGAATCCATCCATTCAGGCTCGAATCTGTGGGACCACTTTCAGAAATCGCGAGCAAGCGTCCGGCGTCTAACGTAACAAGGGCTTCAATGCCTCTATTGTAAGGCAACGTTGATACAATGGGATTGGTTGCGAATCTGCGGGCAGGAGACAAAATATTTGAATAACTCCACAATCGGTGATCTCTTTCAAACGCAACAACCAAGTCACCATTCGGGAATTGAACGATAGCCTCTGCATCCGACGATTTTTCCGCTTGCGGCTTTCTTCCATCAGGAGACAACATAGGAAACAATTCTGGTAGTACCAACGACGTTAACTCACCGTGTCCACTATATGTGAGCGTGCCATTTAGCCACCAACCTTGATCTGAAATTGCAGTCATTTGGGTGCCATCACGATTCAGGACTAAACCCGAAAAACCCCCAAATCGGACATCATATGATGATAACTCAAAGCCCCCTTTATACGTAAGGGTTCCACCAATTCCGAATAGGCGGACGTTGTTTTCAACGGCAAGAGGAGAGACTACAACATCAATTGACTCTGCATGTGCGCTATATATAGAACATATGCAGATCAACGCCGTGGGTAACATGCCCCTCATTGTTTTTGGAAACCGGTCAGAGTATTTATGCTTTGGCCACGCGAAGGGCGGAAGAGGTTATATTGCTACTGGCCTCATCATCAAAGAGCTCTGCGAGTTTATCTGTCATCGTACCTCCCAACTGCTCCGCATCCACAATGGTAACAGCGCGACGATAATAACGAGTAACATCATGACCAATACCGATCGCCACTAGTTCGACTGGCGATGCCGACTCAATCCAACCAATAACTTCCCTTAAATGCTGATCGAGATAGTTTCCCGAGTTCACCGAAAGCGTGGAATCGTCTACCGGAGCCCCATCAGAAATCACCATCAAAATGCGTCTTTGTTCGGGTCGGCTCAACATTCGCTCGTGCGCCCAAAGCAATGCCTCCCCGTCTATATTCTCCTTGAGCAATCCCTCTCGCAACATCAGCCCCAGATTACGCCGAGCTCGCCGATATGGCATATCTGCGGTCTTATAGATGATATGCCGCAGCTCGTTCAACCGACCAGGATTGGCTGGTTTTCCTCCTGCTAGCCACCGCTCCCTAGTCCGACCACCTTTCCACGCCCTTGTTGTAAAGCCCAGGATTTCTACTTTTACCCCACATCGTTCCAACGTCCGTGCGAGAATATCCGCGCTCACCGCAGCAACGGTAATGGGCCTTCCCCGCATTGAACCAGAGTTATCCAGCAGCAGCGTCACCACAGTGTCGCGGAAAGACATCTCTTTTTCTACTTTATATGAAAGAGGATAAGTTGGGTTAGCNACGATNCGTGCNAGCCTTGCCGTATCCAACAGCCCCTCATCAAGATCAAATTGCCAAGCACGCGTCTGTTTAGCAAGCAGGCGTCGCTGTAGACGGTTTGCCAAACGGGTAATGATACCTTGCAAACTAGTCAATTGCTGATCGAGGTGCGCCCGCAACCGCGTCAATTCATCGGGAGCACATAATTCGTTCGCCTCAATTACTTCATCGAATTCCTGATCGTAGATTTTGTAACCAGGCACCTTATTCGAACCGTCAAATGGGGATCGCCACGGGTCCCCCCTAGTGTCAGCTTCATCGCCATCAACAAGTTGTCCACTATCCTCAATCTCTNCCTGGAGATCATCAGAATCAAGAGTATCAACATCGGAATCTACCGTGCTGTCCGCGCCTAAGGTATCTACTGTCGCATCCGAGTCTTCGCCGTCCCCCTCGCCCTCTCCATCAGCTGCATCCTGTTCACTTTGGGAGTCATCTCCATCAGAATCAAGATCAAGGTCATTTTGGTCCTCATCCGCAAGCTCAAGGTGGGCAATTAGACGCCGGACAAGTTGGGAAAAATAACCCTGTTCTTCCACTCGCTCAGACAACTCATCAAAATCAGACCCGATTTTTTCCTCTAACCAGGGGCGCCAAAGCTCCACCAATCCGGCTGCAGATGGGGGTGGTTTCGCGCCCGTTATGCTTTGTCTAACCAACATTCGAACCGCCTCCACCATAGGTGCCTGATCACGTTCTCTAATTTGATCAAAGCCCTTTTTTCTACATTGTGCCTCAAGCATGGCAGCCAAATTATTTGCCACACCTCGCATTTGCCGGGCCCCTAATGCCTCACATCGAACTTGTTCGACAGCGTCGTAGATATCCCGTGCCAGTTGCCCCGGCGGATAACGAGAAGAATGTAGTGCAGCATCGTGGTGGCGGAGACGAAGAGCTAAAGAGTCTCCTGCGCCACGAACCTGTGCCAGTTCGTCCAAAGTCGGCTCTCTAGCAGGTAGAGGCAACTGGACATTTTCGCCATCGATCGCTGCAGCATTTGCACTAAACGATACCGTCAGGTCAGCTGAGCCAGCAATTGTTCGCACAACGCCCCCGACAGCTTTCTTAAAATTGTCCATCTGATTAGGCGGAGAACTACTCATCAGTCTGATGAACTAAGCACGGCGGATGCAGCTGACTCTGGTAGTTCCACACCCATACAACGCTGATAATATTCCGCTATCAGTGGGCGTTCTAGTTCATCGCATTTATTCAGAAACGTCGCCCTAAAGCCAAACGCTATATCATTGAAGATCTCTGCATTCTCAGCCCATGTAATGACCGTTCTCGGCGACATCACGGTTGAAATATCACCATTCGCAAAGCCGGAGCGCGTTAAAGTGGCAACATCTACCATCGACGAAATGGTTTGCTTCTCTTCTTCTGACTCGTAAGAACTTAATTTGGAGTGAACAATCTCTACTTCTTTATCGTGTGATAAATAATTTAGCGTAGCAACAATATTCCATCGATCCATCTGACCTTGATTAATCTGTTGAGTGCCATGGTACAGGCCAGATGTGTCCCCAAGACCAACCGTGTTAGCGGTGGCAAAAAGACGAAAGGCCGGATGGGGATGTATAATACGGTTCTGATCCAGCAGCGTCATCTTTCCATCTACCTCTAGGATCCGCTGAATAACAAACATTACGTCGGGTCTCCCCGCGTCGTACTCATCAAATACCAGGGCTGTCGGGGACTGAAGCGCCCAAGGCAACATGCCTTCACGAAATTCGGTGACTTGCCTACCGTCACGAATGACAATCGCATCCTTCCCAATTAGGTCAATACGGCTGATATGACTGTCTAAGTTGATCCGTATACAAGGCCAGTTCAACCGAGATGCTACCTGCTCGATATGTGTAGATTTGCCGGTACCGTGATATCCCTGAATTAAGACCCGTCGATTGTGGGCAAAGCCAGCAAGTATCGCTAACGAAGTTTCAGTATCGAATATATAGGATTCGTCAATCGTAGGGACATGATCATCTGGTTCAGAAAAAGCCGGAACTTGCATATCACTATCAATACCAAATGTCTGGCGCACAGATACTATAATGTCAGGCTGCCGTATCTCGGTCCCATTAGCCGTGTTAGCGGGGAAAGTTTCCGTCATCGATTAATGTCCTATTAGTCTTGAGTTACAACGAAGGCGAATTCATCAACTTTGGGCATCTCTCGTTAAAAAATCATACGCCTCCTGAATGGCAACAAACCTCTTCTCCGAATTTTTACTTCCACCATTCGCGTCAGGATGGTGTCTCTTAGCCAGTAATTTATAACGAGATTTTATATTCTCGAAAGAGGCCAATCGATCGAGCCCCAACTCAGCCAACGCTGCATCACGAGGTGTATGGGCACGTGCCTCAACCCCTTTCCCTAGCAGGAAAAGTGGGTCCTCCATTCGCTGGATGCTAGGGCCCGTGCCTAATGGCCAACTGGGTCGATCCCAGACAGTATCTCTTCGCCGTATTTCCTCAATCTGAGCCTCGTTTAATCCTGCAAAAAAATTCCAAGACCGATTGTAGCATCGCACATGATTGAGGCAGAACCAGCGAAATTGGCGAAGTGCAGATCGTGATGTAGGTGCACGAAACTCGCCATATAACTCACAACCAAGCCATTCACAAACTTGGCGTTGAGAATCCCATTCTGCGNCTCCCAGAAGGGCATTGTTCCGTCTAAGTTGACTACGATTCATCCAATCAATATGCGCGAGTTAGGTGATACTGGCAAGCGGTCCAACGACACACAAATATGGGAGATTATGATTTGGCAGACCACAAAAGTCTACGTACAATTCAAGCTCCGTTTTGTGGAGCAAGCAATGTCAATGGGTGAAAAACTAAAAAATAAACTTACAGCGGAGCTACGCGCCCAATCCGTTCGGGTAGTCGATGAGTCACATCTCCATGCCGGACATGCTGGGGCTCCGAAGGGAGGTGAATCCCACTTCCACGTAGATATAGTGTCAGAATCCTTTTCGGGGCTGAGTAGGATCGCCCGTCAGCGATTAGTCCACAAAATTTTGGCTACCGAACTCACGACCTCTGTCCACGCGTTATCCCTCAGCACGGCCACTCCTACTGAGGTACGCACTAAGTCACCAAGCGACAAAACATAAATCTCACAACCGGTCCACTGCTCCCACTACGCCTTCGACGGCAGAGGGACACTCCCAAGTGACCATGTCTTGGCTCGTGCGTCGTTAGCTGATTTGTCACAAAGACCAAAGATGCTACAGTTAAAAAGCAAGAAGGATATTTTGACATGATTCGTTACGAAAATCTTGATGGAGCGTTTGGCCGTGCCGTATACGGGATCGACCTTTCCGTCGGCGTGCCAGAATCCATGGTCGTTGACCTGACGGAGGCACTATATAACCACCGAGTGTTGGTCATTAAGAATCAGACGTGCGGCAAGGACCATTATTTNAAGTTTGGCCGACTATGGGGCACGCCGATACNNCANGTGGTGGATTCGGCCCGGATGCCNGGATANCCTGATTTACTCTCTGTGGGAAATTTNCCGGGGAAGGACGANNAAAGCATCAATGCCGCTGCNTTTTGGCACACTGACCANGCTTANGAAGCAGACGTAGCAACTGCCACCATGCTTTATGCCCAGAANNTCCCAGAAAAAGGTGGCCAAACCCACATAGCCAACATGAAAGCNGCCTACGATGATCTAGACGAATCCACCAAAAAACATGTGGACAAATTGACTGCTATTCATTTCTATGGATCAACATCCGGGCGAGATGGAGAGCGGATAACGCCAGCACTGACGGATGCACAGGCTGCTCTGGCGCCACCTGTGCAACATTCACTCGTTCGCACTCATACAGTAACTGGGGAATCGGCACTTTATGCCGTCGCCGGAACAGCATTTGCGATCGAGGGTATGCCAGATGACATGGCAAGTGGTTTACTTGCGAAACTCAAGGCACATTGCCTCCAAGAGAAATATTTGTACGCGCACAAATATGAGGTGGGTGACATTGCGATTTGGGATACGCAAATGACTATGCACTGTGCAACACCGATCCANGCCCCAACCAACGCCGGGTCAGAACGCTTACTTTGGAGAATAAGCGTGCGTGGAAAGCCCGCTGTTTACCAATAAACCTTAAGAGGCTTTGTTTTTGCAAAATGAGAATCACTTAAGGGACTAGAAGTTTTCTCGAAGCCCGCCGGNAGTACTATAGCACTTCGTTGCCGTTCTTTCCGGAGAAAAACACAACAACTCAGAGCGTGGTTGGTTTCATGGGACCTGGCGAAACCCTTATTCGGGTAATGCGATTTCCCTCTCTTCCCAAAATTTCAAACTGAAACTCGTAAAAAAGAAACACCTGACCAGGATCAGGAATTCGTTTTGCCCCATGGATTACTAAACCGGCAATGGTTGACGCATCCACATCGGGCAATTTCCATTCCATGGCACGATTTAAGTTTCGTATAGTTGCTGCGCCATCAATTATGTAAGATCCGTCTGACTCAGGGCGCAGCGAAACCAACAACTGTTCTGACTCGTCGATAGCAACATTTTGCTCATCGACAATGTCACCGACAATTTCGTCAAGGATGTCATCTAGNGTAACCAATCCCATCAATGCCCCATACTCATCTACCACAAGGGCAAAGTGGGCACGTTTTCTTNGAAAGGCAGAGAGCTGATCTGCAAGGCTGGTAGTATTGGGAACAAACCACGGTTCTGTTGTCAAAGTAAGAACATCCAAACCGGCTAAGTCCCCACCATGAGCATTTACTTCACGTAATAAACTCTTAGCGTGCAGAGTCCCAATTACATTGTCAGGAGTACTTTTCCATACCGGGAAACGAGTGTGTCGACTTTCCAGTACCTGCAAAACAATGTCTGTCGCCGGCAAATCGATATTTAGTGCCACCATATCGCGACGGTGGACCATGACCTCACCCACCTCAACGTCGGCCAAATCAAGGACACTCCGCAACATATCCCGGTAGTGCTTCCGCATGCTACCTTCTCTTGTATGATAATCCAACATGCCCCGGATCTCATCGGAGGCAGACTGCGTCCAACTGCTATCACCTCCAGCACCAACTAGTCGAAAAAGATATAGGACCAGACCCTGAATACATTGTGTTATAGGCGCCAATGCGGAAACCATCGGACGTAAAAATGGGGCAACTGCAAGAGCCATACGATCGGCTTGCCGAATCGCATATGTTTTGGGCATGACCTCAGCAAAGATTACTATCAATACAGTCATCAATACGGTTGCGTATGCGATGCCCGCCTTACCAACATATTTAATCATAAGACCCGCAGCTAATGCCGACGCAAGAATATTGACAGCATTATTTCCGAGTAAAATCGCTCCAATGAGTCTTTCGCGCCGGGATATTAAACGGGCGGCTAGATTAGCACGCTTATCGCCCGCCATTTCTAACTGATGTATACGGGACCGCCTTGCCGCTGTTAGTGCTGTCTCGGAACCCGACAAAAATGCGGACAAGAACAACAGAACCATAATTGCGGCCAAAGTCAAAATCACATCCATTGTCGTAGACCAATAATTGACCAAACCCACCAAAGAATCTTGACACTACTAAACCACGGAAACACGCTAATTCTATTCGGAACTCCGAGAACGCCGATACCTCAGTGTACTGGACCGAATATTCTGTTAGCTGTCAATATATGCGTCGAGCACGTCAAGAAGAATGGATTCTCCGACCTGGTCGTTAACGAAGGCCTCTCCGATACGTCGCACCAAGATCAGGACTTTTTTTCCATTTCTTACCTTCTTATCCCGATTCATATGCGATAAGAACCGCTCCGCACTCCATACATGTTCGTTCAAACGTGGTAGCAAGGTGGGGAGTTNCACCTTTTCGTAATGAAGGCGCACTTCCTCCAAAGCAGATGCAGCACAGTATCCAAGACGGGCGGAGAGATCAAAGGCCATAAGCGATCCGATTGCAACTGCCTCACCATGGAGCAACCGTGAGTCAAAATCCAGGTCCGCTTCGAAGGCATGTCCGAACGTGTGTCCCAAGTTCAACAACAATCGTTGTCCGTCCTCTCGTTCGTCCTTGCTCACNATTTCGGCTTTCATCTNGCAACAGGTCGCCACGGCATGTTCACGTGCTGATTTTTGACCACTAACTAACGCTACGCCGTTTTCTTCCAACCAGCCAAAAAACTTTGCATTGCCGATCAAACTATACTTCACCACCTCTGCATATCCGGCCAAAAGTTCACGCTTCGGCAAACTGTCGAGTAATGAGGTATCAGAAAGGACCAGCTTGGGCTGATGAAAACTGCCAATAAGATTCTTTCCGAGCGGAGAATTGATGCCTGTTTTTCCGCCCACTGCGCTATCAACCTGAGCCAATAAGGTAGTGGGTACTTGAACATAGTCGACGCCGCGAAGAAGTATGCTAGCAGCAAACCCAACAAGGTCCCCAATGACACCTCCCCCAAAAGCTATAATGAGAGAATCCCTTGCTACACCCGCCTCGAGTAGATCCTCTATCAACCCCTGGAGCACGTGAAACTCTTTGCTACCCTCACCCCCTGGCACGATAATCTCTGAAATTGCGTAGTGAGCCGCGAAAAGAGAGTGCCGCAACCGATCGAGGTAGAGCCCTGCCACCCGATCTTCAGTTACAATAAAAATCCGGCGAGAGCCNAACCGTTCTCGCAGCACTTCTCCTGCAACTTCCAGGAGATTGTCACCTATCAATATGTCGTAGCTGTTTGACTTGAGCGCGACTGTCACTTTAGAAGGTGTAGTCATTGCCAAACCCCTTTTCTTAGTTTAGCCACCCTCTGGTAGCCCCCGCAACCTACGATGGTTGGAAATAGCCCATACGACTTTGTTCACCACCTCGTCGTGAGGTCCATCAATACTGTCAACTACAACGTCTGCCAAAGCGTAGATTGGGTACCGCTCGCCTATTAAGGCGGCAAGAATAGAGCGTGGTTCACCGCTTCGCAGTAGGGGGCGGTCGTCACGACTCTGCACTCTTCCGTGTAAAACGTCGAGACTCGCCCTCAACCATATGGATAACGAGTTTTGTCGGATTAGGTGACGAGTTTCCGGATCTATAAAAGCTCCGCCGCCGCTAGCCATCACATGGGGGGGACGATGCAACAACTGTCGAATAATGCACCTTTCCTGTTTTCGAAACTCTGCCTCCCCGTAATGTTCGAAAATATACGAAACAGTTTTTCCAAACTTGGATTCAATCTCAGTATCAGCATCGATAAAATTTAGATCCAACCGCTGCGCAAGCCGACGCCCAATTGCACTCTTACCAGCACCCATCAAGCCTACCAACACGATAGGCATGTCCCATTCCAGGTCATTAGTAGCCTTCATCCAAACGAATCCTTTGCATTTTTTCAGCAAACGTGTACCAGGCGTTGAATCGTCGGCATTGAGCCGATAAATTGGGACCCATCGACAATTGAAAGATACCACAAAGGCGACGATATGTGGCTGTTAACCACCAGGTGCACACGACCCCGGTATTGGCAATGAAGGCTTTATACCGCTTGCTCGGCATCGCGCTAGTGTTTTTCCTTATTGGAGGGACAATATTTCTATTCACTTGGGATATACCGCCGCCTTCAGCACCTATCGAAAAAGTGATTCCGAATGAACGTTTCCCCAACTAAGATACTATGTGTTGCACTAGTTGCAATTCCGCTCGNGTTCCCGAGAACAACGACTTTAGCTCAGGAACCATCCGTTCCGACACCTTCAGTCCTGGACACAAAACCATTCAATTATCCCAACCCGAAAGACGACACCGAAAATAGAGAGGATATTTCTATTGGAGAATTAGAGGCAATTGATGTCGAGTCAATTGGACTTTTGGCAGAGGGAGACGGTGGGCTAGGTGCAGATTTATGGAATAGAAGCGACCGGCATCAAGTCGAGNTGNTGGTGTCACAAATACCAACAAAAATTCGTTCACGTGCAGGTCATAATCTTCTAAAACTTCTAGTTCTATCGTCTACACGTCCTCCCAAAAAAAATGGCAATTCGTTGGACTTTCTGCANGTGCGGCTGAAGGTATTAGTTGATTTGGGGGAGTTTGAATCTTTTGTTGAACTCTTATCAAAGGTCCCGGACAACGCGATAACAGAAGATATTAAAAAGTTAAACGCCGATGTTCTACTCTTAATGGGAGATATTGAGACTGGCTGCAAACTAGTTGATACTCAGGTCCAACATGGAGAAAGTCTCTACTGGCAAAAAGCATTATTTATTTGCCAATTGATGAATGGTGAAACTGCCCGTGCAGCTTTAACATTGAGCCTGTTGCGCGAACAAAATGATGATTTAGACACAGGCTTCTTAGAACTTGGAAGCCTATCTCTTGGGGAAATATCTGCTCTCTCCACTGCACTCACACCGAATGCACTCAATTTCGCGCTTCTGCTTGGCACTGAGGAACATATCCCGGATCACTGGTTACTGCATGCCGGACCAGCAATACAGCGCGCTATTGCAGAATCCGCAACTATACCTCTGGCCACTCGCTTAGTCGCTGCTGAGCATGCAGCAGAGATGGGTGCATTTAGCGCTACCGATGTTGGCCGNCTTTATCGACTGATGAAATTTAACGAGGACGAACTAGATAACGCTATTACAGTGGCTGAGAGAATNGGCGGAGCTATGGGACGGGCACTCCTGCACCAAGCGAGCAGGCAAAAACAAAAGTTTGAACAAAGGGCGGCACTCCTACTGGCATCCTGGGGAAATTCTCTCACCACGGGGAATGTTATTCTAGCCGCCCTTGTGAACAACGAATCCTTCTTGACACTTCCGATTGACAATCAAATCGCGTACGGCGCTCCACAAATCTCCAGGGCCTTACTGGCGTCTGGTAGCACGGAGGAATTTCAACTTTGGTTGAACTTTATTGATGAAAGTGCGGAAATCGACGCTATTTTTGATAACGTACTTTCTTCTCTAATGCCCTTGGTCGTCATAACAAAGGTAGATACAGCCAGAAGCTGGTACCCCCAGTTGGCNGAGCGNTGGTGGAATACNATTCCANTTTCAGACACGACTGGCGCTTNGAGAAATTTNGAACAAGCAAACCGCCTTTTTGTGNTACTCGACGCGCTCGGTTATACCATCAGTCAGAGCGGCTGGAATCTGTTGCTGGGCGGGCCCACTGTAGTCACCACCAAAGTCCCAAGCGTGGGCATCCGTTATAGTTTAAACAAAGCTGCAAAAACAAAACAACTTGGCAGCACTATATTGCTCTGCCTGTTGGCACTTGGCGAAGGCGGCCCAGTTGAGGCCGGGCCCCTTGCACTAGGGTCAGTTCTTCGGAGTCTTCGCCATGTGGGGCTGGAAAACCACGCTCAGGCTCTCGCCTTTGAGGCATTAGTTGAAAACGGCCTCTAATGATAGACAAAGACGCAAAATCAATTGAGGCATTCTTGGAAATGATGGTATCGGAACGAGGTGCAGCAGCAAACACTGTTGCCGCTTATAATCGTGATATTCGGGGTTTCAGCGCTTACCTTAATCAAAGTGGTTGCTCTTTAACCAAAGCAACTCCTCAACAGGTTCGTAATTATTTAGCAAAGTTAGTCTACTCTGGTCGTGGGCCGAGTACGCAAGCTCGTCATTTGTCAACATTAAGGCAATTTTTTCGGTTCCTACAGTCTGAGGAACAGCGCACTGATCATCCCTGCGCGACAATCAGCCTACCGCGCCGTGGCCGCACGTTACCAAAGGTGCTAAATGAAAATGAAGTAGACAGGTTGATCACCGAAGCAAGAAATCTGCCAGGGGCCGAAGGACTCAGGCTACTTACGGTAGTCGAACTTCTCTATGCCACAGGACTCCGGATCTCGGAACTTATTTCCCTTCCGTTAAACGCGCTAGCTCCAAACTCCTTGTCTCTCATTGTCAAGGGAAAGGGCGGACGGGAGCGTATGGTGCCAGTTGGAGAACCCGCTGCCCAAGCACTTACGCAGTACCTGGACGTGCGATTTCGCTTCTTTAAGCCGAAAAACGAATCAAGATGGTTATTCCCATCAAGAAGTGCGAGTGGTCAACTTACTAGGAGACGGGTAGGACAGCTCCTTAAAATGCTAGCAGAACGTGCCGGCCTTGAGCCAAACAAAGTCTCGCCTCATGTTTTGCGACATGCATTTGCAAGCCATCTTCTCGACAATGGGGCAGATTTGAGAAGCGTTCAAACCATGCTAGGGCATGCGGATATTTCCAGCACGCAAATATATACACACGTCCTTCAGAGCAGACTGGTCAAATTAGTTCAAACCCATCATCCTTTACAGAGTGAAAATCNGTTCGNNAAATAAATATGTATTNCTTTTCTACGTGNACANTTTTGNNTTGGATGATAGNATTATCNNTATGAATACGTTTCTTGACTTCGAGAAACCAATTGCTGAACTCGAGGGAAAGATCAAAGAGCTGCNCCATTTGAGCGACTCTGATCATCTCAATATTATCGATGAGGTTGCTCGACTTCAAACTAAAGCTGAACGTCTCTTAAAACAGACATACTCTGAATTGACACCGTGGCAGAAGACGCAAGTAGCTCGTCATCCGGAGCGGCCCCATACCAGTGATTACATAGATAGTCTTATAGACAATTTTGAACCTCTCGCTGGGGATCGGTGTTTTGGTGAAGACAGAGCCATAATCGGTGGCCTTGGCCGTTTTCATGGCTTTTCAGTTATTGTGATAGGCCATGAAAAGGGCAGTAATACCAGTGATCGTGTTGATCACAATTTTGGCATGGCTCGACCAGAGGGCTATCGGAAAGCTGTCCGTTTAATGACACTCGCTGACCGATTTAGTCTACCAGTAATTACTTTTATAGATACGCCGGGTGCATACCCTGGTGTTGGCGCCGAGGAACGAGGGCAGGCAGAAGCTATCGCTCGCTCTACTGAAGCATGCCTGAATTTACGCGCACCACTAATTAGCGTGATCATTGGAGAGGGAGGCTCAGGAGGAGCAATAGCGCTAGCAAGCGCAAATCATGTGGTCATGCTGGAGAACGCTGTGTATTCGGTCATATCACCTGAAGGCTGCGCTTCCATACTTTGGCGCAGTGCAGACAAGGCGGTGGATGCAGCGGAAGCGCTGCGATTGACGGCGGAAGATCTACACGGACTTAACATTATAGATGAAATTGTGAAAGAACCCACAGGTGGAGCACATCGAGCACCTAAAGACGTGATAGCGGATGTGGGGGAAGCACTTTATTCAATCATCAATAGGCTGACTAAAGTGCCAAACGGAGAACTTCGTTCTCGACGCCGACAGAAGTTCCTTGACATTGGGGGAAGCACCTAGGCTAAACCTGATACCAAAAGATGGCAGTGATCTTGGTAAGGAAAAGATACCAAACGGGGACGGAAACCGAGGAGCTGAATGCCAAGTGTAATCCCCAGCTATACGAATTTCTTATATTTTAAGATAGACGGACATACTCATAATCAAATGTATGCCCATCGATACCCCGCGATGGCGGAGAAATCCAACCAGCAATTTCCCCTGGCCCAGTTACAGGCTGCATCAGACTCGCTACAAAATCCTTATCTTCATTAGTCGGAAGCCATTCCGTTCGTTGCTTTTCCCACTGATTGGCTTCTAGCGGAGCACCTGTCGGCGTTACATAAAAATCTGCAAATGCACCGATTCGGCGATTGAAAGCTACGTGAGGCAAGTAAAACTGGATCGAAATATCATGTTCCTGTAGCACCTTGTTCCAGCGCGCCATACCCCGGATGCAGTCTTGAATAAAATCCTGACGTAAACGCTCGTTCAACGCATTAATTGCAGGGATCTCTACCATAGAAGGTGAGTCATTCTCCCATTCTGGAACGGACTGGGTTGCAGCATGCAGTAAGTGATCATCATGAATCTTAGATTCGTTATACCTTCCCTTCAGACCTGCACTATAATAGACCGAGGCATTTGCCGACCGTTCACTGCCAAATAGGTCAAGTGATACAGAATAATGGAAATTGATGTAGCGTTGAATGGTATCCAGATTGATACCCCCAAACGGTCTAACATCGGAGGTGTCATGATTTTTCATCAACTCCGCCGTTCGTTGTATCACGCGCTTAACGCCACTCTCCCCGACAAACATGTGGTGTGCCTCC
>PAVD01000036.1 GCA_002712985.1 Rhodospirillaceae bacterium
CCATGTTCGCCGATAGCCTGATTGGTTTTTATATCTGTTAAACAAATATCATTTGCGAGCGTATAGGCTGTGGCGACACGTTCGCGTTCACTTACATTCATTAGTGCCGTTTTCATATCGTTTAGTGTGCGATGCAGGTTAACGGCCGTTGGCCGAGTTCGTGAAAGTAGTTTGCAGGTAGTTACAAGACTGGAGTTGGATGCATCTTCTCGCATTGCAAGACAAATGCCGAAAGCTGCAGCCGCACCAATCAAAGGGGCGCCGCGTACGATCATTGTGCGAATTGCGTGTGCCACGTCATGGTCCGACGATAAGGTAATGGTGCTGAATTCATGTGGTAGTTTTGTTTGATCGATAACGTTCACGCGCCAACCATCTTCGTTGAGCCAAATTGTCCGGTATGGAATGCCCCTAATTTTCATACTGTGGCTTTCGTTGTATGACCTTCGTTAGCCGTATTCTTGTCCTTTCCTTCAGTGTGCGCATGGATTTGAATTTCTTCAATGCTGACCGGTGAAGATGGACTTCGCAGTCGGGCCCGCGCATCACCGCAGGCCATCATGAAGGCAGAGGCGTAAGGTACTGCCAGTATCGTTAAAATTGCCAGCCACAACATATTGGATGAATCTCTCAAGTCGCTGCGCAGGCCATATAAGAGTGTCAGGGCCGTGATCGTGATAAGTATTGCAATTTCTGTGGTTGCATTGCGTAGAGCCTTGTTCGGGCTGATGAATGATAGATGCTTCCGCGTTTTTTGAAATGCTACATTTCTTAGAAACACGCTCGCAAACACGGCTCGTGCCACAGTGTACCCAAGCGCTTGCCCTGCTATGGTGGCACGGACACTATCCTTCAGGGAGCATTTTACGCGTATTGCGTAAAGAACATAATCCCGCAGTTGTCGTGCCACGAAAGCAACTAAGACAGGCACCAAAAATAAAGCCAGAGGGGGACTGAGTCGATCAGGGAGTGCCAACATGGCAACCGTCCAGACCAGTGCGGCTAACGTAAACAGTAACCCGCCCGCATCGGCGGCCCACGGGAGCCAACCTGCAATGAAGTGATATTTTTGTGCAATGTTCAGGCGATTTTTCCGAAAACCTAATAGTGCTGGACCAAATCGACCTAAAATTGTCATTGCGCCATACGCCCATCGGAAGCGCTGTGTTTTGTACGCACTGAAATCAGATGGTAGCAGTCCACGCCCAAATGATCTCGGTACGTACAGCGAGTCCCAGCCAGCGGAAAGCAATCGAAGCCCGAGCTCCGCATCTTCCGTGATGCACCATTCACTCCAACCGTTGACCTGCCTCAGCGCGGTTTCCCGAATCAACACCATAGTTCCGTGTTGAATTATTGCATTTGCTTCGTTGCGCTGAATCATGCCGACTTGGAAAAACCCAGCATATTCCCAGAAGCATTTTCGCTGAAACTCGTTTTGTTTGGGCACTAGGTGGTCCTGGGGGGATTGCACAATGCCAATATCAGGGTTTTCAAATACTGGCGTCAGAGTGTGCAGCCATTCAGAATCAACCACGTAGTCAGAATCTACTACAGCGATAATTTCTGCACTCAGATCTGTGGCGTTCAACGCTAGATTGAGTGCTCCTGCTTTATATCCAGGGCAATAATCACGATGTAAGAAATGAAACTTCGGACCCAGTTGTGAGCAATGGTCGCGAATAGGTTTCCAGCGACTTGGATTACTGCAGTTGTTGCTAACTACGATTACTTCGTAATTCTGATAGTCAAGTTGGGATAGCGCTGCCAGGGTTCGGGATACGATGTTGGGAGGTTCGTCGCTGCACGCTACGTGAATAGAAACAAACGGTTCCTCGTATGTCGAAGGTAGGCCCATATTTTGCAGGCACCGGAGAGGTTTGTGCCAAAGTACGTTTGCCAATTCGACGAGATCAACGGCAAGAAGAGCAAATAGCAGGAACTGCGCCATGCTCAATACAACCCAGACGATAAGTCCTAAATAGCTCAAATACTGATTGGACAGTGAAATATAAGGCCATAGAAGCCCGATGGCCCATGCTTGAAAGCAAAGGCCTAGGATAACAGCTTGCCAAATACGTAGGTGAGGCCACTGATAAAGATAGATAAACTGAAATATTCCACCAACAAGAACTACAATGAAGGCCCACGGCAACCATTGACTGTTTGGCCTGAGCGGAGCGGCTAAAGGCCATTTTGGCTCGCGGGACGCATTGAATACGCCCCAGTGCGAACCTACTTGACCTTCTATTTGGCGTTTCCAAGGCTGGTCATAGGCCTCAAGCAAAATGTAATCAATATTGTGTTTCTTGGCATGTGCGATAAATGTACGGACAAAATAAGCTTGATTCCCTTTAGATGGTTTTGCTGCCCCACGGATTTTCCCTGCTGAAGGCCAACCAACTTCTGCTAGGAGGATGGGTTTGCCTGGATATGCTTTTTGAACCTGTTTCAGCCTCTGATCTACATACGGGACTGCCTGGTCCACGGGGATTCCCTCCCAATACGGGAGNATATGGACNGCAAGGAAATCGACGCTGTGAGCTAGTGTTGGATTGGAAAGCCAGACATGCCATGGTTCCGCGACGCTTACTAGCTTCTTTGTTCCAGCGCGTACCTTTTCAATGTATTGTTGGACAGTGTCGACAGAGAGGGACTGACGAAGCAAGACTTCGTTGCCCACCAATAAACGTTTAATATTCTTATGAGTATGCCCAAGCCGTATTAGGGCATCTAGTTCTTGGCTGTCATGTTGCGGATTTACCCCTGTCCAGGCACCCGGTATGACATGTAAGCTGGAATTCGCCGTTTCTATCGCAAGATCTACTACGTCATCTTGTGCGCTATACGTTCTTACCATCTTTGCGACGGCAGCAATTTGCTGGATGTCTTGAATTATCTCGGCTTGTTTTAGCGTTGGGTCCGAGGGAGAATCCCATCGTTGATAGGGGCTATAGGCTATCCCGTTTATCAAATGGGCAACCTCTGGCAAGATATCCTCGTGATCAACGCTGTAACAGAGAAACAGGGTGCTGACGGCAGTTGCCAATACGATAAATATACTCTTTAGAGTGGCTTTTTTTGATTTTTGGACCACATTCGCTGCCATTGCTTCCTTTACGTGAACTTCACTTCTCATCTGCTTGGGCCCGCCAACTTGAATCAAATCCCTTCAATATTAGTTCGTGTAAACCGTTTAAACGCCCAAGCGTCAGACCTGTAGGCTCGAATCCACGCGCAAAGCCGGCTTGGAAGAATGGTTCTATGGTAGCCTCGTCCCGGGCGAATACATGAACTGGAACGAGCCAGGAAGCACCTCGTCCCGAAACTAGCGCTGGTGGTTGGTGGTCACCAAGGACAATAATGACAGGTTTCTGAAAGGCTGTTTTTCTTAAAAATCCTGCTAGCAAACGTAGTTCGTAATCTATAGCCTTTTCATATGCTAATCGTGCGGTTTTAGGGTTAACTGAAGGTCCTGTACCAAGGGGCAGTAGTTTTTCATCGTAGGGGTTGTAGGAAAGAATTCGATCCCAGTTCTCTTGGTAAGGTGGTATCGGCGCAAACGGCATATGACTGGAAATTGTCGCAAAGAAAACAAACAACGGATTACGGCTGCTATCTGTGCCTTCTACGTCGTAAAAATGGGCCAGGCTGTATTGGTCGGGAATGCGCCACCAACCAAACTCAGGCCCAGTATATTTTAACTGGTCAGCATTCCAAATCTTATCGTATCCATAAAATGCCCCTTCGGGCCATAGCATTTTTAGGCCAGGCATAAGTGCAACTGTACGATACCCAGCATCTCGAAAGTACGTCGCTAAGTTCGGGCGTTCAGTGGTCATTAAAGCCTGGTATTTCTCTTGCCTGTCAATCCATATTCCCGTCATCAGAGTTGCATGTGCTAGCCACGACGCACCGCCAAAAGTAGGGCTCTCATACAGGGCGGTAGCAATATGCCATCCGTAGGTGTCTGCACTTTCTAATAAAACTTCTACTGCCGGGTTTAAGCTTTTGATAAATCCTTCTTTACCTAAAACCGTCGCACCATAAGACTCGAGAAAAAACAGGTAGGTATCGCGGCTCTTAAGTTGGGCAAGGTCCGACTCAATAACAACCGATGGAACCGGCAGGTCGACTGGTATCTGTTTCGAAAAGGCGTCATAGGTAAAACTAAGTTGACGGGTATACATATAACTGACCGGAATGGAGAACCACCTTTCGGTGTTGATATCTCGGCTTGCCATTCCCACCACATAAAGTCCAAGAATAGAGAGCGAAAGGCTTGATAAAAGAAATCGCAGCTTGGGATTTTGGGAAGCCTCCCAAAGAAGTCGCAGTATCTGAGATAAGCCGAATAACAGGCCTATTATNGTGACGACTATCAAAAGGAGGACACCGAAAACAAACGAACGGCCCGCGGAATCAAGAATCATGGCGACGACGCGCGGAACATGTTGTACGTCCCAGTACAGATATACAGGTCGTCCGAATAAGGAGGGCGCCGTAACATCGACATACCGTCCGATAACTAGTAGAAGAAGCAGAGTTGCCACGAGATATCGTGTTTTCGGCCCCACGGAGCTTGCAAAAGCAGCGCTATACACGCAAATACAAAGGAGAATGACTGCGGCTTCCACAGAAATTTCGGGTCGGACTGTAATCCAGGGTGTTGGCCAAACGTTGTGAAAACTGAGGGATGTGTTCAAGAATATTAGGGCGGCAACAATCCCGACCGGTTTTATCCATTCCCGCATGTGTTTTTGATATCTATAATGATGAACTATTCTTGCCGGTAGGCCTCAAATTCGACAATCAACTCGACGTTATCCCCCACCCAGCCATTTCCCACGGCGTAATTCATGTCGTAAGCACTACGTTGGAAACTTCCCCGCGCGGAGACGCCTAATGTATGTTTCCGGTGTCCGAACGGGTAAACGGCACTTTTATTCCAGGTGAAGTCGAGGCTCAGGGACAGTGATTTTCCTAACAACGTTAAAAAGCCATTTATTTTTCCGGTACGATCTCCTGTTCTTTCAACGGATGTTCCTGAAAAAGTCATTTTCGGAAATTCACGGGCATTCAGAAAATCGGGTCCGCGTANATGATTGTCGCGTTTCTTATGATTTGTAAACACACTCATGGTATAAATTTCTACACTCAGGTTTGATAACGACAAGTTTTCCTCATCAAAGTTAAAAGTACCTTCCGCTTCGAGGAACATCCCAAGTATTTTTGCATAGCCGATATGATCAACTAGAAATCCGATACTAAAATGTTCGGGATCTATAATATATTCTGTAGGTGCAGCTTGGAGGCTATTAATATTTATATTGGTGCTCAGTGCCACTGCTCCAAGAAAAGGGAGTACGGCAAAAACTCTGTAGAATTTCTTCACGGCGTGTCTCCGGGGGAAGATGTGTTACAAACTAGGTAATAGATATCTTGGCTGAATGAGATAACAAGCAGTGTAAGCGCCAACATCGCAAACAGGCTGGCTGTAGCTGGACTGATAACAGGACATAAAGCGAATAACAGCACTCCGGCTTGTATCAGGCAAATCACCCGTCGACGTTGATTTGATGGCAGGGGTTGTTGAAGTGCGGGAATCACCCAGCCGGCAACAACAAATAAATAGCGCATCACACCGATCAGTAGAACCCACGACCCCACTTTGTTAAGCTCCCATGTTATGACCGCTAGTATAAGGATGAAAAGAGCATCTACCTCAAGATCAAAGGCAGCACCAAACGTGCTCCCTGTATGAAAATAACGGGCAACCCATCCATCGAGCCCATCCAAAACGAGCACCACTGCAGCGAAAAGAACTAGTATCCATATTTCTTTTTCGGTTAGTTGTGTCGCACTGCCAATCAGGCTTGCGAGGATAGAAGTCATGTATGCCCGTACAAGGGTAATACGGTTTGCTGCGCCAAAGGAGCGGGTCAGTATTGGTTTTCTTTTACCAAAGAATAGAATGCCTGATAAAGCGCCAAATATTCCAAGTGCTTGGAATAAAGCATGTTTTGGGAGTTCTAGCTCCTCCATTATAAGAGTAACCGAAACTGTGACTATGATGATGGCGATACCGAAATGGACAAGGGCGCTGGTGGTAGACCGGGATACCCGTGTTCTCGTTTTCCAGGTTTCAAGTATTGGCATCTGACAAGTTTCTGTCGTAGGTATTGATTTGAAGAATGGCCCTGTTTTCTAGTGGAATGCAAGAGTCACAAGCTTGTGCCATGATATTGCTCCTCTAAGTTGGAGGACATTCATTTCTGGAGTAGGCCATTATGACTGACAACAATCTCGCTCGTGCCTATTGGGTACAAGAACCAGGCAAAGGGCAGATAGTTGCCACACAGCTGGTTGATCCGGGTCCCGATGAGGTAATGGTCAAAGCGTTGTTTAGCGGCATTAGCCGCGGTAGCGAGAGCCTCGTATTCATGGGCAATGTTCCGCCCAGCGAATATCAAACTATGCGTGCGCCGTTTCAAGAGGGCAATTTCCCCGGTCCGGTCAAATACGGCTACGCAAATGTGGGTCGCGTCGAAAAAGGTCCATCGGAGTTACTGGGCCAAATCGTTTTTTGTCTCTACCCACATCAGGATAGGTATGTGGTACCAATCCAGTCAGTATTGTCAGTGCCACCAAACGTGCCTCAGGCTCGTGCCGTACTTGCGGCAAATATGGAAACGGCTATCAATGGGCTATGGGACGCTCCAGTTATGATAGGAGCCAATATCATTGTTGTTGGCGGCGGGGTCATTGGATGTTTGGTGGCATTTCTGGCTAGCCAGATTCCCGGAACACACGTAATGCTGGTGGATACAGACACTTGTAAAGCAAAAATTGCAAATGCTCTCGGCATTGAATTTGCTGAGCCTGGTGCGGCGATAGGTGTCGGAGATCTGGTTATCCACGCCACTGGATCATCGGAAGGTTTGAAAACAGCTCTTGGGCTAGCTGGCGCGGAGGCGACAGTGTTGGAGTTGAGTTGGTTCGGAAATCGCGAGGTTTCAGTGCCTTTGGGAGAAGCGTTCCATTCTAAGCGTCTACGACTACAGTCTTCGCAGGTCGGGATGGTAGGAGTAGCGCAACGAACCCGTTGGACTTCGAGACGGCGTCTTTCTCTGGCGCTTGATCTCCTATCCGATGATGTCCTCGACAATTTAATTTCCGGGCAGAGTGAGTTTGAAACGTTGCCTGCAACGATGCAGAGGTTGGCTGCCACGGCAAAAGGGGAACTATGCCATCGTATTGTTTATCCCGATGTTGCAAACAATAAACTCGGTTTGGGAGAAAGCGCGTAATGTATAGTGTATCAGTCCGAGATCATTTTATGGTTGCTCACAGCTTTACGGGGCAAGTATTTGGCCCGGCGCAGCGTCTACATGGTGCCACGTACGTTGTAGATGTTGAGTTTCGTCGACCTTCTCTCAGCGAACATGGCTTAGTGATAGATATAGGATTGGCGGCATCCGCCTTGAAGGACGTGCTCGGTGAATTTAATTACCAAAATCTTGATGAAATTTCCTCGTTGTCTGGCACCAATACTACAACAGAGCTTTTGGCCGGAGTAATATATTCCCGAATTTCTGATAGAATTGATGCGGGTGTTTTGGGGAGTGATGCTTCCGGGTTGACCGAAATGTCGGTTACCCTTCACGAGTCGCATATAGCATGGGCTCGTTATGAAGGGGTGCTAGGAGTAGGAGTAGATTGAGTTCTCGTTTATCCATCGAGAGTAATTTTCCGGTTTTCTATACAACGAAGGTTTCTTCCTGGGGCATAAGAGGAAAAATTGCGAGAGTTGCATTTCGTTATACCTGGTGATTTGGACACTCTTACAGGGGGGTATATTTACGATAAATACATCCTGGATGGTTTATCCGGACGTGGTTGGGATGTGAAATGCGAGTTACTAGCTAATACTTTCCCTTTCCCTCGGTCTAATGACTTAGAAGAGGCTTCTCAAAAAATAGGTAAAATACCTGACGNTAGTATAGTGATTATTGATGGGCTNGCATTGGCCCCTTTGGCAGAGTCTGTAGAGAAACATTCGAAAAGATTGTTAGTGGTCGGACTGGTTCATCATCCTTTGGCTGAAGAAACAGGACTGACCGCTGCGCAAAAATCACAATTCGAAATACGTGAGCGAAGGGCGCTTGGCGCGTGTACTCATGTTATAGTGACGAGTTCGACGACGGCGGCTACGTTGACACGGGACTACGGGGTTCCCAGGAAAAATATCGATGTGATTGAGCCGGGCGTGGGTGAGATGCCAATTTCGGTTGGGTCGGGAACAAGTTCCTTGAGTCTTTTATGTGTAGGCACCCTAACACCACGTAAGGGCCATAAGGTATTGTTGACTGCTTTGGCTTCACTTCGAATGTTCCCCTGGACTTTAACGTGCGTGGGGGATTTAGGGCGCGATAAACAAACAAGTGTGTGTGTGCAAAACTACGCTGCAAAACTTGGCATTCTCAACAGAACATGTTTTGCAGGAACTCTTAGCACATCAAAAATGGGTGGAGTTTTTCGGTGTACCGATTTATTCGTGTCAGCGTCGTANTATGAAGGCTACGGGATGGCCATTGCTGAAGCTTTGGCATCTGGNATTCCNGTNGTAGCTACTGGTGTTGGTGCCGTGCCGGTGACAGTTCCAGAAAAGGCTGGTCTCTTGGTACCGGCAGGTGACAGTAGAGCTCTGGCATCGGCGTTGAGACGTTTTTTTTATGAGCCCAGGCTGCGTTATCGACTTAAAGGAGGTGCAAGGGGGTGCAGACTCGTACGAAGATCATGGTCAACGGTGGTTGATTGCATGGAAGAGACACTAATTAATCTAACAAAAAATGAGTGAATTTACGGCTAGTTGGTTGAATTTACGAGAAAGTGCAGACTCGACTGCGCGCGACCAAAATTTGATAAAGCAGATTAGCCGGTGGTCAGAACAATATGATCGGATTTCTATTGTTGACCTGGCTTCAGGGACGGGAAATTGCTTTCGGGCACTGGCGCCTCATTTAACATCGCAACAGTCCTGGAACTTAATAGACTTTTCTCTACCGTTAATTTTGGAGGGAAGGGCGAGGTTGTCGCAGTGGGCAGCCCAGCACGATTTATCGATAGAAATGGATTCAGACTATTTAAAGATGTTTAGGGACGATCGGGAGTACGTAGCCGCTTTTGAACATTGCGATTTAGCTGCAGGTTTCAAGAAGCGTTCAGGTCACGTGGATTTGGTGACAGTTTCCGCTTTTCTTGATCTAGTTTCCGTTGAGTGGTGTATGAATCTTGTGGATTGGTGTTCCAGATTTAGGGCAAGTCTCTATGCTTGTCTCAATTACGATGGAGCAATACAGTTTACTCCTTCTCATCCAACTGATCAGTTTGTCCTGGATACGCTTAATCGTGANCAACGGTGTGACAAGGGNTTNGGNCCTGCTCTCGGTTCTGGTGCCATCTCAGCACTGGCTAAGATACTTTCTGCTAACGGATATGAATGTATTACTGCACCAAGTCCATGGTTCCTNGGGACNAATGAAGCCATGCTGCAAAGGCGATTGATAAGTGATTGGAACGATTTGCCATACACAGGCTGTGAAGGCTCTGACGATCTAATTTCTAGTTGGCTTGAATTTAGGTTGGCAGCAGTAGATCGGGGACAATCGCGTCTTAAGGTTGGTCATACAGATTTATGGGCTTGGCCCAGTTCATGACGTCCTATTGCTGAACCAGATTTTTTGTCAATTCGAAATCGAACAAAATGTCGTCCCCTAGTTGAAAATGACTGCAGTGTTTCGGACGGAATGCCTCTTGGGCAGTTGGTGTCGGTGGGAGGCACAATCCAGGTCGACCTGACCCGAAGATTGTCGGGGCAACACTGATTTGTAGCCTATCAAGAGTTCCTTCGTTGAAAAATCTTGTCACCGTGTCGCCACCGCCCTCTACAAACAGGCGCAAAAGGCCACGCGAACGTAGCGCCCTGATACAGTCCCTGACTGGCAGTCCCTCGTTAGTGGCTGGTATGCCGATGATTTCCACATGGTTATTTTCTGAAAGACGATTATTTCTNGAACCCATTGCACATAATAATACTGTGGGAACTGAATCATCAGTAAATACCGTATGAGTGGGNCCCAGCCTGCACTGTGGATCAATAACAACCCTAACAGGGTTGTCTCCGGAGACAAGACGGGTGGTCAATGTAGGGTTATCAATGTCCACGGTATTTGCACCGACCAAGACTGCGTCGAATAAAGCGCGCATTCTATGCAGATGGATGATGTTTTCTGTGCCATTAACATAATGAGAATCACCGTTTACGGTAGATATATACCCATCAAGGCTTTGTCCAAGATGAGCGACTACCAAGCTTTGCTTTTTCGAGGTAGCGACTACAGGTGCGTACAAGTTAAGCAGCTGTTTTGCTTCGGCGGATAATTTTGCTTCCGCATGCCATAGACCGGTTTCGCTAATTTCTATCGATTTTGTTTGAATTCCACGAACACGCTGTTGAATAGCGAGCCAAACCTCATTTGAACTGACAAGAGATTTGTCAGACATGTTTAAGGTCCGAAATTGGAAACTCTGACATATCTTTCAATATAAGGGAGATTTCATCCAGCATATATTGGATGAGGATTGATCCGCGTTCTGGGTCGGCTTTTGTTGCATCTCCGAAAGCGCCAGATTTGTGAATATCTTGTGCCTGCCAGGCAAACTTTGCAGAGCCACCGGGAGCCAAGCGGGAATAGGTCTTTTCCATCCGGATTGATGCTGGAATAAAATTGTCGGCTTTGTCCATGCGGACNAAGTCGGGATGGAGATGAAGCATAATAGATGTTTCAATTTCTCCACCGTGCAATCCATGTTGAAGTTCTTTGCAATTAAAAAGATTGGAGGGCATCCCAAGTTGAAAAGTGTTTGTGCCTACAACAAGCATTTGGTTTTGTGAACGGAGACGTTGTGCCACTATATCGACCACTTGCGGTTGGCCGCCGTGGCTATTTAGAATTAGCAGTTTATAGATTCCGGATTTGGATACTTGTTTTCCAATATTTGTCCAGAGGTTTATCAAAGTCTCTGCATCAGCTGAGAGTGTTCCAGGAAAATCACTGTGTTCACAGCTATGGCCTATTAACATCGGTGGTAGGGCGAACAGGTTTATCTGGTGGTGTTTTCTTTTCAAAAGACCTTCGACCAAACTCTCAATGATGTACGAATCTGTGCCGAGTGGGAGGTGAGGTCCGTGTTGTTCTATTGCCCCTACGGGTAGCATGGCGATTGTTTGTTCGGGATCAAAGGTGACGAAATCCGTCGTGACTAAGTTTTTCCAGTATTCGGTTTGAGTGGGGTGTTTAGCCTTGTTTTTCTTCGAGTTAGCCATTTTCTCGCTCGTTTACACAGAAGCACCGATAATAGGGTGCCTGTAGTCCTATTCTTGCTTATCCCAAAACTTGTCAAATGCGGTGCGCATCTGCGGTTGTAGGTCACCAGGTTTCAGGTGCTCATACAAAAACTTCAGTAGTTTTCTGTCAATTTCTGCCAACTTAATAGCACTTGATGCCTTCCCCGTGTCTTCAAATAAAACACTGGACGGGAAATAGGGCGAATCATTAATTGGCCCAAGAGTGTGATAAAGTTCCTGTGCAATCGTTGCCTTACGCTCCCGTTCTGGCAGGGAGTCGTCAATTAACACAAGTCCCATTTTTGTTTGATGATGATAGTTGGCTATCGTGCCAGCAAATCCAACACCCCCTTCAACAATTTGAAAGCCATACATGGCCGAGATCTCTTTGAAGTTTTCCCGGTCAGCAAATACGACGCCAATATCAGCTTGTGCGTTTTCGCGATACCCTAACTGGATCGAGGTTCCGGCCAGGAGTTGGTTCCAGTTTAGGATAAGTGATTTGATGAATGACAGATCTGCTCCGGAAGCACCAACGGTAGTAATCAAAGGGGAGTGAGTCCAACGTTCTATTACCCCTGATCTTCCGCCGTATTCGGCCGACATCAACACGGTTTCAATGTGGTTCCAAGTACGGGTTTGGGTTTGAATCTCTGCTGCGAGTGTGTCTTTTGATTGCGCATGGATCCACATGAAAGCACCCAGTGCTAGAAGAGAAATGAGACAACTTTTGTGACCTGTTAACTTTGAAAGTAGCATCGTCCTATTGTCGTAGGCATGAAAGAGGGGTCAAGCTTTAAAAAGAATTTACCCGGCATTGGGCTAGCCCACGTTTGCTAGACGAAAGTTGAGTCGGTAGGTAAAATCAATTGCCTCTGAGGCTTGGCAAACGATCTGGGAGTGGTGAAGAAGTTCTGGATATTACTGGATGTTGATGAAGCGGCGTACGGAGTACGGTTTTTCGGAAGTTATTAGTTAATATTTTATTTATTGTCTGGCTTAGTGCTAGGTTGGATTTTATATTCCGGTTTTTGGTGGGTGTATGGCAAATTCAAAACATAGCAAGGTTCTAATATTGGGATCTGGACCGGCTGGTCTCACGGCAGCCATTTATGCTGCTCGGGCAAATTTAAAGCCTCTCTTAGTGCATGGGCTGCAGCCTGGAGGTCAGATGACAATCACAACTGATGTGGAGAACTACCCAGGTTTTGCGGATATTGTTCAGGGGCCTTGGCTAATGGAACAGATGCAAAAACAAGCTGAGGTTGTCGGAACAGAAATGGTTGCAGACATAGTGAGTAAAGTGGAGTTTAACCGACGCCCCTTTCTTTGCATCGGTGATTCTGGGAACCAGTATTCTGGAGATTCTCTAATACTTAGTACTGGGGCGGAAGCTCGATGGCTTGGACTGGACAGTGAGAGCCAGTATCAGGGATTTGGAGTATCGGCTTGTGCTACTTGCGACGGATTCTTTTTCCGAGATAAGACCGTTGCGGTCGTCGGTGGTGGGAACACCGCAGTTGAGGAGGCACTTTTTCTAACTAACTTTGCTCGCAAGGTATGGCTTATTCACCGTCGTGATGAGTTGCGGGCAGAAAAAATACTACAGGATCGTCTGTTCGCGAACGAGCGTGTTGAAGTTCTATGGCAACATCGAGTGGAGGAGGTGTTGGGGAAGAGCAAACCAAAGTCTGTTGTGGCCGTCAAACTTAGAAGCGTCAACGGCGGCGGCACGCGGGATCTCCCAATCGATGGGTTGTTTATTGCCATTGGGCATTCGCCGAACACGACTTTATTTAAGGGTGACTTAGATATGGATAAAGATGGCTACATAAATACGAAGCCTGGCACTACCGAAACTAATGTCGCTGGCGTGTTCGCCGCAGGTGATGTCCAAGACAAAACATACCGCCAGGCGGTAACGGCAGCCGGTTCCGGTTGCATGGCAGCGCTAGAGGCAGAAAAATACCTCAAAATTTCTGATGTTTCTGCGCGGGCTGCTGAGTAATTGTAACGTGTTACGGTAGAAAAGGATTAATGATTAGGGGCCGTTGTTAAGTCGGACAGGATGAACTGGGATAAACTTAGAATTTTTCATGTAGTGGCTGAAACCGGCAGTTTTACACATGCGGGTGGCGTTCTCAATTTGAGTCAGTCTGCGGTGAGCCGCCAGATCAGGGGCCTTGAGGAGTCATTAAACATAACTCTATTCCATCGCCATGCGCGAGGGTTGCTTCTGACTGAGCAAGGAGAGGTTCTGCTGACGTCTGTTCGTGATGTTTCTGCCAAGTTGGTGATGACAGAAGCGAAATTGACAGAAAGCAGGGAACAACCAAAAGGACCATTGCGCATTACAACAACTGTTGGTTTCGGTTCTCTCTGGCTCACAGAACACATAGGCGAATTCATCGATTTATATTCTGATATNGCNGTNAGTCTTCTAGTGGCAGANGTTGAGCTAGACTTAACAATGAGGGAGGCTGACGTTGCGATTCGAGTTAAGCCGCCGACACAGGCAGATTTGATACAACGACGTTTGTTTACGGGTCATCTTGGCATCTACGCTGCACCGTCATATTTAAATCGATTTGGGACTCCAATGAGTATGAAGGCACTTACCGAACACCGCGTCATCAGTTTTGGTTCNGAGATGCCATCTCCTTTCGCCGGACATAATTGGCTAGTCGACGAGCTTTGCGCGATAACATCGGAGTTTGAGCCGTCACTCACTGTCAATAACGTGTATGGGATGCTCCGGTGTGTTCAAAATGGAATTGGTGTCGCGACCTTGCCAACATTTCTCTCTAACCAACAAGCAAATCTGGTTCGTATCTTAGATCGAGAACAAATACCATCAGCAGATGCCTATTTTGTTTATCCNTCTGAGTTGAGNGATTCCCGACGTATTTCTGTTTTCCGCGATTTCTTGCTCCGGAAAGTTGCCGAAACCGGGTTTTGAGTATTCGATGGGTTAAGCCGATACCGCTAGGGTCAGACGGGCGTTCCGTGCCAGCCAGATTCTCGTTTTTTCCAATATTGCTTCCGTAGTCGCTGGGAAATGGGCCCCGGCACACCTTTGCCTATAGTGTGTTCGTTTACGGAAGTCACAGGAAGCAGCCCGCCTGCGGTCGAAGAGAGAAATATTTCATCTGCCCCGATTAGTTGGCTAACAGGAATTGCTTTTTGTTCGCATGGTACGTTTAGCTCTGAGCATAGTTCAAAAAGGGTCTGTCGGGTCATACCGTCAAGAACCCCATTTTTTGGCGTTATAACAGCTCCGCTGTTCACCATAAATAAGTTGAAACCGGGGCCTTCGGTCACGCAAGCGTTTTGGTCTACAAGAACAACTGTATCACCACCCTGCTCGTATGCCTCAAATAACGCCATTTCAAAATCTAGCCAATGGTAATGTTTTAGCGTGGGGTCAACAGACGTTGCAGGAATTCTTTGGATTGAACTTACAATTAATTTCAGTCCATTTTGTTGCTGTTCTGCGGTTGCGATCCATACATAGGGAAGACAAAAGGCATAGAATCTATTTTGACAGCGACGTGGATCCCGGACTCCGCTTGGCGGTATCCCGCGTGTTGCAATGATCTGAATATACGCATCACTAAAGCCACAGCGGCGTACGCATTCTCGCATTATGGAGCGTATTTGGCTGCGGTTGTATGGGCATATCATTCGGAGCTTGGCGACGTTTCTTTCGAATCTATCTAAATGGTCCTCCAATCGGAAAAAAATACCTTTCCAAACGGAGATGGTATCCTGATTGGCGTCGGATCGGAGAAATCCCCAGTCTAGTATTGGGATCTTCGCCTCGCTAATTGGCAAGTATTCACCTTCAACGAAAGCGATGCCATCTTGGTTCTCGACCGGTGATACGACCATAGAAATACAATGCTCCGACTAGTTACTCAGTCCTGAAAGCTATTAATCAGAGTTAGCCCTTCCAGTGTTAGAGAGGTTTTATACCGAGCAGTCCGGGAAGTGCTCTCATACTAAAAAAAACCTGAGCCCCTGCTTCATTCAAGGATTGATCGTGTCTTGGTGGTATGTATTTTCCCCCAGCATATCCGAGAACGGTCATTCCAGCAGCGCGTGCGCCCACTACCCCAGGTACGCTGTCTTCTATTACAGTGCAAAGATGCGGAGACACCCCGAAATGGNGTGCTGCATGCAGAAATAGATCAGGATGAGGTTTGCCTTGTGCTACTTGATGCGCACTGAAAATCGCGTCCCCAAAATGATGACGCAGTCCTGTCAAATTTAGGGTTAGGTTCATTTTCTCCATATTTCCAGATGATGCGACACATTTAGGCGCAGCTATTTGATCTAATACCATTTCAATCCCGTCAACCGGTCTAAGATGTTTCTTAAATGCCTTATAAGTTTCTGTCTGAAGGCGTTGCATAAACCCTTCTGAAAGNTGTCTGCCCAACTCACATTCTACTTGNCGAAGGATGGAAGGGAGGTCTTTCCCAACGAACTTTTTAACAGACTCTGCAAACGAACACTNGTAGCCCTCNTTGTTCAAAAAGGTGGANAAAATACGGTTGGCGATCGGCTCTGAGTCAACCAGGACGCCATCACAATCAAAAATTATCAGAGCGTGTGNTGCAGTCGGCATGAACTAGGCCTCAAAAGATCCATNACACAAAAAGGTTCTCATTTTGAAGACCATCGTATAGATGGGCGACGAAATCCCCATACCCATTATAAATTTGTGTAGGGATTCGTTCCTTGGTACCTAGCACTTGCTCTGTTGATTGGCTCCATCTTGGGTGCGGCACTTGCGGGTTAACATTTGCCCAAAACCCGTATTCGTTACCAGCTATTTGTTCCCAAAAGCTTATTGGACGGTNTTCGGTAAACGTAAAGCGTTGTATGGATTTGATGGATTTAAATCCGTACTTCCACGGTAGAACCAATCTTAATGGTGCTCCATTCTGATGGGGCAGTGGCTCCCCGTAGGCGCCGACAACTATCATAGCCAATTCGTTGGCAGCTTCTGCCATGGTGATTCCTTCGACATAAGGCCAGGGCANCCATGTTTGNCGCTGACCGTGAGCGATATCTGGCATTTCAAATCCGGACATTTTTAAATATCTTGCTTTTTGTAGCGGCTTGGCAATGTCAATCAGCCGTTGGAGAGGGAACCCAGTCCACGGCACCGTCATTGACCAAGCTTCAACGCAACGATGGCGAAGTAGACGTTCCTCTAGCGGTATTTTCCCGACCACGTCATCGAAATCCAGCGTAACGGGGGTTTCCACCAAACCATCNAAGCGNATTTCCCATGGCCGCAGCGGAAGTTGCATGGCGCTTTTCCAGATGTCTTTATGCGAACCAAATTCAAAAAAGTTGTTGTAGGTGGTTGCAAGGCGCCTCGGCGTGATGGGGCGTTTAACTTTGTATCGCTTGTTGAGAGGTGCAGGCAACAATTCGGCAAGAGAATCTTTGGCAGCGCAACTCTGAGACATTGTTAGCCCAGCTGCCAAGCCTACGCCGGATGTAGTAGAGATCAGTCCAGCAGCCACACGCTTGGAGAATTCTCGGCGGTTCCAGAATACTTTTTCGGGCGTTGCGTTGGATTCTGAAATTTGCCATTGAGGCGTTGTCTTAATCAGCATTTTTTGTTTGGCTGTTTGCTATTTGGTAGGGGCAGAACGTAAATCGTTGTTACACGAAGTAGTTGTATTGGAGAGATGTTCACACACGTTTTATCCACACAGCAGCATCATGAAAAACTCCGCCACCATTAGGCGGCCCCGCGTCTGCACCAATTAAGGTATTGACGCCAATCCCGTTTTCAAAAGCGCGATTAGGCCAAATGCCTTCGATCACTGCGACTTTGGATTGTTGGCTTTCTGCGACTTCCAAGTGAACGATGATTTCACCGCGCTTGTTCCCAACTTTTACCTTGTCGCCCTCCTTTAACTGTAGATCACTGACATCTTGGCTGCATAGTTTGATAGTTGGCCGGTGTTCCTTTTCAATAGATGTTTGGGTCTCTGTAAAAGAAGTATTGAGGTAGTTGTGGGCCGGTGACGTCACTAGTCGGAACGGATGTGTGGCGTTTGCCGATTCAATTAGTTCCATGTGGTCCGGCAGCTTCGGCAGGATTGAGTGATTGGGTCCCTCTGCAGCCCAGTCAGGAGCAAATCTGAATTTTCCATCTTTAAATGCGAAGCCATTCAGGAAATGAGCATCTTCAAAGCTGGGTTGACAATCGATCCAACGGTTGTTCCGCAACTCGTCGGCGCTGTCCCATCCTGATTTTTTTAGGGTTTCATCGATAATCTCCCACTCAGTCATGGCAAACCCCCGATGGGTTGCACCAAGGCGTTCGGCCAATCCACAGATCACCTCGTGATTTGACCGAGATTGACCAACAGGCTCAATTAGCTTGGGACCTAGCGTGATATGTTGGTGGCCGCCGGCTTGGTACACATCATTATGTTCTAGAAAAGTGGTCGCNGGCAGGAGAATATCGGCATAAACCGCGGTATCAGTCATGAATTGTTCATGTACGCAGAAGAACAGGTCTTCACGCAACAGCCCTTCGCGCACCTTGGCAGATTCTGGGGCCACCACAGCTGGATTGGTATTTTGCACCAACATCGCAGTCACGGGTGGGCCATCACCCAAATCCGTCGTATCGCCAGTCAGGATGGGACCAATCCGGCATTGATCGAGTATCCGGACCGAAGGGTCGCGAGAGTCGAGCCCTTCTATGAGAGTTTTATCCCAATGATAGATACTCTTATTCGAATAAAAAGCACCACTCCCGGGGTGAACCCATGCACCTGTGACTGTCGGCAGGCATGCGACGGCGTGTGCATTCACGGCGCCATTGCGAGAGCGGGAAAAGCCATAACCGACCCGGATATAAGTACGTTTTGTCTCGCCATATAGTTTTGCAAAGGTCTCTATCTCGGAGCTTTTTAAGCCTGTGATTGTNGCCGCCCATTCTGGTGTTCGGGGTTTCAGGTGGGTTTCGAGAAGATCAGGGCAGTCGGAAAATTTGGCCATATAGTCACGATCCGCGTGACCATCCCGAAACAGCACATGCATTACTGCACATGCCAGAGCGCCATCCGTGCCCGGTCTGAGAGCTAGATGCATGTCCGCAACTTGGGCCGTCCGGGTCAGGTAGGGATCGACGACTACGAGTTTGGCGGCTCGTTTTTTTCGAGCTTTCTGGATGTGTGTCATGACGTTGACTTGGGTAGAAGCCGGGTTTCCTCCCCAACAGATGATTAGGTCTGACTCGGCCATCTCCCTCGGGTCGGGGCCGCGAAATGCTCCTACGGCGGCCTTCCATCCGGCGTCGACCAAAGTTACGCAAATTGTGCTGTGCTGGCCCGAATACTTCATTGTGTGCCGCAAACGATTTATTCCATCGCGTTGCAGAAGACCCATGGTGCCAGCATAAAAATAAGGCCAGACCGCCTCTGANCCGTGTCTCTGGGAAGCCTTTAAAAAAGCGTTGGCGACTTCATCAAGAGCATCACTCCAACTAAGTGGTTCAAAATCGGCAGAACCTTTTTCGCCAATACGACGCATTGGACTGGTCAATCTGTCTGGATGGTGAGTGCGTTCCGCATAACGTGCAACTTTCGCGCATATGATTCCCGATGTATAGGAATTCGCTCTTGCACCCCGGACACGACCCACCCGGTAGTTATCCACTAATTCTACTTCAAGGGCACAAGTGCTGGGGCAGTCGTGAGGACATGCCGAATAACCGAACTGTATAGGGGTGTCTTTGTCCATNTGNCTACTTTAACTCACTGCACGCCTTTTGAATACGCTGGCAGGCGTCTATAAGTAGTTTATCGGACGTGGCGTAGGAAATTCGGAAGTAGGGTCCGAAGCCAAATGCCCCTCCAAAGACAACTGCTACTCCAACTGACTCAAGTAGATACCGTGCAAAGTCCTCATCTGTCCCGATCAGGTTTCCCTTGGGGCATTTTTTCCCAATCACTCCTTGGCAACCTGGGTACACATAAAAGGCTCCTTCGGGGATTCGACAAGTAATGCCTTCGGCTTGGTTCAGCATTGACACCACGAGATCTCTNCGTTGCTTGAATNCATCGTTTCGGGGNGCTAAAAACGACTGATCACCATTTAGCGCTGCGACTGCAGCTGCNTGTGAAATGGAAGTAGGGTTTGAAGTGCTCTGTGACTGTACCTTTGCCATTGCTTTGATCAGTTCGGTTGATCCCCCAGCAAAACCAATCCGCCAACCCGTCATTGCGTATGCTTTGGAGACGCCGTTCACTGTCAGTGTCCGCTCATATAGCGAAGGCTCCACTTGGGCTGGCGTAGTGAATACGAAGTCATTGTAGACAATTTTTTCATAAATGTCGTCTGAAAGCACCCATACATGCGGGTGTCGAACTAAAACCTCGGTCAAAGCTTTCAATTCACTTCGCTTGTAGGCGGTCCCGGTTGGATTGGAAGGTGAATTAAGTATCAGCCACTTTGTTTTGGGCGTGATAGCGCGTTCGAGATCACTTGCCGATAGTCTAAACCCTGTTTCCTCGCTTGTAGCGATTGGCATTGGTTCACCGCCCGCCAAGGATACCATGTCCGGGTAGGAAACCCAGTAAGGTGCTGGAATGATGACCTCATCGCCCGGATTAAGTGTGGCTACAAATGCGTTGTACATCACATGTTTTCCGCCGACGCCGACACTAATCTGTTCAATTTGGTAATCTAGTTCGTTATCCCGCTTGAACTTGGCACAGACTGCTTCCTTAAGCTCTGCCGTTCCATCTACCGCTGTGTATTTGGTGTCGCCCTTGTGCAAAGCAGCTATCGCTGCTTCCTTGATATGTTCTGGGGTATCAAAATCTGGCTCACCGGCCCCAAGACCAATGACGTCTGCTCCAGCAGCTTTTAAGTCTCGAGCAAGGCCCGTAACTGCCATAGTGGGCGAGGGTTTAATGCGACTTAGATTCGTAGCAAGAATTGACATGAGCTTCTCTAAAAATAAACGGTTTTGTGCGGAGGCTACGCTGGCTAACTCCACTCTTGCAACAGTAAAGATTTATACCACAGATTGCAGTGTTTTGCTGCTTGTCGCATACTTTCTCCATTACGACTCATTCCTAAAAACGGAGGGGCCTTTGCAACTGGCATCAGGTCTGGCCCGGCTTGGAACCGAAAGTGCATTTGAACTCTTGGCCCGTGCAAAGGCCCTTGAGGCGCAAGGGCATGACATTATCAATTTGGGAATCGGACAGCCAGATTTCCGCACTCCTGATCATATAGTGGAGGCCGCTCAAAAAGCGCTAACTGACGGGCATCATGGATATACACCTGGTAACGGTATTTTGCCTTTGCGTGAAGCGGTAACTGAGGACGTTGCTAAATTCAGAGGGGTGGAAGTTGATCCTGATCAGGTGGTAATTGTCCCAGGTGGTAAGGTTACCATGTGGTACGCAATACTCTTGTTTGGAGAACCGGGTGTCGAGATTATGTATCCAAATCCCGGGTTTCCCATTTACGAATCCGTTATTAATTACTCAGGTGCNAAGGCGGTTCCTATTGTCTTGCGCGAGTCGAATCAATTTGCTTTTGATGCGGAGGAAGTGCTCTCTCAAGTCACACCCGAGACGCGGCTTATAATCCTCAATAGTCCTGCCAATCCGACTGGGGGTGTCGTTCCTCGNATTGAATTTGATAGGCTTGTGACCGGGTTAGAGGCTTATCCAGAAGTCGCCGTTCTATCCGATGAAATTTACTCTCGTTTGTTATATGACGGCACTGAGTTCGTTTCCTTGTTAGAATATGAGTCCTTGCGAGACCGACTGATAGTTCTAGATGGGTGGAGNAAGACCTATGCGATGACGGGTTGGCGTATAGGATATGGCGTGTGGCCAAACGAACTAGTTGATTTAGTGACTCGTTTAAACATTAACTCTGTATCATGCACAAATGCTGCTACACAATATGCAGCAATTGCTGCCCTAAGAGGTCCACAAGATTCCGTTTTTGAGATGGCGAAGGCGTTTGATAAACGGCGTAAACTTATTGTGGAAGAGACCAACTCGATTCCTGGCTTTACTTCATTNCTGCCTCAGGGNGCATTTTATACCATGCCCAATATATCCGGGACGGGATTAAGCGCAAAACAAATGGAAATTTTTCTCTTGGATGAACTGAGGATTGCCGCAGTCGCCGGCACTAGCTTTGGTGCTTATGGAGAGGGCTATATGAGATTCTCCTATGCGAACAGCGCCGAAAATATACAAAGGGCAATGGCCCGTATTCGCGAGCGCGGGATTGAGGAAAGTTGGGGTGTGACAACTTAAAAGGTTCGGGGCAGCCGCTTTTTCAAANCAAACTAGTGAACTGTGCAAATAACTGGAATAAAACGGTATGAATTAGCCGTGTACGTAATTCGTTGGCGAAGGAATCATGACGCTGATGGGGCAAAAATTTTCTATAAAGTCAGATTTCACTCCATCAGGTGATCAACCGGNCGCCATTGCAGCGCTTCTGGCAGGTCTCTCCCGCGGCGAACGAGAGCAGGTATTGCTGGGTGTTACGGGNTCAGGAAAAACGTTCACTGTNGCGCATGTAATCCAAGCAACACAACGACCCACCTTGATACTTGCCCCAAACAAGACTCTCGCTGCGCAACTGTATGGGGAGATGGCAGAGTTTTTCCCTGAAAACGCTGTGGAGTACTTTGTGTCCTACTACGACTATTATCAGCCGGAGGCCTATGTCCCCCGCTCTGATACCTACATAGAGAAGGATGCATCCATCAATGAACAAATTGATAGGATGAGACACTCTGCTACACGTGCGCTGCTAGAAAACGAGGATGTGGTAATCGTTGCAAGCGTGTCCTGCATTTACGGAATAGGATCACTCGAGACATATTCACAAATGGTGATTGATCTAAAGGTAAATGATTGCGTAGAGCGCAGGAGCCTGCTTAGGCGATTGGTTGAGTTACAATACAAGCGCAACGATACGAACTTTGTACGAGGCACGTTTAGAGCTCGGGGAGATACGATAGAAATTTTCCCAGCGCACTATGAGGATCGAGCTTGGCGGATCTCATTGTTTGGTGATGACCTTGAGTCTATTAGTGAATTTGATCCACTGACGGGTGAGACTACCAATCAGCTTGGAGGAATCCGGGTCTATGCCAATAGCCATTATGTGACACCAAGACCCACGTTGCAGCAGGCAATGAAGGGGATTCGTTTGGAGCTTCGTAGTCACTTACAAGAGTTAGAAACAAACGGAAAATTATTAGAGGCTCAGCGACTAGAACAACGCACCACGTTTGATCTTGAAATGATGGAAACCACTGGCTCGTGTGCAGGGATAGAGAACTACTCCCGTTTTTTGACTGGCCGAAATCCGGGNGAGCCTCCTCCAACTCTCTTCGAATATCTACCCCAAAACGCCCTAGTAATAGTGGATGAAAGTCATGTAACCGTGCCTCAGTTAGGTGGCATGTTTCGGGGAGATTTTANTCGAAAGACTACGCTTGCNGAATATGGATTCCGATTGCCATCGTGTGTTGACAATAGACCACTTAAATTCGAAGAGTGGGATGCGATGCGNCCGCAGACGTTGTTTATATCGGCAACGCCAGGNCCCTGGGAATTGGGGCAAACGCAAGGTGTATTTGTCGAACAGGTCATTCGCCCGACGGGGTTAATAGATCCTGTCTGTACTCTTAGACCCGCAGCGTCCCAAGTAGATGANCTGCTTGCTGAATGTAGAGCTTGTGCAGCNAAGGGTCAGCGAGTGCTTGTAACCACTTTGACTAAACGCATGTCTGAGGATCTTACAGAGTATCTAGGGGAAAATGGTTTGCGGGTGAGGTACNTGCATTCAGATATTGATACCCTTGAACGGATCGAAATTATAAGAGATTTACGGTTGGGCGCATTTGACGTGTTGGTGGGAATCAATTTATTGCGCGAAGGGCTAGACATACCAGAATGCGCTTTAGTAGCGATATTGGATGCGGATAAGGAAGGTTTTTTAAGGTCTAGAACTTCGCTGATCCAGACTATCGGACGAGCGGCACGCAATATTGATGGGCGATGTATTCTCTATGCGGACAAGAAAACTAACTCTTTAGAGGCAGCGATTAGTGAGACAAACAGAAGGCGGGCAAAGCAGAAATCCTATAACAGAAAAAANGGTATAACTCCCGCCACTATCAAAAAATCAATCAGCCAAGTCCTGCAAAATNTCAGCNAGTCTGACTATATGACAGTNGATATAGGTTTGTCGGAGGTTGTNCATAGGGTTGGTCACAACTTGAAATCTCACTTAGATGAACTGGAGTCCCGTATGCAGGAAGCTGCAGCAAACCTAGAGTTTGAGGAAGCGGCGCGTTTGAGGGACGAGATTCGGCGATTGCAGGCATCAGATCTTGGTTTGCGGCGTCCCGCAAAACGCCCATCGTCGCGCTCGAGGCGCCCGAGATAAATCAATTGTGCGAGTTAGCTGTTATTAGAATGGAAAAAATTGCAGTTCCCATAAGAGTATTCTTGCGCTCGCCATAAGATTCCGCCAAATTCTTTATTCATTATGGCTCAAAATGTCCTGATCACCGGTGGGGCAACTCGGATTGGTCGCGTAATTTCAATTGCGTTGGGTAAGGCTGGTTGGAATGTTGTAGTCCATCACCATCGCTCCAAACGCGACGCGGGAGAGGTGGTTTCCACGCTTCAAGACTTAGGCGTACGGACATTCGCGGTTGCCGCAGATTTCTCAGATCCGCATCAAACTGCAAACCTGATTTCAGATGCTAAATCCCGCCTAGGTCCGATTGACTGTCTAATCAATAATGCAGCGCTCTTCGAGTATGACAATATCAATACACTTAGCCGGGAAAGTTGGGACACTCATTTCAACATCAATTTGACAGCCCCGCTACTTTTGTCTCAAAAATTTGCAGAGCAAATTTCTGCAAATGGTGAGGGCAATATCATCAACATAATTGATCAGCGAGTTTGGAATCCCACTCCACATTTTATTTCATACACTCTGAGCAAAACAGGTCTCTGGACTTTGACCCAAACCTTAGCTCTAGCATTGGCTCCCAAAATTCGTGTTAACGGTATTGGGCCTGGCCCCACCTTGCCCAGCGCTCGTCAAACCAAAGAGGATTTTGAGTTGCAGTGGCAAACTTTACCACTAAAACGAAGGGTTATGCCTCAAGATATTTCGGATGCAGTGCTTTATATCCTCAGCGCAAAAAGTATGACTGGACAAATGATTGCGCTGGACAGTGGACAGCACCTGAGTTGGTATCCGTCACCTCCGGATGCGGTAGGAAAGGAGTAAATCCAACATGGAAAAACCGCCATTATCGGAAGAAAATAGGTGCGTTGAAGAACAAGGGAGTGAAACGTCGGAACGCCGTCCGTGCCACCGGTTGTTCGTTCATGGATTAGTGCTACCCTGCAAAATCGGTGTCCATCGCCATGAACGTGATGCCCCACAGCGGGTCCGAATCAGTGTTGACTTGGACGTTAAGGATTCGACTATCCCACACCAAGATACCATCCAAGAGGTGGTAAATTATGACGATGTTGTTGGCGGTGTACGTGACATCGTTGGAAGGGACCATATCAATTTGGTGGAAAGCCTCGCCGAACAGATTGTTACGTACTGCTTGGAAGATGAACGAGTGATCGCCGCGAAGGTAAAGGTGGAGAAATTGGATGTTTTTGGGGCCGAAGCTGTGGTTGGTGTTGAGTTGTATCGTGGCGGTAGTATATAGACAGTCTTCGATGCACTCGCGACGATGTGTTTGTAGGTTTTTATTGGGTTAGTTTCGGTGGNTAGAGCAAGCATTAGGGCTCCGGGCAATGCCGTTCACTAAATTTTGTACACAAGTGCCGCCACGGAGGAGTGTTTGTGCGCCCTTTGTGTCCTGCCATTTGGTTGTCACCACCCTGAAAAGATAGCTTCCTGCAAAATTNTGAAGAATCAATACCTTACATATTTTGCCTAAATTTTAGGCAAACCTGCCGAAAGAACGGATCTTCGCCTCCCTAGGGGCTTGTAAGGCCAATTATCCACATACTTTCCCACAGGTTTGGTGGATATCAATATGGTGTCCCTGACGACGCCACTTCCATCCGCGAGAACTTACCAGGAGGTTAGANAATTTGGCGTCTACTACTATCGTTAGCGCATTGACGATANCCTTTTNCGGCATGATATTTGGCCCTGTGGCNAAAACATCTAAAGAACGAAACCGAGACCTTAGATATGNCTCTTATTAATAAATCCGGGAAAATGGAGCTGGGAGTGGATGTGATACGTGCGAGCGCTCGCACTCTGCCGAGTCGGCCCGGCGTGTACCGCATGTTGGATCGCGGTGGAAAAGTTCTCTATGTTGGGAAGGCCCGTAATCTTCGACGAAGGGTGCAAAGTTACACGAGACTGGGTTCCGGTGGCGAGCGTATAGCGCAGATGATCGGCCAGACCGGTGCTGTTGAAATTATTACTACACAGACCGAGGCCGAGGCCTTGTTGCTAGAAGCAAATCTCATAAAACGACTGCGACCTCGTTACAATATCATACTAAGAGACGATAAATCGCATCCATACATATTACTAGCGGATGATCACGCTTGGCCTACGTTATCGAAACATCGTGGCGCACGTTCAAAGANAGGTGAATACTTCGGTCCCTTTGCTTCGGCTGGTGCAGTTAATCGCACTCTAAACGCGTTGCAACGTGCTTTCCCGCTGAGGACCTGTTCTGATAATATCTTTTCTAGTCGAACGCGTCCCTGTTTGCAGTATCAAATTAAGAGGTGTGTTGCTCCGTGTGTCGGCTATATTTCATCCGAAGACTACGAATCTCTCGTCAATGATACCCGTGATTTTTTGTCTGGAAAAAGNGTGNGAGTTGGCAATGCGCTAGCTACACGNATGCGGGCAGCCAGCGATCAGTTGGAATTTGAGGCAGCGGCGGTCCTTCGGGACAGAATTCGGGCGTTANCCCATATACAGTCGCACCAAGGTATAAATGTGCGCGCTATTGATGATGTGGACGTGATCGCGGCAGACCAAAAGGCTGGACAAACATGTATTCAAGTATTTTTTTTCCGAGGTGGTAGCAATTACGGTAATAGGGCTCATTATCCGTTGCACTATAAAGGAACCTCTGTTGGCGAGGTCTTAGGTTCCTTTATCAGTCAGTTCTATGAGGGGCGTAGCGCTCCTAAGAATGTCTTTCTAAGTCATGACGTTGACGCAATGGACTTAATCGAGGAAGCGTTAAACCTTCGTGCGGACCATCGAGTGAGGTTGTTTGTTCCTCGCCGAGGAGAGAAACGTCGATTAGTCGAACATGCTCTACGAAACGCAGATGATGCGCTGGGTCGTCGACTTTCCGAAAGTGAGTCTCAACGACGCCTTTTGGAAGGTCTAGCAGAAAAATTGGAGTTGGAAATTACGCCCCGTCGCGTCGAAGTATACGACAATAGCCATATCTCTGGAGCACATGCGGTCGGGGCGATGATTGTAGCGGGACCTGACGGGTTCAACAAAAGTGCGTACCGAAAATTCAATATTAGAGTTGATGACACAAGTAGACAGACTAAAGCAATTCAACCGGGCGATGACTATGGAATGATGCGGCAGGTTCTGACCCGACGTTTCATTCGTTTACAAAAAGAGGATCCAGATCGGGTAGAGGAAAAGTGGCCTGATTTGGTGCTGATAGATGGTGGCCCCGGACAACTTTCTGTTGGTTGTGCAGTCCTCGCAGATATTGGCATTAATGACGTGGCAATTGCAGCAATAGCAAAAGGTCCAGACCGTAATGCCGGGCGAGAGAGAATATATGCCCCTGGAAGGGCTCCNCAGATNCTCANACCTTCGGATCCCGTAACTTACTTTATTCAGCGNTTACGAGATGAGGCACATCGCTTCGCAATAGGAACGCACAGAACGAAACGCTCTCGGGATATCCGGCGTTCAGAATTGGACGAAATCAGCAGCATAGGACCCAAGAGAAAACGAGCCCTTTTGAATCGCTTTGGGTCCGTTCGCGTCATAGCTGACGCCGGCGTACAGGACCTCGGGGACGTGGATGGGATTAGCTCCAAAGTAGCACGTCTCATATATGATTATTTTCACGGCAATGACTAAACTAAAGCCAGACCGTGGGCTTCAAAGAGTCATAAACTAATGACGAAGATTTGGTGGGCTGGAAGACTTTGATTTATTTACTTCCCAATATTTTGACTGTGGTGNGAATCTTATTGGTTCCGTTATTGGCACTACCATTCCAATTTCCGACTNTTTGGCCACAATGGACAGCATTCGCTATTTTTGTCTTGGCNGGAGCAACTGACTANCTCGACGGGTTCCTGGCTCGTCGACTTGGAGCAGTTTCAGATTTTGGAAGTATGTTGGATCCCATCGCTGACAAAATGTTGGTGCTCACTGCCATCGCCCTGCTGTTGTTCCAAGGAACTATCCCATTAGTGCCGTCACTATTAATTATCTGTCGTGAAGTTTTTGTCTCTGGTCTTCGCGAGTATCTGGGCCGTCGGACAATAAAAATGCCTGTACGCATGCTCGCAAAATGGAAAACAGCTGTCCAATTTATTGCGTTAGGNTTGTTGTTGGCTAATGATAGTATCGAGGTTCCGGATTGGACATTGGTAAGCGCATTTGAACTTGGCTCAGTCTTTATCTGGGTNGCGGCGGGTTTAACAGTAGTCACTGGGTACGGTTATTGCAGAGTGGGATTCCGTCATGTAGTTGNCTCCCACAACCAAGGTGCAAAAANATGAAGGTCTTGGGCATTGCTGGCTGGAGCGGTAGCGGGAAAACTACGCTAATGACGAGATTAGTTGCTAATCTGGTTANGAAGGGGTTGTCAGTATCCACAATTAAACACGCACATAAAGATTTTGATATAGACCAACCCGGCAAAGATTCTCACAAGCACCGGGAAGCCGGAGCTCAGGAAGTGCTNGTCGGTTCGCGAAGTCGGTGGGCGTTAATACATGAGTTGCGTGGATCCTCGGAGCCTAGTCTCGGTGAATTATTAGAGAAAATTAGCCCTGTTGATCTAGTTTTAGTGGAAGGTTTTAAATTTGAGANNCATCCCAAGATTGAAGTATATCGTAGCGGGCACGGAGGAGCACCACTCTACCCGGATGATCCTCGGGTTATTGCCGTAGTTAGCGANCTCCCCCTTTTAAAGGTAGACCGTCCCGTATTCCATTTAGACGATATACACTCCATTAGTCGATTTGTTGCTATGGAGTGCAGTTTNCCAGTCAATTCTGATGACCCAGCTTAGCGAAGACTGTTTTGCCCAGGGTGGCGAACTTATGCTTCTCGATGAGGCATTAACTTTGATTGAGGATCGCGTGCAACCTATTTCTGGCTTCGAAACTGTTCCTTTNTTGTCGGCAAATGGCCGTATCCTGTCCCAGGATGTGGTGGCAGCTAACCATGTACCACCTTACTCCAATTCCGCCGTCGACGGATACGCCGTATATTTTGATGATTTGGCACCAGATCAAGAGACTGTCTTGCCGCTGACTGGTCGTATTGCTGCTGGTGCTCCCATGGACCTCCCAATGCGGAGAGGCGGCGCGTTGCGCGTTTTTACAGGAGCAATGTTGCCTGTCGGCCTCTATGATACTGGGCCAGATACAGTCTTTATGCAGGAGGATTGTCATCTCGAGGGGTCGAACGTAATTTTTCCATGCGGTATTAAACAGGGTGCCAACAGGCGCGAACGTGGGGAAGACGCGGCAGTCGGTGACACGGTGCTTTCCTTGGGACGGCGGTTGCGTGCCGCAGATCTTGGACTGGCTGCTGCAGTGGGTTATTCCGAATTAGACGTTTTCAAGTCTTTGCACGTTGGTCTTTTCTCAACAGGTGATGAAATTAGGGAACCCGGTGATGATCTGGCACCAGGCCAGATTTTTGATTCAAATCGTGTCGCTTTACGGTCAATGCTCATATCACTTGGATGTAGGGTCAATGATTTAGGTATTCTGAAAGATGACAGAGACCAAACCATTCAACAAATAGAGGCAGAACTACAGCATCACGACGTGTTGATTAGTTCAGGCGGGGTTTCAGTGGGAGAGGAAGATCATGTGCGTACGGCGCTGGAAATGCTGGGAAGGATCGAAGTTTGGCGACTGGCAATTAAACCGGGAAGACCGCTAGTCCTTGGGATGTTAAACGCTGAAAGAGGTCTGGTTCCGTACCTCGGTCTGCCTGGCAATCCGGCAGCTGTGATAGTAACCTTTCTCACATTTGCACGGCCTCTAGTTTTGCGCCTGGCGGGCGCAAAAGAGCCGCGGCCACACACTTTTCGTGTTCGCGCCGGATTCCCGCACAGAAAGAAGAAGAGGAGACGTGAGTTCGTTAGATGCGTGCTTGATAAGGGCCCGGATGGATTCTTGGTGGCAAATAAAGCCGGGAACCAAGGTGCGGGAATTCTGTCGGCGGTTTCACTGGCGGATGGATTGGTCGAATTGCCGGAAGATATGCAGTATCTTAAGAGTGGTGAACTAGTCGATTTTGTTCCTTTTAAGGGGCTAGAATAAATTGTTGGTATTTTGAGACTGGTAAGAACAAATGCAGCTTCTATACTTTGCATGGTTACGCACAAAAATCGGGGTAGGTGAGGAAACACTAGATTTACCTCCTGAGGTCGTGAGTGTTAATGACCTTTTGCATTGGCTGAGTGGGCGTGGGGAGCGCTATGCGGAAGCACTGAACGATCTTTCTTTGGTTCGGGTTGCAGTCAATCAAGAGTATGTCGGTTTAGACCACACCGTAGGCCCTGATGATGAGGTGGCCTTGTTCCCTCCTGTAACTGGTGGTTGAGACAGGAATAATGATAAAGGTTCAGCGCGAAGAGTTTGATGTTGGTGCAGAATTGCGGGCGCTGGGAAGAGGCAACCACAATATTGGTGGTATTGCGAGCTTTGTTGGTGTGGTTCGTAATACTGCCGAGCAAGATGGAACAGGGGCGATGACGCTAGAGCATTACCCCGGGATGACAGAGAGAAAGTTAGTAGAAATTGAAAACGAGGCGTTGTCTCGCTGGCCCTTGGATGCGGTGACTATCATTCATCGTTATGGGCGTCTAGAGCCAGGGGATCCAATTGTACTGGTGGCTACGGCGTCTGCTCACCGTGCCGCGGCTCTTGAGAGTTGCCAGTTCTTGATCGATTGGTTGAAGACGGAGGCACCATTCTGGAAATTTGAGGAGAGTGTTAGCGGGGGACAATGGGTGGAGGCACGGTCTACGGATGATGTCGCTGCGGCTCGTTGGAGCAAGAAAAAACCAGAGGCTGCCGAATAACTCTATTTTTGCTTTGCGTGCGCCTAACAACAAGCCAGGCGCCTTATTCTAGGCATGGCCATTGGTAAGCGAGGTGTAGTCTTCAATTAACTGTTGGGTAATGGATCCAACTTGAAACTGCAAGTCTTCCCCAATTTGGCTGACGGGTGTCACTTCGGCGGCGGTACCTGTGACAAATACTTCTGTCGCTTTAGAGAGGTCGTCCGGCATTATTATGCGTTCTACTGTTTCTATACCTCGGGCTTTGGCTAGATGGATGACAGTTTGACGGGTAATTCCGTCAAGGAAGCAGTCTGCTATTGGGGTATGCAATTTGTCGTCAATAACCAGAAAAATATTGGCACCTGTTGCCTCAGCGATGCGACCCCGCCAGTCTAGCATTAACGCATCATCAAAACCGTTTGCCTCAGCGTCGTGTTTGCTCAGAGTGCAGATCATATAAAGTCCCGCAGCTTTGGTCTTCGCCGGAATTGTTTCGGGGGAGGGTCGTTTCCATTTTGACCACTGGAGCCGTATGCCTTTTAAACGTGCTTCTGGTGTGAAATACGAAGGCCATTCCCATGCCGCGATAGCTACGTGTATCGAGCACTCTTGCGCAGACACGCCCATCATCTCACTGCCCCGCCACGCTACTGGTCTTAGGTACCCATCTAAAATATTGTTAGCCTTCAGAACTTTATAGTTTGCCGCATTGAGCTCTTTGGCAGAGAAAGGAAGTTCAAAACCCAAAGTGGTGGCTGAATGAATAAGCCGTTCAGTGTGTTCCTCGAGTTTAAAGATTTGGCCATTGTAGGAACGCTGGCCCTCAAATACTGCACTCGCGTAATGAAGACCGTGGGTAAGCACGTGAACCTTGGTATCTTTCCACGGTACCATTGCGCCGTCGAACCAAATTAGACCATCGTTGTCATCATAGCTCTGCATCTTGGTGACTGTGCTTATGTTGTTGTTGAAATTTCATCAAAAGGTTGAGTTGGCTAACACCCGCCGTCATGTGTTGTCAATAAGGACCAAAACTGTGTTACTTATAAATTTCCTCATAGATTGCTACCATTTCCGCTTTACTTGGGACACGTGGATTGTTGGCGGGGGATCCAGAAGATAGAGCTTGGTCTGCCATTGCTTCCAGCAAACTAAAGTAGTTATTGTCCCCGATACCATAATCCTTTGGGCTAGGTACTTTTAGGTCGCTGTTGAGTTTGTCAAGCTCTTCAAGAAGCTTTTCGACAGCTATTTCAGAAGTATCTGTTTGTTCGGCACACCCCATAGCCTTGGCACAGTCTCCATAGCGCNACATAGCATTTGGTGCAGAAAATGCTGTCACNGCCGGCAAAAGCATGGCATTCGAGAGTCCGTGCGGAACNTGAAAATGAGCACCCAGTGGTCTGCTCATCCCATGGACCATACATACGGANGAGTTCGAGAAAGCCATCCCGCCTTGGGTGGCAGCNAACATCATTCCTTCACGCGCCGAGATATTGTCCGGTTGATCGCATGCCATTCTGAGATGTTTCGATACTAAAGACATACAGGAGCGGGAGATGCCATCTGTGAAAGGATTGTGTTTTTTGCTCACGTAGGCTTCGATTGCATGGGTTAAGGTATCGATGCCAGTATCGGCTGTTAACCTCCAAGGCATGCTCATGGTGAGGGTGTAATCCACCAAAGCCGCCTGCGGCACATAGGCAAGCCCCATGCACAACATTTTTTCNTCGGTGTCGGTNTCTGTAATNACGGTAAATCGGGTNACTTCNGAGCCTGTCCCNGCGGTNGTTGGNATCGCTATTATCGGNTANTCGCAANGGTCAATCTGGTTTGGNACCTTANAGTCTCTCATTGTACCGCCATGTGTCCCTAATACAGCCATCGCTTTGGCCGTATCCATCGGACTACCCCCGCCAACCGCAATTAAACAATCAAAATGGCCATTTTCTAGTGCACTAACACCGTCTGCCACCGCCGCAGTTGTTGGGTCCGGGACCGTGTCCGTAAATGCACTCCACGTAATTCCGGAGGAGTCTAATACTGTCGTAATTTTATCTAAGATCCCCGATTCTTGGATAAATGCGTCACTTACGAGCAAAGGTCGCTTTACGCCCAATTTCTCAAGCGTAGTGGAGACCTCTTTATGCGCATTGGCCCCAATTGTCATCAATCTTGGTAGCGTAATCATCGAGGGAGCCATGATTNGATACTCCTGTTAGTTTTTCTANGCNATCAACCCTAGTGGTATGGATAACTCCTAANGTCTTTTGGGTTTTAGGCGTTCCATTTCCTTCGTTACCTCGATGATATGCTGTAATTCCCGTGGTCGATGCTAAATTCGAGAATATTAAGGCAATCCGACGTTATTTGGCATGGCATTTCCACCACATTTAAATTACAAATTGTACCAAATTTTGGTTACGGGGTCTTGGGGCTATTTTGGTTGACCAGAGCACTGCACAGCCGGTATCGACCAAGATTAGTTGGAATTTCGCCGTTTTCTATTCTAAAGGGATTTTCTCCTGGATAGTAAGATTGAGTTTGGTNCCTTCCAGGACAATCTCTGCCCGGGCAGAAAGTGTTTCGTTGCCTTTTAAATTACCATTTATAATCCCGTCTGTAACGGTACGTTCTATTTCCCGTTGGGCTGTAATCCCGACTTTCTTGAGAAATTTTCTTACATTGATATTAAAAGTCTCTTCATGCATCTCCGATGCTCCAAAGTTGGTGGTTGGTCTGAAGGCATGCATTATGCTAGGTGACCAACATGCACCATGGTACAAAAATATCCAATGGTATTGAGGTGACGGTGAGCGAACCGAGTTTGATGGCCCATGATATAAGTTTATGGCGTGGGGAACGGTTTCTTTTTGAGGATCTGGGCTTTTCTCTGGATGAGGGGGAAGCTCTCTTGCTCTATGGTCCAAATGGTAGTGGTAAGACGTCCCTGATTCGCCTGATCGCAGGCCTGCTTCGTCCCACTTCCGGCGCCATTCATTGGAACGGTACACAAATCTCTGACCANGAATCTTTCTGGAGAGACATCAATTACGTAGGGCACATCGATGCGGTGAAGCCGCTACTTACNGTAACCGAAAATATAGACTTCTGGTCNATTTTTCGTGGTNGCCGAGTTAACCGCGATGCGTTAAGCCATTTTGGACTTCAGGGAATCGCGNACATACCAGGNCGTTATCTTTCTTCTGGTCAACGCCGGCGCGTGGAGCTTGCACGCCTTTTGGCGGTGAAANCCAAGCTCTGGCTTTTGGATGAACCCGCTGTTGGGTTGGANNCATGGGCCATATCCGCTCTTTCTTCNGCGATAAGTGAGCATCGTGCANNNGGCGGCTTAGTTGTAGTAGCTAGCCATGGCGATTTAGAAATTGAAGATGCCAAAACNATAACGCTTCAAGGAACATATTGATGTCGGCTTTNNGGGCNCTGATNCGTCGTGATGTCATCCTGGTANTACGTCGCCCGAGCGATGCAATATCCGTAGTGCTGTTTTTTGTCCTGGCGATCGTATTATTTCCCCTAGGAATTGGCCCTGAATTAAGTGTNTTNNCGCGGATTTCGGCCGGCACAATCTGGGTGGTTGCACTTCTNTCAGTGATGTTATCTCTTGATCGGCTGTTTCAGATGGAGGCAGATGACGGTTGTCTGGACCAGTTTATAATCGCTCCCATACCGCTTGAAGCTATAGTGCTGGCGAAATGTGTGGCCCACTGGATCGTTACCGGTGTGCCGTTGATTCTTGCGGCTCCTATTCTTTCATTACTACTTAATATGGGAGGCGATGGATTTTTGGTGATGGTACTTGCGATGACGTTAGCTACACCCACATTGAGCCTTATAGGTGCGGTTGGAGCGGCACTAGCGGTTGGTTCACGGCGTGGCGGTGTGCTGATATCTCTTTTGGTGCTCCCGCTGTTAACTCCAGTTTTGATTTTGGGGGCCAGTGCAGTCGATATAGCTTTGGTGGGTCTTGACGCTACTCCTCTGCTGATGTTGCTTGGTGCTATGTTGTTAGTGTCAGTTCTGTTATGTCCTTGGGCAGCAGCAGCAGGCCTTCGGCTGGCTAGAGAATAAACGGTAGGACTTTCTCACATGGTAAACTTGCATCGTTTTGCCAACCCCAAACGGTTTATGCGTTTATCCGAGCTAGTTTTACCTTGGGTATTGTCTGTCGTGATTCTTGCGTTTCCGGTTGGCCTCTATCTCGCGTTAATTGCTTCGCCTCCCGATTATGAGCAACGAGAAACTGTTCGTATTATGTACATACATGTTCCGGCTGCCTGGCTCGCACTGTTCAGTTATACCTGTATGGCAGGAGCGAGTGCTGTGGGTGCGATATGGAGGCACCCGTTGGCTGACCTTGCCGCTAAATCCATCGCACCCGTTGGCGCCGGTTTCACGTTTATTTGCTTGGTTACGGGATCTTTGTGGGGCCAACCGACATGGGGCACATGGTGGGTCTGGGATGCACGTCTTACTTCTGTGTTAATTCTGTTTTTTTTATTTGTGGGTTACATGGTTCTCTTCGACTCGTTTGACGATCCCTCCAAGGGCGCTCGCGCCGCCGGAATACTTGCAATGGTAGGAATAGTATTTGTGCCTATCATTAAGTTTTCCGTAGACATATTGGAACTGAGAACGCTACACCAAGGTGCAAGTGTGTCCAAATTGTCGGGCTCATCGGTGCACGCCACCATGTTATGGCCTTTGATGACCATGGCGACAGCGTACATGGCATATTTTATCGCGGTGCTACTTATTCGAATGCGTTCAGCCATCCTTTCCGCGCGGGTGCGCGCACAAAGCGTAATGGCAGCGCGGCGTGCCGTTAAACCAATAAAGGTTTGAGAGTGACAATGAACGGGTTGAGTGAATATTTTGCGATGGGTGGGGATGGCCGATTCATATGGTCAGCTTATGTGGTTGCGCTGAGTGTATTGGTCGCAATATTTGTTGTCTCTCTACGCAGTTACCATGCAAGACGCGCTGAACTAAACGCTCTACAGGAATCGGATGTTAGTGATTCTTCTGGTAGGCATGGTGATGAGAGTCTATGACACGTAAGCGACGCCGATTGTATGTTGTCATTGGAGCGATGGTCCTGTTAAGCGCTGCTACTGCCCTTGTTATTGGCGCATTTCGTGACAACTTAGTATTTTTCTTTAGTCCGACAGAGTTAGTAGAAAACAGTATTGCGGTAGGTCAACGTATCCGTATAGGCGGTTTGGTGGAGGATGGCTCTTTTGTACGCGATGAAGATGGTCTCACAGTGCATTTCTCTATAACGGACCTGAATCGAAATATTCCGGTATCCTATCGGGGTATCCTGCCGAGTCTTTTCCGAGAAGGTCAGGGGGTTATCGTGCAAGGGCGGTTAGAGAACAGTGATCATTTCATTGCGGACGAAGTAATGGCAAAACACGATGAAAATTACATGCCCCCCGAAGTTGCAGATGCGCTAAAAAAATCTGGCAAATGGAAGGGGAAACCCGAATGATCGCTGAAATAGGACATATCGCTTTGATAATGGCACTTACTGTTGCTTTGGTTCAAGCTACAGTACCGATGTTGGGAGCGAGCCGCGGGGACGCGCGCCTCATGTCCGTGGGGGACACTGCGGCAGTTGCACAGTGGCTATTTGTTGGCGTCGCTTTTTTGTCATTAATGAACGCCTATGTCTCTTCGGATTTTTCAGTCGCCAATGTAGCCAACAACTCTCATTCCGCAAAACCGTTGATGTATAAAATTGCCGGTGTTTGGGGTAACCACGAAGGATCACTGGTCTTGTGGGTGTTGATTTTATCGACATTTGGTAGTGCGGTGGTGATATTCGGTCGTAATTTGCCTCCAACCCTGCGGTCTCGAGTTTTGTCGGTGCAAGCGTTGATATCCGTTGGATTTCTCTCCTTTAGCTTGTTTACGTCAAATCCATTTGAACGACTTTCCCCGGCCCCGTTGGATGGCAGCGGCCTAAATCCGTTGTTGCAGGATCCTGGCCTCGCTTTTCACCCTCCATTTCTTTATCTCGGGTACGTTGGTTTTTCGATTGCCTTTGCATTTGCTATCGCTGCATTGATTGAAGGGCGCGTTGACGCCGCTTGGGCACGTTGGGTCCGACCTTGGACTCTTATCGCTTGGAGTTTTCTCACGATTGGGATCGCCCTGGGTAGTTGGTGGGCCTACTATGAGCTCGGTTGGGGCGGTTGGTGGTTTTGGGATCCAGTGGAAAATGCCTCTTTTATGCCGTGGCTTGCCGGTACCGCGTTACTACACTCGTCAATTGTTTGTGAAAAACGGGATGCCTTAAAGGCATGGACGATTCTGTTAGCCATCATCACGTTCTCTTTAAGTCTACTTGGAACATTTATAGTTCGCTCTGGCATACTGACTTCGGTGCATTCTTTTGCGAGTGATCCGGCGCGCGGTGCATTTATACTTGGATTCTTGGTGATAGTAGTTGGTGGTTCATTGGCCTTGTTTGCAGTGCGGGCTCCGAAACTTCGCTCAGGTGGGTTGTTCGCACCGATTTCTCGGGAGGGCGGCCTGGTGATCAACAACCTTTTGTTTAGTGCTGCTGCTGCAACCGTGTTGTTAGGGACACTTTATCCTCTGTTTATTGACGCACTCGGTGCGGGGAAAGTATCGGTCGGGCCACCCTATTTTAACACAGTATTTATACCACTGATGACGCCTCTGGTGGTGCTAGCCGGGATAGCGCCAATGCTTACGTGGAAGCGTTCCGATCTTGCAGGCATCCTTGCGCGAATGAAGGTGGTCGGCGTAGTTGCTGCTTTTGTTTTATTCTGGTTTATGTACCAGCATTGGGGGGATGCTGTTTTTGGCGCTTTTGGCATGGCCCTAAGTGCTTGGCTTGCAGCTTCGGTGGTTATTGATTGGGCNNTGAGGGTTCGTCTATTCCAAGATTCGATANTTGGCAGNTTCCAGAGGGCTATCCGGATTCCACGATCGACATATGGGATGATTTTTGCGCACTTTGGTGTGGCCGTTTTGGTCGCAGGGATTACCGCGTCTAGTGCATGGAGAACTGAGGCTATCCAGGTAATGAAAGCAGGAGATTCCGTTTCGGTTGCNGGATTTGATTATTTTTTTCATGGAGTTACGAGCGCCGAAGGTCCCAATTACTCGGTNGATCAGGGGCATTTTACAGTAACTCANGGAAGCGATTTGGTGGCTGAAATGTGGCCGGAAAATAGATTCTATCCGGTTCAGCAACAGCCCACCACAGAGGCCGCAATTCACACCACATGGGTTGCTGATCTCTATGCCGTTGTNGGAGACCCGGATGGCCAAGGAGGGTGGTCGACCCGAATTTATTATAATCCCTTAGTCCCCTGGATTTGGCTGGGTGCACTGATAATGGCCTTCGGAGGGGCGGTTTCTNTAAGCGATCGCCGATATAGGGTTGGGGCGCCGAGACGAAGCNCTTTGNTTNNAGGTGNGGTCGCTCCGNANGCGGCGCACTAAGGTCATGCATATGCGTCCTCTATTTTATCTTTTACCAGTCGTTGTTTTTGGTGTTTTGTGTATTTTCTTTGTGCGAGGTTTATCGTTGGATTCCTCGACTATCCCCACCGCTTTAGCGGACAAGCAAGTCCCATCATTTGATTTGCCACCGCTGGATAATCAAACGGAAGGACTGGCGTCTACAGATTTGGATGTAGAGGTCTCCCTAGTCAATGTATTTGCATCATGGTGTTTGCCTTGTCGTGTAGAGCATTCGCTTTTAATGGAACTTGCAGAGAGTAAAGAAGTGAAGTTGCACGGTATAAATTATAAGGATAAACCCGCTGATGCCCGGGCTTGGCTTAACGAGCTTGGTGACCCATTTGATCGCATTGGTTCTGATCGAGATGGCCGAGTAGGTATAGAACTCGGAGTATATGGTGTACCCGAGACCTTCGTAATCGATCAATCGGGCCGCATTCGGTATAAGCACGTTGGACCTATCACTGAAACCGACTTAAAAAAATATTTGCTGCCACTCATCGAAAAGTTGCGCCGATGAAACACTGGCTTTTCATATTTATCGTGGGACTTATTTTCTGTGTCTCAGGCGCGACGGCATTTGAAAATGATGCGCCGCTGGAAGATCCTTTACTGGAGTCGCGAGCCCGAGCACTCGCCAAGGAAATTCGTTGTTTGGTTTGTCAGAATCAATCCATCTTTGATTCTGACGCTGACCTTGCTAAAGATCTTAGGCAGATTGTTCGAGAACGGATAACGGAAGGCGACGACGATCGGGCCGTGACTGAGTATCTCGTTTCACGCTATGGAGACTTCGTTCTACTAAAACCGCCCGTCAAAACAAAGACGTATGTGCTTTGGTTTGGGCCAGCAGTGATACTTTTTATAGCAGGGCTAGGTGTGCTTCGTTTTTTGAGGAATTTACCTGGCAAGGGAACAGGGCCAGAGGCCCTCAGCTCTGCGGAACGTAAGAGAGTTACAGCTTTAACTTCTGACCGAGAAGTTGATTAATCTGATGAGTCCCTGGTGGGTATTTATTGTTATGGCTACTGGAGCCATCTTTTTCCTTACCCGTCCTTTTTTTCGGGCGCAAAGAACAGCCCTGGCTCGAGCCAACTACGACCTAGAGGTTTATCGGGCGCAACTCAAAGAGCTGAAATCGGATAATCTTCGGGGATTGATCTCAGATCCGGAATATGAGGCTGCTCTGATAGAGATTGAACGGCGAGTTCTTGTTGCGGGAGGCACTCGGGATATAGCAAATCATACCCCGGCCAAAGATTTCTACGGCCGGTGGAAGATCATTTTGGGATTAATTGTTGTCGTGCCATTGTTGGCATCAGGCCTATACCAGAATCTGGGAAGTCCTCAGTTGGTTGATCAGCCACTGGCAGATCGCAATATAAACTCTCAAACCCCAAGTCAGGGGGAGTTCGACCAGGCAATAGAGGGATTGGTTGCGAGGTTAAAGGAGAACCCCAACGACGTGGAAGGGTGGACTCTCCTGGCCCGTTCCTACGGCTTCGTGGCTCGGTTTAATGAGGCCATCNGCGCGTATCGGGAGGCAATAACACTCTCTCCTGACGACAATGATTTGGCAACTGCGATGGGTGAATCCATTGTATTTAGTCAAGATGGAATGGTCACTCCCTCCGCGCGTGAACAGTTTGAAAAGGTATTGACTCGCGACCCCACACATCAGATAGCACGTTATTATCTCGGCCTTGCCCATGCCCAGGTCGGAGAGCGCGAAGAGGCCTTTGCGATTTGGGAAGAACTGGCGTCAGATGCAAACCCGTCAGATACATGGGTCGTACAATTGCAAAGTCAGCTAGCTGCTCTTTCAGAGGAGCTTGGACGACCAGTTTCATCAGCTAGAACCGCTGATAAACTCGAACCTAAGTCGGGGGTCGCTGCGTCGCCTGAACCAGCGGGTCCAAGTGCCGCTGACATTGAGGCGGCTGGTGAAATGACCGTNGAGGATCGTGAGAATATGATCCAAAGCATGGTCGAACGCCTTGCTACACGGCTCGAGGAGAATCCGGATGACCCCGATGGATGGAAACGGCTCGGAAACGCCCGACGGGTCCTGGGAGAGCTTGCGGCCGCGGCATCGGCTTATGGACGAGCACTTGCGATAATGCCCGATGATCTCGATTCGTTGGTTGCGCAGGCGGAGATTGCTATGGAGATTGCTGGTGATGGAACTGTGCCCCCTCTTGCGGAAAAAAATTATAGAAGAGTTTATGAACTTGATGTAACGCGCTTGGAGGCAATCTGGTACCTTGGCCTTGCTGCGTCTCAGAAAGGGCGCGTCGGTGAAGCGAGAGAACATTGGCAACTACTTCTGGAGAAGCTTCCGGAAAATAGTGACGATGCACGAGCTATCCAAAGAAGAATCAATGAGTTGGGCGAGGGTGGTTAGTCTCTTAGAGGTTTGTAGTGGAGTATTTATTTCCAGAGAGTCATTTCCATCCAGAACTCTGCCTTTGTAGTACATCACCTTTAAAGGGAAAACCTATAAATAAACTTCTCTAAATGGCGCGGTCTCGGTTTTCCCAGAATGTGTCCCGTACTTTGCGNCTCAGCACCTTTCCCACGGGGCTTCTTGGAAGTGTATCCCAAAACAGCACCGCTTTTGGTGCCTTGACACTTCCAAGCTTTGCTTTGCAGTGTGATATAACAGATTGCTCATCCAAACTCATGTTGGGAACAAGCTCTATAACAGCTGTGACCGCTTCTCCCCATTTGTCGTCCGGAACGCCGACCACGGCACAGTCTTGCACTTCGGTTAACCCCCACAAAACTTGTTCAATTTCTCCTGGATAAATATTGAAACCGCCTGAAATGATCATGTCGTTTTTTCGATCTAAAATATAGACATAGTCGTCCTGATCTTTGACCCCGATGTCGCCGGTGTGGTGCCAATCATGTAGGCTAATTTCCTTCGTTGCTGCAGGGTTTTTATAATAACCGGCCATTACCAAACTGCCACGAATAACTATTTCTCCTGGTTNATCCGGGCCAAGAAGCGTTCCCGATTCACTCATTATTGCTAAATCGGTGAGTAAGCAGGGTCTACCGCAACTAGCGAGACGTTTCTCGAGTCCGGTCTCTAGCCAGCGGATATGTTCTGAAGGCGACATGACGGTGCACATCATCGGCGCTTCTGCTTGACCGTAAAGTTGTGTGAGCACGGGACCGAACACGGAGACTGCTTGTTTGAGTTTATCCACGGACATCGGTGCTGCCCCATAAATCAGGTATTTAAGCGAGCTGTAATCAAACTCATTGAGTTGGGGATGGGCTAATATCATGTAAATGACAGTTGGCGGAAGAAATAAGGTGGTCACCTTATAGCGGTCAATCGCGGACATGATTGCTTCCGGGTCAGGACGCGGAAGAATCACGTTAGTTGCGCCTATAGGAAACAACCACAGGGCAGCTAAGCCCGCTGCATGCGTTATGGGCGCCGCCACCAAATGAATTGGCGATTTTTGGTATGGCATTGCTGTGTTTGCGTTTGCGATCATTGTCGCGAACACTTGGTTGGTAAGCATCGTGGCTTTAGATTTACCTGTGGTGCCTCCCGTAGAGAAAAGGCACGCCGTGTCACCAAGCTCTCGCGGAATATCAGGCGCAGTTCCAGGGTGCTGTGCTATCCAGTCAGAAAGACACGAAGAACCACCGAAACTATGGTCAATTGTAACGACGCTGGCAACTTTGGGTGCTTGATCCAGGATCTGTTCAAGATGTTGTTCAAACTGGCTGTGGATAAACAACAGACAGGCATCTCGATCCTTTAGGACGTATAAATTTTCTTCGATGGGGCTTAGCCCATTCAAATTTACATAGATGGCCCCCGCCCTGAGAATGCCCAACATGCACAGAAACGCGCGAGCGTCGTTGGGACAATAAATTGCAACCACGTCGCCAGACTTGATACCTTCTGCGGCCAGTGCATTGGCTACTTGGTGAGTGTACCCCTGGGCTTCTTGGTAGCTGATAGTACCATTTTCATCGATAAATGCTGCGCGACCACCATCAAGTGATACGCCCCGGTCAAAAAAATCAATCAACCGCATAGTTTGATCCTACTTATCTACGTTAACGAACCAATAGAGGGAGTTCGGCTGCATCATCCCAAGTAAACTGTCCATCCCGTTTAATCAGTTCAGGAAAATGCCCGGGGACGATCCGATCTGCCATATCTAATATCCGGCCAATAGTTTTGGTTCCTGCGGAAATAGTGTCGAATGCCATGTCGCATTTTCGGGACACCGCTTCCTTGGGGTATTTTAGGGCATCCCCAGCTATGACGACACATCCATGATGAGTGGTATCCAGCCTAATCGCAAATGAACCCGGCGTATGTCCTGGAGCAGGAAAGTAATCCACGCCGTTGTCGATACGACTTTCTCCATCAATCAATTTAAGNTCGTGTTTTGCTAGTTGTTCCTTGATCATCCAAGGGATGTACATGTCTTTTTCGTGAGGGTCTCCCACATAGTCCCATTCCCGCCGACTAACCATGATCTTTGCGTTAGGGAAAAGGTCGACATTGTTGCAGTGATCAAAGTGCAAATGAGATAAAAATACTACTTTGATATCATCAGGCGTCATGCCTTCACTTTTCAGCCCCTCTAGAAGTGTCATTCTATTACAGTAATGACCGACGTCGAATAGTAGGGGCCCTGAGTCGCATGTAATCAAGGTCGCATTTGCCAGGGCCAGAAAGCCCTTGCGAAGTCGNAGATTGTTACCGTGNACNATAATTTTGTAGTTTACTGTCATTCGGGCTATCCCGTTCAATATTATGTTTCGTGGTGAAGTAAGTCTAATCAACTCTGGGGGTGTTAAAGTCAATCTCCAACATGAAGGAAACAAGNGTGCATCGGAATTTAGAGTTGGCTTTTGCGATAAAACGGATAACCCGCCCATTCACGGTCTGGGTGATTGTCGTATTCTTGATGTGCCAAAATTCTGGAAAGGGATTTGATGAGGAGGATTTGCGTGACCTGACATCAATCAATATTTGTATTAGTTGTGATCTAAGTGGTGCGGACCTACGAGAAGTCCAACTAGTAAATGCGAACTTGGCAGAAAGTAACCTTGGGGAGGTGCAATTTGCCGGCGCAAATTTGAGTTTTGCAATACTGAAACACACTGATTTAAGAAATGCAGACTTCTGGGGCGCAACTCTCTTCAATACTGATCTTCGGTATACTGATTCGAGGAATTCAAACTTTAGTTTTGCCAATTTACGCCAATCCGATCTAAGCTTTTCCAATTTTAAAGGTGCGGAGATGGGTGGTGCGAACTTAACGGGAGTCCGTCTATTCCAGGCAGATCTACAGGGTGCAAATTTACATAGGGTCAACTTTACGGATGCGGATNTGCGTGAAGCCAATCTCAAGGATGCAAATTTAAAGGATGTAAACTTCACTGGAGCAATCCGATGTAAAACNGAGATGCCCTGGGGTGAGGACAACTCGGGTTGTGCGGAGTAAGCTGGTTAAAGAAATAAATTGTCGCTTCGGGTTCCAGATGTGTACATTGCGTTCACAAGTGATTTATGGCTTTCTTGCCCCTGCCAGATTTGGTCGTGTGGTACGCTCATTTGTAGGTTTTCAGGAGGAATTTGGAAGTAATCTAAAGGGGCTGTCTTTTCGTATACGTTATACAAAAAGGCTGTGGTTTGGCCTCCTGAGGTTGGCGATATAAAGNAAATACGTTTAATAACAATGATATAGAAGAAACTAATTGGATCCCACGAACCGTCTAGTAGCGACTGTATCTCATTTATAGATGAAACATGCTTCGATCTTACTATAGGACCAAGGAGTGGGCCCTTTGGGCATATGGTGGCGGCGCCGTCCTAATTTTTTCTATATGGATGCAGGTGCAGATGACGGTCGCCCTTAATACTTGGTACGGAAAGTTTTATGATCTTTTACAAAACTCTGCGGACTATGTGGACAAACCTCAAGAAGGTATAACATCATTTTATCAGCAATTGATTTCTCTGGATTACGTAAATAATGGGTTGGAAGGGGATCCATCCTTTTTGGTTATTGCGACTCCATATGTACTCCTCGCCACTCTGACGTCATGGTTTACCAGTATTTATGGGTTGCGATGGAGGCAGGCAATGACCTGGGGCTACATTCCGAGATGGAGGAATGTGGAAGAAGAAATTGAGGGAGCCTCGCAGAG
>PAVD01000037.1 GCA_002712985.1 Rhodospirillaceae bacterium
TTGGAGAAACTATTACCGAACATGGCTTCGGTGACCGGTTAGTCGCGGCGGTCTTTGGATTCAACTACAAACAAAATCAAGCCTACTTAATCTATAACATTAAGCGAGGCCAGTTTTACCCAATAGTACTGTCTGGGGAAAAAGAAAGAGATAACCGCCGCACTGCACAAACTGTAAAGGAACAACTAGAACTAGTTCGCAACGAGCTTGAAGTTGCGAAACGCAATGGTGATCACGAAAGAGCCGGTGAGATTACCCATAGTATCATCCCAAATTTGTGTTTGCAGTTGAGACAGGTTTTGGAAGTGGGTATCGGAGATGCTGTGATGGTGAGTGAAAAAGTTCTCGCTGACGATATCGCGGGTATCGTTTCACGTTGGACAGGGGTGCCCGTTGCAAAAATGCTCGAAGCGGAGCGTGAGAAGCTAAGCAATATGGAAGCATGTCTCGGTGAACGGGTGGTTGGGCAGGCCGACGCCGTGAGCGCTGTAGTAAATGCCGTCCGTCGTGCCCGTGCTGGATTGCAGGATCCCCAGCGTCCGATAGGGTCGTTTATGTTCCTGGGCCCTACTGGTGTTGGTAAAACGGAGCTTACAAAGGCCTTGGCTTGGTTTCTTTTTGATGATGAAGCGGCAATGACACGTATCGACATGTCGGAATACATGGAGAGGCATTCTGTAGCTAGGTTGATAGGCGCCCCACCCGGATACGTAGGCTATGAGGAAGGCGGCACCCTTACTGAATCGGTACGACGTCGTCCCTACCAGCTTGTGCTGTTCGACGAAGTCGAAAAAGCTCATCAGGATGTACTGAACTTATTGCTTCAAACACTTGATGATGGACGTCTCACCGATAGTCAGGGCCGGACAGTAGACTTTACCAACTCTTTAGTCGTCATGACCTCCAATTTAGGGACGGAACTTTTGTCCAACCGTATCGAGAATAGTGACTATGATGATACTCGAAGACAGGTTCTGGATGCCGTCCGTTGTGCATTTCGGCCCGAATTCTTAAATAGAATCGACGAGATAGTTATTTTTGACAGGCTCAGTCGAGACGAAATAACTGAAGTCGTGCATATACAGCTTAATCATTTGCAGAAACTGCTTCGGCACAGAAATATCGAACTGAACATTGATGATCTGGCCGTAGGGTGGTTGGCAAATGAGGGGTATGATCCGAGATACGGGGCGCGTCCCCTTAAACGCGTCATTCAACAGCATCTATTGAATCCAATGGCGAATCGACTCCTTGAAGGAACGATTCGAGATGGTGATCGAGTGGTGATAACGAATACCGACGAAGGTCTAGATGTAAATAGTTTGCATCGAGCGGCGGCCTAGTGACTTTTTCCTCGCTCGGAGATCGGGATCAGCAAATGGATATAAGGCCAACATGACGAAAGCATGAGCGGGGATTCAGGACCCTCTTATTTTATTATTTTTTGTCCCGTTTTGTCCCAATCTTCAAGGAAGGCCTTTAGGCCTATATCAGTAAAAGGGTGATTTATCATTTGCCGCAGTACTTTGGGGGGTAGTGTGATAACGTTTGCTCCAAGCTTCGCTGCTTCAACTGCGTGAAGTGGATGCCGTACCGAGGCAACCAAAACTTCTGTCTGGATGGAGTCTGGATATTGACGATAAATTTGTACAATATCCTGGATCAGTTGCATTCCATTCTGGCTAATGTCGTCGAGTCGGCCGATGAAGGGGGAAACGAAACTTGCACCTGCCTTGGCAGCGAGAATTGCCTGAGCTGACGTAAAACACAGTGTAATATTGACTTGGATGCTTTCAGCGCGTAGTGCTCGGCAAGCTCGTAGGCCATCCCATGTAAGTGGTACTTTTACAGTAATGTTCTTAGCAATTTGGGCCAGTTTATGGCCTTCCGCAATCATTGATTCGACATTGGTAGCGGTAACCTCCGCGCTGACGGGACCCTCTACCGCCTCACATATCTCGCCGAGAACATCAAACAACGGACGTCCACTTTTTGCTATAAGGGACGGATTTGTGGTCACTCCGTCTAGGAGCCCTGTAACAGCCAGTTCTCGGATTTCGTCGATATCTGCTGTATCAATGAAGAACTTCATGGTGTGCCCAATGCTCGTTTGCCTATACTTAGTGTCCTTACCTAAAAAGAGACCTTAACGCATGGCGCTTCCTGTCGCTACCCCNCTAGAAAGGGGACCTGAAGCGAACGTATCAGTTTTATTGCCAGTACTGCCTCTTCGGGCATTTGATTATAGTGTTCCTAGTGGNATGGATGTTGCACCGGGTCAATTTGTTCGGGCCCCGTTGGGTTCGCGCTCGGTAGTGGGGGTTGTATGGGGATCAGGTTCGGCGGATATCCCTCAAGATCGGGTAAGGCCGATCATTACGCAGTTGGGGTTACCGCCAATGCCATCGGAGNTGCGGGAGCTAATTGACTGGGTTGCGCGCTACTATGTTGCTCCTCTAGGAGCAGTTCTAAGAATGGCTATGAGCGTTCCTAGCGCCTTTGATCCGCCAAAATCCCGAAAAGCGTATATTGATCAAGGGACTCGGCCTGAGAGATTGACCCCGCAGCGGGCAAGGGTCTTCGAAGTGTTATCTGATGGGAAAGCCCGATTTGCTGGAGATATTGCGGAGGCTGCTCGTGTAACGCTCGGAGTAGTAAGGGGGTTAGTGAATTCGGGCTATTTGGGTGTTTCACCTACCAATTCTATCTCTGAGGACCTCAACTGTAANCCAGACTATGTTCCCCCAGTTCTTTCCGAGTTGCAGCGGAGAGCAGCAGCCAAACTTTGTGACTCTATAAAGGCAGATCGATTTCTGGTGCAACTACTTGATGGTGTAACCGGTTCCGGCAAGACAGAGGTGTATTTCGAGGCCATAGCCGAGACACTCCGGGTCGGTCGCCAAGCACTGGTACTATTACCCGAAATCGCCCTTAGCGCACAGTGGTTAGCCCATTTTGAGTCTCGCTTTGGGGTCCNTCCTACCGTTTGGCATTCAGAGTTGACTACNNNAANACGACGGGAAAATTGGCGNCGTGTNTCTTCGGGNCAGGCGTCGCTTGTGGTGGGCGCACGATCAGCGCTGTTTTTACCCTTCGCGAGACTCGGTCTCATNGTAGTAGATGAAGAGCACGACNCATCATACAAACAAGAAGATGGAGTGCTTTATAACGCTCGAGACGTNGCAGTGATGCGNGGAAGTTTATCGAAATCACCTGTGGTNTTGGTTTCTGCNACTCCNTCCTTGGAGAGCCATAACAACGCGANTTTGGGGCGTTANCGCAGGATTAGCCTTCNNCAGCGCTANGGNCNTGCANCGCTTCCGGATATTNAAGTAGTGGACATGCGAATAGCACCGCCTGCTCGAGGCCGTTGGTTGTCTCCAACACTAGAAACGGCTATCCGATCCACTCTCGACCGAGGCGAACAGGCCATGTTGTTTCTCAACAGGCGGGGCTACGCTCCCCTATCGCTTTGTCGAAGTTGTGGGTTTAGGCTGCATTGTTCCAACTGCACCACCTGGCTTGTGGAACACCGATTAGCGGGTTTGATGCGTTGTCACCATTGCGGTTATTCACAATCTTTACCGGAACATTGTCCTGAATGTAAGGCGGAAGCATCGTTAGTTGCTTGTGGACCTGGTGTGGAGAGAGTCGCAGAGGAACTCGTCCGGATTATGCCAAAGGTTACTCTCAAAGTAATGACCAGTGACACCGTAGCAAGTGTGAAAAATGCAGAAAATCTCGTTAAGGAGATGCTGGAAAATAGGATTGACGTGTTGATTGGGACTCAAATCGTAACCAAAGGCTATCACTTTCCGAATCTTACGTTGGTCGGGGTTGTGGACGCCGACTTGGGGCTTTCAGGCGGTGATTTACGTGCGGCGGAACGAAGTATGCAACTCTTGGCCCAAGTTTCTGGTAGAGCAGGAAGGGCTGAACGCCCGGGTAAGGTGATGTTGCAGACCTATATGTCAAACCATCCAGTCATCCAAGCGCTTTCCAAGGGTGACAGAGATGGGTTTTTGGGTGCGGAGTTGGCTGCCCGAGATGCCAGCAAAATGCCCCCATTTGTGCGTCTTGCCGCTATAATTATTTCTTCACCCAATGAAGCGGCTGCAAGGGATATAGCGGCTGACATTGCCCGTGTGGGACCNAGCGGTAGTGCAATAGAAGTGTTTGGCCCGGCCCCAGCGCCCATTTATCAACAACGTGGCAGATTCCGATATCGCCTTCTAATAAAGGCACCGCGCCCTGAGCCCATACAGGATATTATACAAAATTGGTTGGCTACTGTGTCCTGGCCAGGTTATGTCACTGTCCGAGTTGATATAGATCCTTATAGTTTCATGTGATGANTCTACGTCAACGTTGAAGTCCGACCTCTTGATTAATCAACCTGTATTGCAACGCCATAGGGACTATGTTAGGTAACCCGATCATAGAGAATTGGGTNACGTGGCAACATCNTAACGATCCAATTTTCCTCTTTAGGGCAATGAGTTAACAACTTTCACTGGAACGGAGACGGGGTCTACGCGTGGCTGAGGGAGCAATCGGCATTTCTGGACTTGCAGGTCGTTATGCTACGGCGCTATTTGAGCTTGCTAGAGATAAGGATGAGATCAGTAGTACGGAAAGCGATCTGTTGGCCTTGGGAACTGCGCTAGAAAGTAGTAGGGATCTGAGCCGGTTGATAAATAGCCCAGCAATAGCACGGGAGCAGCAGGCGAGAGCCATGGGTGTTGTTGCTGAAAAAATGAGCCTCAACACTTTGACAAAAAACTTCCTTGGTCTATTGGCACGCAACCGACGGCTTTTTGCGCTGGAACAAATAGTGCGAGCATTTACTGAACTCAGCACCCACGAGCGTGGAGAGACTACCGTTGAAGTCGTCAGCGCGATGCCCCTTAGTGATATGCAGTTATCTGATATTGCGTTGCAGCTACGGGAGGCAGCAGGCCGTAAAGTGATTGTACGGAGTCGAGTGGATGGGAGCCTTCTCGGTGGATTAATCGTGAAAATTGGATCCCGGATGATCGATAATTCTTTAAGCAATAAACTTGAGCGAATGAAGCTAGCAATGAAAGGGATCGGGTGATGGAGATCCGTGCCGCCGAAATTTCAGAAATTCTTAAACAACAAATTGATGACTTTGGGAACGAGGCGGAGGTGGCCGAGGTCGGACAAGTNCTATCTGTNGGCGACGGTATTGCTCGGGTTTACGGGCTTGATAATGTCCAGTCGGGTGAAATGGTTGAGTTTCCGGGTGCTATCAAAGGAATGGCGCTAAATTTGGAAACTGACAATGTCGGGATCGTCATATTTGGTGATGATCGAAATATCAAAGAAGGTGACGTNGTTAAACGGACAGGCTCGATTGTNGATGTGCCTGTTGGNAAAAACATGTTGGGTCGAGTTGTAGACGCACTCGGCGAGCCTATTGACGGAAAAGGTCCAATAGAGGGTACACAACGGAGCCGTATCGAGGTAAAGGCCCCTGGAATAATACCGCGGCAATCCGTTAGCGAACCAATGCAGACTGGTTTAAAGGCGATTGATAGCCTGGTACCCATTGGCCGTGGNCAGAGGGAACTCATTATTGGAGATCGNCAGACCGGCAAGACAGCNCTTGCGGTTGATACCATCATCAATCAGAAATCTGTCAATGAGACGGACGACGAGTCAAAGAAATTATATTGCATCTATGTAGCGGTCGGACAGAAAAGATCTACTGTTGCCCAAATCGTAAAGACACTAGAGGAGAATGGCGCGCTGGAGTATACGATAGTAGTATCTGCTTCCGCTTCTGAGCCGGCTCCCATGCAATTTCTGGCTCCTTATGGCGGTTGCACAATGGGCGAGTATTTTCGCGACAATGGCATGCATGCACTGATCATATATGATGATCTTTCTAAGCAGGCGGTGGCCTATAGGCAAATGTCTCTTTTGCTGCGTCGCCCGCCTGGGCGTGAGGCGTATCCTGGAGACGTTTTCTATTTGCATTCGCGTTTACTCGAGCGGGCTGCAAAAATGAGTGATGAACTTGGTGGTGGTTCGTTAACCGCGTTACCTGTGATTGAAACACAGGCTGGTGACGTATCTGCTTATATACCAACGAATGTAATATCGATCACTGATGGGCAAATTTTTCTAGAGACTGAATTGTTCTATCAGGGAATTCGCCCTGCTATTAATGTGGGCCTTTCCGTTAGTCGTGTAGGCTCGGCAGCTCAAGTAAAGGCGATGAAGCAGGTTGCGGGCTCCATCAAACTTGAGCTCGCACAGTACAGAGAAATGGCCGCATTTTCACAATTTGCATCGGATCTGGATGCTGCTACACAGCGACTACTTGCTCGGGGAGAACGGTTAACAGAGCTTTTAAAGCAGGGCCAATATTCGCCTTTACCGGTGGAGGAGCAGGTTGTAGTAGTTTTTGCCGGGGTGCGAGGCTATCTCGATAATCTCGAAGTGTCGCAAGTGGGCAGTTTTGAGGAAGGGTTGCTGAGAGATCTTCGGTCCAATCACTCGGATTTACTCAAAGCAATACGAAGTGATGGTGAGATTTCTGATGATGTTGAAGAAAAGCTCAAGTTGGTAATNGATAATTTCGGCAAAAGCTTCGCTTAAACAGTAGTCACATCTAGATTATGATATCGTCATGCCTAGTCTAAAACACCTTCGCGTCCGTATAAACAGCGTCAAAGCGACGCAGAAGATAACGAGTGCGATGAAAATGGTTGCAGCTTCAAAGCTTCGCCGCGCCCAAGAACAGGCTGAAGCGGCGCGACCATACGCAGAGCGCATGGAGCGAATGGTGAGTTCTTTATCTCTTACCNTAGCAGATGATGAAAGTGCTCATGAGCTATTGCGTGGCACAAACTCTGATGAAACCCATTTGTTAGTTGTTGCAACTTCGGACCGCGGGTTGTGTGGCGGNTTTAATGGATCAATTGTCCGTGCCGTTCGTAATCGAATAGCTCTGTTGGAAGGTGAAAAAAAAACCGCCAAACTTTTTGTTATTGGGCGAAAGGGGAGCGATCAGTTGAGACGGGAGCACGGAGGCAAATTTATTGAGACTGTAGCGGGATCTGGGTCAACTGGGCCTGGTTACCGTGACGCCACGGCTGTCGCACAAACTCTTATCGCACTATTTGAAAAGAAAGAGTTCGATGTTTGTACGATTGTCTATAATGAGTTTAAAACCGCAATGACGCAGATAGTGACATTTCAGCAGTTAATACCTTTTCAATCAGGACAAATTAGTGAAGTAGATCTTGACGGGGCGATCTATGAGTTTGAGCCGGATGAAGACGCAATCTTGGAGAATCTTCTACCAAGAAATATCAGTATCCAAATCTACCACGCTCTGCTTGAAAATGGCGCTAGTGAGCAGGGTGCCCGCATGATGGCAATGGATAATGCCACTCGCAATGCTGGTGATATGATTGATAAACTTACTTTAACCTACAACCGTACTCGGCAGGCTATGATCACAACAGAACTGATAGAAATAGTCTCCGGCGCAGAAGCCCTTTGAACGCGGAACATGGAGCATTGAACATGGATAAAGCAATTGGTCGTATTACCCAGGTAATGGGTGCTGTTGTAGACGTCCAATTCGACGAACAGCTTCCGCTAATTCTCAACGCGTTGGAATGCAAAAATCAGGGAGAGCGTCTGATACTAGAGGTTGCNCAACATCTCGGTGAGGCCACCGTACGCACCATTGCAATGGATTCTACTGAGGGTTTAGTTAGGGGTGAAGAGGTTCGTGATACTGGTGAACCAATCTCGGTTCCTGTGGGTCGTGCAACCTTAGGTAGGATCATGAACGTCATTGGTGAACCGATCGATGACCGTGGGCCGATTGAAACAGATTTGCGCCGCCCAATTCATGCNCCTGCGCCCGAGTTTGTGGACCAGTCAACGGAGTCTGAAATACTAGAGACGGGTATTAAGGTTGTTGACCTCCTAACACCATATGCCAAAGGTGGAAAGATAGGGCTATTTGGCGGCGCGGGTGTTGGTAAAACCGTAATAATCATGGAGCTCATTAACAATATTGCAAAAGCCCATGGAGGGTTCTCCGTGTTTGCAGGGGTCGGTGAGCGCACCCGGGAAGGAAATGATCTTTACCACGAAATGATTGAATCCGGTGTGATTAAAACCGATGGTAATGAGGAATCTAAGGCGGCATTGGTTTATGGGCAGATGAATGAGCCGCCAGGTGCCCGGGCACGGGTTGGCCTCACAGGTCTCACGGTAGCGGAGCATTTCCGTGACGAGGAAGGCCAAGATGTTTTGTTATTCATTGATAATATATTCCGTTTTACCCAGGCAGGTTCGGAGGTATCGGTGTTGCTGGGACGAATCCCAAGTGCCGTGGGGTACCAGCCGACTTTGGCAACTGATATGGGTAACTTGCAGGAGAGAATTACTACGACGAAGAAAGGTTCAATTACGTCCGTACAGGCTATTTATGTCCCTGCGGATGACTTGACGGATCCGGCACCGGCAACCTCTTTCAGCCATCTAGATGCTACTACCGTTTTAAGTCGGCAGATTGCTGAACTCGGTATATACCCCGCAGTCGATCCGCTTGATAGTACCTCCCGCATGATGGATCCACGTGTGGTTGGCGAAGAGCACTATGGGGTGGCCCGCAGGGTACAAGAAATTCTCCAAACGTATAAATCGTTGCAAGATATAATCGCTATTTTAGGCATGGATGAATTGTCTGAAGAAGATAAGCTAACTGTAGCGCGTGCCCGGAAAATTCAAAGATTTCTCTCACAGCCGTTTCATGTCGCGGAGGTTTTCACAGGAAGCCCGGGCGTATTGGTAAGCCTTGAGGACACAATTGATGGTTTCAGGAAAATTTGTGACGGTGAGTGTGATGACATGCCAGAGGCCAGTTTCTATATGGTNGGCACCTTGGATGAAGCGCGCGATAAAGCCATGCAAATGGCAGCAGAAGCCGCTTAATTCCTGGTGATGGAAAAGATCAAATTTGAGCTAGTCTCTCCTGAACAACTGTTGGTGTCTCAGGAGGTTGACATGGTTGTAGTGCCTGGAGAGGAAGGCGACTTCGGTGTATTGCCGGGCCATGCACTTTTTTTAACGCTTGTTCGTCCTGGCCTAATTGATATTTATAAAGATGATGAAGTCTCGTCTCGGATATTTGTTGCTGGTGGATTTGCCGAGGTTAATGGTGAATGTTGCACTGTATTGGCAGAAGAAGCAGTAGACCTTGTAGACGTTGAACGTTCCGCTGTAGAAGAGCGTATCAGCAGGAACGAACAAGCAATCAGCTTAGCAAACTCAGACGAGGATGTAGCTGTTTACGAACATGATCTCGCCACGGGGCGCGCTCTTTTGGAATGTTTAACGAGGCAGTAGGGTCCCCCTCCAGTAACGGCTGNAAATAGNGCCTTGTAGCCTTATCCCGTTGGGAACCATCGTTGACGGGCAGGCCATCTCACCACCAGATCCTTAAACAATGGATCTATTGCACCGTTCGTTGCAATGTCCTCTGCTAGCGGCCCTGGTTCATCGTTATAAGACAATAGAGATAAATTGGTCATGCGAGCTGGGTAGAGTATGCCATCCAAATGGTCGCACTCGTGTTGCAATAGCGCGGCCCAGCTAGAGTGTGCATCATGAGAAACCCAATCGCCCAAAAGCGTCTGATAACGGATCGATATGTTTGGCCAACGTGGTACTTTGCCGTGTAATCCTGGAACAGAAAGACAGCGCTCCCAGACCTCGGTTTTAACTTTGGTTAGCGGAGTAATTTCAGGGTTAATCATGACGGTCCATGGTATGGGATCAATGCCTGACTTGGCTGGGATGCGAGCCGGTATCATGCGATATACAACAACTCGGAGATTCACCATTATTTGGGGAGCGGCCAGGCCACTAGCTCCGATATCTTCCAAAGTTTCCTGCATATCTCGAGCAAGTGCTTCAATGCTTGGTGCCGAAGGATCTGCAACAGGCTCGGCAACCATCTTTAGAGCTGGGTTTCCCATTTTTGCTATTCTCATTACAGCCATGGCACACCTCTTAATTCAAATTTTGAGAAACTTCTTACTGACTTTATAGAAATGGGTCGCAGTCGATTTCTTTAGGAGTTTGTACCATGTGGTTGATGACTATTACCAGTTGGTTCATCTTGCGGTTAAGGAAAAACGCAGCAATTATTGACCCGGTACTTAACGGAAAACACTCTGAAGGAGATTTTATGAGTGTCAGGGACGTTCCAACGGTTGTCTTTTTCAATCGCTGGACACACAAAGACGGTCACGCACTAATTAAAGACAACACCGGGATAAATATAAGACAATTAAATTGGGATGCCCCGGAGCAAGAAAATTGGCCTGAGCTTAGCATGGCACATGGTTATCAAATTTCTTCGGCCCGACAGGAGCTGCCACTCAAGTATCATGTCCGTACTGAGTTTCTACTCCGTTGTCCAAAATTGTTAGTTGTTTCGGCAGATGGCGCCGGATANGACACAGTAGATGTTGATGCGTGTACCGAAGCCGGTGTTATCGTAGTCAATCAATCGGGTGCGAATCGTGAAGCTGTGGCAGAGCACGTTTTAGGAATGATGCTTTGTTTGTCGAAGCGTATGATCGAAATGGATAGAGTTTTGCGAAGGAATCGCGGTTGGCACCGAAATGATTTTATCGGAAATGACATTTTCGAAAAAACAGTCGGAATAATCGGTCTTGGCAATATAGGGACGAGGTTGACCGAACTATGCATTGGCTTGTTTGGTGCTAAGGTTCTTGCCTATGATCCATACCTTACAGAAGAACAAATAGTGGCACGAGGGGCAGAACCAGTTACTTTTACTGAANTGCTTTTATCTTCAGATTTTGTTTCGGTGAATTGTCCATTGACGGCAGAAACTCGNGGCATGATAAATTCAGAAGCGTTGGCACAGATGAAATCTTCNGCATATTTCGTGACCACAGCGCGAGGAGGAATTCATGATGAAGCAGCTCTTGTGCATGCCCTAGAGACTGGCNAGATCAGAGGNGCCGGGGTGGATGTGTGGGTTGATGAGCCCCCGTCAACCGATCACGCGCTTATAGGAATGGACAATGTCATCCTTACCATGCACACAGCAGGAATAACAGAAGAAGCACGACGAAGTGCAGGTATCTGGGCTGCGGACCAATGGGCGGCAATTTGGCGAGGGGAAAAGCCACCACGCTTAATAAATCCTGAAGCCTGGCCTCTTTATAAATCTCGGTTTAGGGAAACATTTCTCTAGTGTTCTCTCGGAATGCTATTTTTGCGCACCAAATTTTTGTGGATTCAAGCTCTTGAGTATTTGGGGAAAAATATTAGGTGCTTCTGTGGGGTTTGCACTTGGCGGACCACTTGGTGCTTTGGCTGGAGCAGCGGCAGGTCATTACATTGGCCGNTTTCGTGCTGATGCTATCGCGGCGGAGGGAATAGGAGGTTCTGCTTCTTTCTCGGAGTCTGAAAACAGCCGTCGACAAGTTTCTTTTGCGGTGGCCGTTATCGTGCTTGCCGCAAAACTTGCGAAAGCTGATGGGGTTGTCACGAGAGATGAAATAGAGACATTCAAGCAAGTTTTCCATATTCCCATCCACGAGGTTGACAATGTTGGCGCTATATTTGATGAGGCGAAAGCAAGTCCTGATAACTTTGAACTTTATGCGCAACAAATTGGGATCATTTTTGGTAACAATCCAGCTGTACTAGAGGAATTTTTGAACGCACTGTTTTGTATTGCCAAATCGGACAACGTAGTGCACCCAGCTGAGTTACAATACCTTAAAGAAGTAGCAAATATTTTTGGTTTTACTAGCGGTGAATTTGAGCGTATCGCCGCCATGCATATGCCCGGCGCTTCTTCTGATACCTACCAGATCTTGGGAGTGACACGGGATATTACGAATAAGGAATTGAAGGCACACTACCGGGCTCTGGTGCTGGAGCACCACCCTGATAAACTAATAGCGCAAGGTTTACCCGAAGAATTTGTTGAACAAGCAAACGAAAAACTAGCCCGCATAAATGCCGCTTATGATCAGATATGTACGGAACGAGGTCAAAAATAATCAACCGGTCATCAGTCGTGTAAAAATTGCCTATTATGGACCTATATGATTTTCTGTTGGCGTGGTTGAAGAGCCTGGTGCCGAACAAATGCCACTACTGAGCTTAAATTCTATTTCTTTATATATCGGGCGGCAGACGTTGTTCTATGACGTCGGGCTGCATATCCAAGAGAAGGATAGACTGTGTATCGTTGGACGAAATGCAAGTGGTAAATCTACGCTTTTGAGGTTGGTCGCGGGCCAGATAGAGCCAGATGATGGGGTTCGTACTTGTCGGTCTGATTTAAGAATTTCGCTGCTAGATCAGGGCGCAAATGCAGGGGGTAGCAACCTACAAGTTTTCGATTACGTTTCAGAAGTGCTGACCGACGTAGAAAAGGACGGACATAGGACGAAGGCGCTGCTCGCACAGCTTGAACTGGAGGCTTCACGCTCAATTAATACTTTGTCGGGTGGAGAATTCCGCAGGGTGGCACTTGCGCGCGCGCTTGTCTCGGAGCCGGAGTTATTGTTATTGGATGAACCAACAAATCATTTAGATGTCATTACAATTGAGTGGTTGGAGTCCTATCTAGCTGGCTTTACAGGCGCAGTGGTGGTGGTAAGTCATGATCGAACTTTTCTTAATAAGGTTTCTCGCAGGGTTGCATGGTTGAACAATGGGCTACTTAAGTTCCTTGACGCGGATTTTACTAATTTTGAAAGTTGGTCAGAGCAAATAGAGGGTGCCGAAATACAAGTGAATCGGAGGCGTGATAAAAAGATACTTGCGGAGGAGCGTTGGCTGCACCGTGGAGTGACTGCTCGTCGGAAACGCAATCAGGGACGGCTACGAAAATTACATGCGTTGAGAGCGGAACGCCGCAACACCAAGGTCGGCGCTGAGAAACCGCTTATTGAAGTTGGCGCAGCGCCCGGAAGTGGGGATCTTGTGATTGAGGCCGCACATGTTACGAAACAATTTAATGGCAAAGTCCTTTTCAGGGACATGTCAACGAGGATTATGCGCGGTGACAGAGTAGCCATTGTGGGGCCTAACGCCGTCGGTAAAACCAGTCTACTTCGCGTTCTCATTGGCGATTTGTTGCCGGATGAAGGCAGTGTGCAAATGGGGACGCATTTGGAAACTATTTATTTTGATCAGCGTAGGAAGAGTTTGGATCATAACCAAACTTTATGGCAGACCATCTGTCCAAATGGTGGCGATATGGTCAATGTTCAGGGTCGACTCCAACATGTTACAGGGTATTTAAGAAAATTTTTGTTTGATGATCGGCAAATGAAAAGCCCCGTCACCAGTTTGTCTGGTGGGGAAAAGAATCGATTGCTGCTAGCAAGGTTGTTTTCACATTCTGGAAACTTGCTCGCACTTGATGAGCCAACCAATGATCTAGACGTTGACACACTTGATGTGCTCCAGGAAGCACTCAGTGAATTTGATGGCACTATCCTGTTGGTATCACATGATCGAGATTTTATAGATCGTGTGGCTACTAGTACGATCATTCTAGAAAAGAGTGGTACAGCGACAGAATATGTTGGCGGTTATAGTGATTCCCTACTCGTCAAATCACCGAATACAAACACAAAGGTAAAGAAAACTAGACGCAAAGTTAGCGGTACGTCTTCTGTTCGTACCAGCCTTGGATATAAAGACCAACGTGAACTCGAATCCTTACCTAAGAAAATTAATGAGTTGAGCAAGACACTAACTAGGCTAGAGGAGAAGCTTGCCGACAGTCGTTATTATACCGATGATCCTGCCGCTTTTGAAAAGGCAACAAGGGACTTACTTGAAGCGCAGGCGCGTTTACTCGAAAAGGAAACACGGTGGTTACAGTTGGAAGAGAAAAACGAAAAATTGCAGACAAAACGATCTAACTAGTTGCGTACCTCGGAATAGCAGCACCGCGCTTACGGATCATTTAAAGATACCGTCGATTTTTCCATTGGCTACCGGCATTCGCCGCGACAGCAGTAAGTCAGGCTCCGTGAGGTCAGTCACAAGCATGTGCCCTGATGCATTAGCCATACGAGTATTTCCTTGACGTCAACGCCACAAAGTCCAGAGTACATCACAGCGTTAGATAACCGGATGGCTGCCTTTATTTATGTGTATAGATTGAGGAGGAAAGTCCGGGCTCCACGGAAACATGGTGCCGGGTAACACCCGGCGGGGGTGACCCTAGGGAAAGTGCCGCAGAGAGCAGACCGCCGGTGCAGTGTTGTTCACCGGTAAGGGTGAAAGGGTGTGGTAAGAGCGCACCGCACCACCGGTAACGGTGGTGGCATGGTAAACCCCACCAGGAGCAAGACCAAGTAGGAGCGGCATGGGCCGTTAGTCCGTGCCCGATTTTGGTTTCCGAAAACGCCGCTCGGGTCGGTCGCACGAGACACTCGGTGACGGGTGTTCGAGATGAATAGTCATCCCCTACTTCGGTGGGGACAGAACCCGGCTTATAGGTTATCTAGCGCTATTTCCCGTCTCTTTTCGGGCATCGTCAACCGAATTTATTGGTTAAACGGGCGGAGGTCCACGCCAATGCCACCCTGTCTACTCACTAACGGCACTGCACCATTCGGAACAATTAGAAAACATCAGACCAGAAAGTACGGTTCCGGACCAGGTTATGCCGATTTAAAGGCGCTTGAAGTAGGAGCTGGGTTTTAGGAGAAGACAGCTACCATTTCNNTCGGCATTTGCCTACATCACCCGTTTTTTGCCATTAGCAGCCATTGACACCCATAAAACACCATGTTATCCCATATAATCCCGTAANTTATTTCGTATCCCCAGGTGAATACAGGTCGGGAGTATTTCTGTTTCTGGCGATATAGTGACGATTGGGGGAGGCGCGTGGCTATCTTTGTTGGCACGCACGTCAACAAGGTNGACAGTAAGGGCAGAGTATCTGTCCCGGCGGAGTTTCGCGCGCTACTTGGTGAGCCTGCCACGTTTTTTGCCTTTCCCTCGTTTATGCACCTCGGCATAGAGTGTGTGAACGACACATTCATGGAATCACTAAGTGAGNATGTAGGCGACCTCGACCTTTTTTCAGACGAGCAAGATAATCTATCAGACCTAATCTTTGCCTCAAGCCATACCTTGAGTATCGATGGCGACGGCCGCATCGTGNTGCCGGAAANCCTGAGANTGCATGCAAAGCTTGATGGTCAATCAGCATTTGTCGGTAAGGGCAAGACGTTCCAGATCTGGAAACCATCAGAGCACAATGAATTCCAGAGGCACGCCAGGGAACGCGCCCGCGCCGACCGTTTGGTGCTGCGTAAGCACCCCCAAGGGCCGGGATCAAATTCCGACCCCCTGGAGAACGGCACGTGACCAACGCGACTCCCTCCCGTCGTTTTGGTCACGTGCCGGTTTTGTTGGACCAGGTAATAGCTTTGTTACAACCTCGAGATGGCGCACTTTTCATTGACGCTACATTTGGCTGTGGAGGCTACAGCAAGGCGCTGTTGACTAGCGCCAATTGTAGAGTGGTAGCGATAGATCGTGATCCCCAAGCACGGGAAGTCGCAACCAATATGAAGGACGCTAATGGCCCGCGGTTTGACTTTGTACAGGGAAATTTTGGGGCTATGCAAAATCACCTTCATGCCAAGGGATTTTCGTCAGTTGATGGCGGTGTCGTGATGGATCTTGGTGTTTCCTCCACGCAACTTGACGATGCATCGAGGGGCTTCTCATTTCGTCGCGATGGGCCACTGGACATGCGTATGGCGAGTGACGGGCCTGATGCCGTGAGTTTTGTTAACGAGGCAAGTGAAGGAGAAATTGCTCGAGTCATTCGTTCTTATGGTGAAGAACGTAGAGCTCGTGCCGTAGCAAAGGCAATAGTCTTTGCTAGGAAACAGAGGCCTATTTTGCGAACCGGTCAACTGGCATCCATAATACGCCGTGTGGTCAAAAAGTCTGTTGATGGTTTGGACCCAGCTACTCGAACCTTTCAGGCGCTCCGAGTGCATATTAACAATGAGTTGAACGAATTGGCGGCAGGTCTGGCTTCGGCCGAGAATCTTCTGGCTGCACATGGTCGCTTGGTCGTCGTGTCGTTTCATTCGTTGGAGGATAGAGTGGTAAAAACGTTTCTTCGAGAACGGGTTGGAAAAGGTAGTAATCCCAGTCGCTACCAACCGACTGGGCAAGCTAGGAGTAAGCCATCATTTCGCCTATTAACAACTCGACCAATTAAGCCCAAGCCCTCAGAAATAGTGGTGAATTCCCGAGCTCGCTCGGCCCGACTTAGAGCTGCGGAGAGAACTGCAGTAGACCCTTGGCCAGGACTGGTGCCAGCATGAATCGGGCAGCCACCATATTTATCGGTTTGTTACTTGCTGCAGCCAGTCTTGGTTTATATCAAACTAAGTATCGAATTGAGTCTCTGAAACACGATTTAGCTTCAATAAGAAACGCAATGTGGGTAGAGCAGGATGCCATTCACGTACTTCAGGCAGAGTGGGCGTACCTCAATCGACCACAACGTTTGGCAGAATTAAGTACCAAATTCTTGTCTTCACTTGGACCAGTTCTGCCTTCACAAATTGTCACAATTAATGAGTTACCGCTTAAGGAGGAACGAGAAGGTGCTTCCGCGAGGACACCGCCGTGAAATCCGCGTTGCNGTAACAACGAGCTGTCATGAAATAACAATTGTTTGGAGAGTAGGATGACCATCAATCTAAGCGTTCCGGTGACACATGAACTGAAGCCAAGGCTTACGGTTGTCGGTGTTGGAGGTGCGGGCTGCAACGCCGTTAATAATATGATTACCGCTCACCTTGAAGGCGTTGATTTTGTTGTGGCAAATACTGATGCGCAGGCATTGTCAAGCTCGCTAACCGAACGGAGGATTCAACTTGGCAGCACATCGACNCAAGGGTTAGGGGCTGGTATGCGGCCCGACGTAGGTCGACAAGCCGCGGAAGAGGTTACAGACACAATATATGATCATCTGGACGGAGCTAACATGCTGTTCATTACTGCCGGAATGGGTGGAGGTACTGGCACTGGTGCGGCGCCCGTTATCGCGCGGATGGCACGTGAACAAGGAATTTTGACTGTAGGTGTGGTAACGAAACCGTTCCAATTTGAAGGAGCAAAGCGTATGCGGGTGGCAGAAGCCGGAATCGCTGAACTTCAGGATTGTGTTGATACTTTAATCATGATTCCGAATCAGAATCTATTTCGAATAGCAAACGAAAACACTACCTTTGCAGATGCATTCAAAATGGCTGATGACGTTCTGTACTCTGGTGTTCGCGGAGTAACAGATCTTATGGTAATGCCCGGTTTGATCAATCTTGATTTTGCAGACGTTCGCTCTGTTATGAACGAAATGGGCAAGGCTATGATGGGCACCGGAGAGGCCGAAGGCGAGCGTCGGGCTCTAGACGCAGCGGAAGGTGCGGTCAATAATCCACTTTTAGACGATGTGTCACTTATGGGGGCCAGAGGAGTGTTGATCAATATCACTGGTGGCCCTGATATGACACTCTATGAGGTGGACGAAGCTTGTAATCATATCCGTGAACAAGTTGATGACGACGCGAATATCATCTTCGGGTCCACCTTTGACGATGAACTTGCTGGACATGTTCGTGTTTCGGTAGTTGCCACTGGAATTGGCGCGGAGGAAAGAACAGCAATAGGTCCCAACATTACATCTGGGGTTACCCAGCCAATTTCAACGGTCCCGGGATCGCTAGGTAGGACATCAGATACGGTCTCTAAAGTGTCCCAGCAGCAACCTAGTCTGGCATCAGTTAGTGCTAAACGCTCACGAATTGAAACACAGGTGGAGCAACCAGAGAGACTGTTTGGTTCTGAAGAGCCCACTGCTGTTTTCCCGCCACACACTCAGACATCTCGTGACGAAACCTTATCAGTTCCAGAGGATCTTTCGAGAGAGTCTCGAGCGGCGGCTTCTTTCATCCCGCCACAGCCATCCAACTCTGATCCCGGCGTCCATCCAGCCGCCCATGTGTCTGTTACTGATGAGGAACGTGTCGATTTGTTAACCGGAGTAGTTCGTGGCAGTGACAACCAAATGGAGGGTGTTTCAGAACGAACAGGGCTTCTGAGAAGAATGGCGCAGTCGGCACTAAAACGCGCCCCAGCAAAAAGGTCTAGACCAACAACGGAAACAGATAGTCAGTATTCTGGNAAAGAACCAGTTTTAGAAACAGTGGAAGTCGGGCCAGCGCTTATTGCAGAATCCGAACAAAATCGTGACGAGGACCTCCTCGAGATTCCAGCGTTCTTGCGTAGACAAGCTAGATAAGAGTTATGAACAAGATTCGACGGTGCAGAGGAGATCCACCGGATCGATCACCTAGCTCTATGGGCGCCCATACCTCCTCATCTCAAGTCCGACTCCACGGTGTTCACAAATCATCTATAGAAGTAGCCCGTAAGCGTCTTNTGCTTGGTGCCGGGCTTTTTATTGTGGGTTTTTTTGTTGTTTCTTTACGGTTAGTAGAGGTCGCTTTATTCAGTGAGCCTCACCATCTCAGCGCACGAAATGAGTCGATAAAGACCGGCGTTGGTCCAGCAAGAGCTGATATAGTTGATCGTAATGGTGTGGTTCTGGCTACTAGCCTAACAGCCCAGTCACTACATGCGAATCCACTAGACATTCGAAACCCTCTCCGTGCTGCTGCACGCCTTGCNGGGGTGCTNCCCGAACTCGACTCGAAAGAGGTCGTGTTGCGACTAAAGTCAGACAAGCGGTTTGTTTGGCTGAAGCGCCATCTTACACCTCGGCAGGTGTCAGAAGTTAATGCCTTGGGAGAGCCCGGTTTCAAATTCGAAGAAGAACAACGTAGAGTTTATCCGCACGGCTCGTTGGTGGCACATGCCATAGGGTATGCAAAGTTAGACAATAGAGGTTTGGGCGGATTAGAGCACTCGTATGATGAACGGTTATTNGCTCACCCAAATAACGCACTATCAACATCGATTGATATTCGATTCCAGTATGTCATGCACGANGAGCTAATGAATGCGGTTTTGATGCATCAAGCTTTGGGAGCGGTAGGNATCATTCTTGATATTACTACAGGTGGGATGCGTGCACTGGTTAGCTTGCCAGACTTTGATCCCAATGATGGACGTACTATTCCATCTCGTGCTTTGTTCAATCGGGCCACGCTTGGCGCGTACGAAATGGGATCCACCTTTAAAGTGTTCACCACCGCAATGGCACTTGATCAAGGCATGATGACTCTACAGGACGGTTTTGATACTAGTGAACCTCTAAGGATCGGCGGAAAAGTAATTAAGGATTTTCATGGAAAGGCACGGTGGCTCTCGGTACCGGAGATATTTATATATTCATCCAATATTGGCGCTGCAAAAATGGCTCTTGCTGTTGGTTCGAAGGTTCAGCGGGCTTTTCTGGCTAAGTTAGGCATGTTGACTCGTTCCGATCTTGAATTACCAGAGGTCGGGGCGCCACTCTACCCAGACCCCTGGAGAGAAGTCCACACTGCGACAATCGGATTTGGTCATGGAATTGCGGTAAATGCTGTGCAGCTTACAGCGGGAATAGCTGCTCTTATTAATGGTGGCTTTTATCGCCCCCCAACTCTTATTGCTAGAAACGAAGAACACGGAATACAGCAGCGTGTAGTAAGTGCATCGACATCTCGCTCGATACGTCAGTTGTTGAGATTGNCGGTTACACATGGCACAGGCGGAAAAGCCGAGGTTGCAGGGTATTGGGTTGGTGGTAAGACAGGTACCGCAGAGAAAGTGGGTTCTAGAGGATATGATCAAGAAAAAGTTTTATCGTCGTTCGTCGGGGTCTTCCCTATCACGGACCCACGTTATCTAGTATTCGCGATGCTTGATGAACCTAAGGGCACCAGTGCCACCCATGGTTATGCTACGGGTGGTTGGACTGCTGCCCCGGTCGTCCGTCGCGTAATAGCCAGAATCGGCCCGATTAGCGGTATGGCTCCAGTGACGAGCATAGCGTCTGTAGATGGTTCTCCGACGACGGTAATTAGTTTGGACGGCAACGAGATCCATCTTGCGGCTTACTGAGCTAATGGCGGGAGCTTCAATGACGTCGCCAGGTCTGTCTGCGGACCCGGAAATTAACGGTATTTGCAGTGACAGTCGAGAGGTTCAACCTGGATTTCTTTTTGTCGCATTTAAAGAAAGTTATCCAGATGGCAGTATGTTTATTGATGACGCACTAGCTAAGGGTGCGGTCGCAATTCTGACGAGTGATAATGTCTCGCTGCCTGTTAGTATTTCTGTACCGATTCTAGCTTCGCTCAATCCGCGCCGTTCTTACTCNCTTCTTCTCGCCTATTTTCATAAGCAGCGGCCTCCCTCGATAATGGCTGTTACTGGAACAAACGGAAAGAGCTCAGTAGTTTCTTTCTTGCGTCAACTTTGGAATTACAATGGGGTTAAGGGGGCTAGCATAGGAACGCTNGGAGTTGAATGTGAATATTTTTCAACTCCGTTACCGTTGACGACGCCGGATGCCAGGGTGACTCACATGGAGCTCGCGAAATTGGCTGGTTGTGGTGTAGAGTCTGTAGCAATTGAGGCGTCAAGCCACGGGCTCGATCAATATCGTATCGATGGTCTAGAGATATCTGCTGGGGGATTCACAAACTTAGGACGTGATCATCTTGATTATCATGGTTCGCTACCAAATTATTTTACGTCCAAGGCNCGTTTGTTTGATGAGGTGATGGGACCAGGAAGAGTAGCCGTGATAAATAAGGACAGTCCTTATTGTGGCGAGCTTTCAGATATTTGTGTAAACCGTGGCCATAAATTGATCCGATATGGTAGCAGCCANCACGAGGGANTATCAAATGCNGTAGATCTTCAGTTGGTACAGGTTGTTACAAAGAAGAACGGACTGCAGATAAAAGTTCGATATAGGGGTGAAGTTAAGGNTTTTGATACTCCCTTGATTGGGAGGTTTCAGGCTGACAATTTACTTTGTGCTATGGGTCTGGCGTTAGCTAGTGGCATACCTTTCGATTCGTTGATTAAGAATGCCCCCCGAATAACCGCGGTCCGTGGCCGAATGCAGTTGGTTGCTAGATCTAGCGCTGGTGGTGCAATTTATGTTGACTACGCGCACACCCCGGATGCTCTACACAGCGCGCTTCTCGCGTTGCGATCACATACTTCTGGGAAGTTATATTTAGTTTTTGGATGTGGAGGAGAACGTGACCCTGGTAAACGGCCATTAATGGGTCGTGTTGCTGCTGAACTTGCCGACCATGTATTTGTGACTGATGACAATCCTCGTGGAGAAGATCCGTCATCTATTCGTTCGGCAATACTTACAATATGCAAGAATTCGAGCGAGATCGGTGATCGTGAGGAAGCGATATCCCGTGCGATCGGTTGGCTCGACCATGATGACACCTTGCTCATAGCCGGAAAGGGCCACGAAACCAGTCAAATCGTTGGCTGTCGCACGATTAAGTTTGACGACATTCAGGTNGTCCGAGGCATANTAGGGATTCAGGGGCCACGTTGATGCCNTCCCTTTCATGGNAAGCAGATGAAGCTGCCTTGGCTACAGGGGGCCGGAATACAGGGCCATGGGTGGCAAAAGGAGTTTCCATTGATAGCCGTACTATTGGTGCAGGAGAGCTGTTTGTTGCACTCGTTGGAGAGCGGGTAGACGGGCATGACTATCTTGACGACGCATTCGAAGCAGGTGCGGCTGCGGCAATGGTGTCTAGTGTGCCGACTTCAAGTAAAAGTCAACTACCGTTACTTGTGGTGTCAGATACTCGCACGGGCCTAACCGCACTTGGTACGGCTGGTCGGAGCAGAAGTCGTGCGATGGTGATTGGCGTGACTGGGAGCGTTGGCAAAACCGGTACAAAAGAGATGCTCCGTTTGGTCCTCTCTGAGTTTGGTTTTGTTCATGCGAGTCGGGAAAGTTACAATAATGCTATCGGAGTACCATTAACATTAGCCAACTTGCCCAAAGACGCAGATTACGCAGTCATCGAAATTGGGATGAGTCACAGTGGAGAGATCGCTCCATTAAGTAAAATGTCTCGCCCGAATGTTGGGGTCATAACCAATGTTAGTGCGGCCCATATTGCCAATTTTAAGGACGTTGACGAGATTGCAGACGCCAAAGCCGAGCTTTTTGACGGTATCGACCCCGATGGGATAGCAATACTAAACCGTGACAATGATCATTTCCGATGGTTGAATTTACGTGCGCAGAAAACCACTAAACGCGTAATTAGTTTTGGCTGCGACAAAGACGCAGATGTTCAATTAGTCCAGTATGATTGTTCTCCCGGGAAAAATGCGATTACTGTTAAGATTAATGATCAAAGAATCATTTATACATTGGGGGCGGATGGTTTGCATTGGGCTCACAATACCTTAGCTGTGCTCGGAGTGGTTTATGGGATCGGAAAAAATCCTGATCATGCCATGAATCGTTTAGCTAACTTCCAAGGTGTCCATGGGCGTGGGATTCGATATTTGATCAATCCCGGTAACGGAGTAATTGAGTTAATTGATGATAGCTATAATGCAAATCCGACCTCTATGACAGCAGCCTTAAAGTTGTTAGGTGAACTCCAACCTAGAACTGGAGGCCGTAAAATTGCAGTGTTAGGAGATATGCTGGAACTAGGACATAGNGCGGATAGTATGCATGCTAATCTTTTAGAAGATGTGATAGCTGCAAATGTGGATTTAACGTTTACTGTTGGAAGTCACATGCTGAATCTGCACTCGTCATTGTCACCTCTTCAACGAGGGGNCCACGCTCACCATGCAGATGCGTTAATATCTTCAGTCATATCTGTTTTAGGCCCAGGTGACGTGGTCTTAGTTAAAGGTTCCCACGGAATAAATATGGGTTGTATCGTCAGTGCTCTGTTGACCGCCTCAGGTAAGAAAGAGGCGTTTTAGGTGTAAGAGGCGACGTAAGGGAGAATCGATGCTTTATAATTTTCTGGCTCCATTGGCCGATGAATATGCGATTCTTAACCTTTTTAGGTATCTCACCTTTAGAACAGGTGGCGCAATTATCACTGCTTTGACAATTAGTTTTGTATTCGGTCCTTTGATTATTCGTTGGTTAACTTTACACCAAGGAAGTGGACAGCCAATCCGAACCTATGGGCCAGAGTCCCATATGGCTACCAAAGCCGGGACTCCAACGATGGGAGGGGTGTTGATTTTATTAGCCCTTACTTTCGCCACTTTGTTGTGGGCCGATATGACGAACCAATTTGTGTGGATAGTTTTGTTAATAACATTGGGATTTGGTGTGATTGGATTTGTAGATGACTACCTGAAAGTGACGGAACAACATCATGCAGGGCTGCCCGGAAAAGTGAAGTTGTTTTTTGAAACTCTTATTGCGGGTTTGTTAGCGATCTGGGTAGCAAGATTGTTGCCGAGTGAACTAAATAGTAGCCTTGCGGTGCCGTTCTTGAAAGATTTGTTAATTGATCTGACGTGGTTTTTTGTGCCTTTTTCAATCGTGGTGATTGTAGGTGCATCAAACGCTGTTAACTTGACAGACGGCCTTGATGGTCTCGCTATCGTCCCAATAATGATCGCCGCTGGATGTTTTGGATTTATCAGCTACCTTGTTGGAAATGCCGTATTTGCAAGTTATCTACAACTAAATCTTGTTCCTGGAGCTGGCGAGTTAGCGGTATTTTGTGGTGCTCTTGTTGGGGCAAGTCTCGGTTTTCTCTGGTTCAATGCGCCTCCTGCCATGGTATTTATGGGTGATACCGGAAGCTTATCGGTAGGCGGTTCTCTCGGTGCTATCAGCGTCATTACAAAACACGAATTGGTGTTAGCAATTGTGGGAGGTCTTTTTGTGTTGGAGGCCGTATCCGTAATAGTCCAAGTGATTTCCTTCAAATTGACAGGTCGGAGGGTGTTTAGAATGGCGCCTCTCCATCATCACTTCGAGGAGAAGGGCTGGCATGAGTCCACAATAGTGATCCGATTTTGGATTATTGCTTCAATACTAGCATTAGCTGGCCTCGCAACACTGAAACTGCGTTAAAGATCGATGATCTGTGCCACCTCTTTTAAGAATCAGAAAATAGCCATACTCGGCCTCGGCCGTTCTGGGTTATCGGCGGCATTGGCACTTAACGCAGGGGGAGCAGAAGTTTTTGCTTGGGATGATACGGCGGAGCAACGCGTGGCAGCAACGGTGCGGGGGATCCACCTTATGAACTTTGCTGCCGTGGGTCTCGCTGATATTGGTTGCTTGGTGGTTAGTCCAGGTATCCCGCTAACGCATCCAGAGCCGCATCCTGTTGTGGNTATGGCNCGAGCCGGTGGGCTGGAGGTTATTGGAGATGTAGAACTGTTCGTTCGTACCATAGAAAGGTCTCGACTAATTGGGATTACNGGCACGAATGGTAAATCGACAGTGACATCGCTCCTTGGGCATNTGATGCGTGCCTCTGGCGTTGACGTGCAAATCGGAGGNAATCTCGGAGAGCCAGTCTTGAACTTGGANAGATTTCAGAGCTCAGGGACATTTGTATTGGAGCTATCTTCATATCAGCTCGACTTAATAAATACGGCCTCGTTTGATGTGGCCGTATGGACTAATTTGACTTCGGATCACCTTGATAGACACGGCGGAATTCAAGGGTATATTGACGCAAAAAAAAATATTTTTAAGCGGCAAGATAGTTCATGTGTTGCTGTGGTAAGTGTGGATGACGAGGTTTCTCGTCGCGTATTTCATGAACTCATCCACAGAAATATCCAGAAGGTTATGCCAATTTCCTCAAAACGTCCCGTTGAAGGCGGTGTGTATGTAAAAGACGGGTGTTTATACGACAACCTTAAGGATGAGAACATTCGCGTTGCNAATTTACGTGAGTTCCACGGCCTTCCAGGTCAACATAACTGGCAGAATGCAGCCGCAGCCTTTGCGACAGCGCGAGTATGCGGTCTCGCCACTTCATCAATTGTGTGCGGCTTGCAGAGTTATCCTGGATTGCCACACCGCCTTGAGGAGATAGCGTGTGTCAAGGGGATACGTTTTATTAATGATAGTAAGGCAACAAATATCACTGCGGCGGTGAGAGCCCTAGAGTGTTACCCTGCCATCTATTGGATTGCTGGCGGAAGGGCGAAGGAGTTTCGTTTAGAGCCGTTGATGCATGTGTTCTCGCGGATAGCACACGTGTTTTTGATTGGTGAATCGGCTGAAATTATGGCTGAAACAGTAAATGGTCACCTGTCGTTTACCATAAGTAAGACGTTAGATGCTGCCGTTAGGCAAGCGACTAAAGCAGCATTGGCAGCGGATGGAGAGCCGCCAGTAGTACTATTTTCTCCAGCTTGTGCATCGTTTGATCAGTTTCGGAATTTCGAAGTTCGTGGGGATGTTTTTCGTTCGCTGGTACAAACATCAGAACTGAACACTCTAGAGCTAATACGCAGTTCCCGTGCACGTCACAAAGTAGGACCAAATCTTTGATATCGGTACCGCGCACGGATAATAGCGTTTTTGGCCGCTGGTGGTGGACCGTGGATCGTTGGTCGCTAGCCGCGTTGTTAGTGTTGTGTGCGATTGGCGCGATTTTGGTAATGGCAGCGAGCCCTTCTGTCGCACAGCAAAAAGGGTTTGATAGCTTTCATTTTGTTAGCCGCCACCTTGTCACACTGGGTCCTGCGCTGATCTTAATGTTGGGCGTGTCGCTGCTTTCTCCAGTGGGTGTTCGACGGGCCGCATGTGCGCTATTAGCTGTTGGAACAACATTAATGGTATTGGTGTTAATATATGGCATAGATATAAATGGCGCGCGCCGCTGGTTGTCGCTTGCTGGATTTTCTCTTCAACCGTCAGAATTAGTCAAGCCAAGTTTTGTGGTTGTTACAGGGTGGCTTTTATCGCAACCCAAGATAAATGGCAGACTCTATGGCAACATACTGTCTGTTAGTCTTCTGGTAATCGTTTTAACAATATTAATAGCACAACCCGATTTTGGCATGGCAGTAGTGGTGGGTATGGTCTGGATTGGTCAACATTTTATTGCAGGCATGCCTATTCTGGCATTGGCTATTGCAACGTTGGTTGGATTGACGGGCCTACTTGCTGGCTACTTCTCGTTGTCTCATGTGCAGAGTAGGGTCGATCGATTTCTTGATCCTGATATTGGGGATAGGTACCAAGTTGATACTGCCTTGAATGCGTTCGCGAACGGTGGCTTGCTAGGCCGCGGTCCGGGTGAAGGGGTGGTAAAAGATGTGTTGCCTGATGCGCACGCCGATTTTATTTTTGCGGTTGCGGGGGAAGAATTCGGCCTCCTATGTTGCTTAGCAATTGTAATTTTGTTTGGGTTTATCGTGCTCCGGGGCATTGCCCGGTTGCTTGAAAACGAGGATTTCTTTGTATTTGTCGCCGGATCGGGACTACTGTTTTTGTTCGGCTTACAGACGTTTGTTAACCTCGCTGTGACATTAGATTTGATACCAACGAAAGGCATGACTCTGCCTTTTGTGTCTTACGGTGGGTCATCTATGGTTGCTCTGGCCTTGGGCATGGGAATGTTGCTGGCATTCACTCGGACTAGTCATCAAAAGTGAGAAGAGCCATAGCCGTGGATTCCATGCAGACGAAGCGGAGAGACAAGATATTCATAGTTGCAGGTGGAACGGGCGGGCATATTTTCCCAGCCCAGGCAGTAGCGCATCAGTTACTTGAGTTGAATCTGCAGCCCATATTTGTCACAGACTGTCGAGGGATGCGGCTTTTGGATAGCCGGGGAGGTGTTCCCTGTTATTCGGTGAGCGCTGCTCCGTTTCCACGAAGGAACTGGATTAAGTTAACTATCGGCGTAGCCAAGCTAATCTTTGGCCTGAACCAGGCTCGGGTTTTAATTCATCGTTTGGCACCTGCGGCAGCTATAGGGTTTGGAGGATATGCTTCACTACCTACGATCTTAATGGCGGCGCATATGAAGTTGCCGACCATGATTCATGAAGCAAACACGGTAATAGGTCGGGCAAATCAATTTCTTGCACCTCGCGTTTCCGCTATTGCTACCTCCTACCGTGACACGGTTGGACTTGCCCCACTGTACCACAGCAAGGTGGTCCAAACTGGNGTTCCAGTTCGAGGAGATATATTAAAGGTACGAAGATTGAACGGTGAAGTCCTAACGACAGAGTCAGAAATCCGATTACTTGTAATGGGTGGGAGTCAGGGTTCAACGACAATGAGTGAAGTCGTTCCGCGTTCGTTGCTCCAATTGCCAATAGAGTTCAGAAGTCGTCTTTCCGTAGTTCAACAATGTCGAATCTCAGATCAAGAAACGGTTAAGTCTGTCTTTGCGAATGCTAGTATCAAGGCCACCGTGGTACCATTCATCACTAATTTGGCAGAGGTTTTGGGCGACATACATTTAGTTATTTGCCGGGCTGGTGCCTCTACGGTGGCCGAACTGGCGGTGGCAGGACGTCCTGCCCTGTTAATTCCGTACCCTTACGCAACAGATGACCATCAAATGGCGAACGCGCGTGCGTTCGAGACCGCCGGTGCCGGTTGGGTAATAGCTGAAAATGACTTCAATATCAAAAAACTAACGGCCACTCTATGTCGTATTTTTGGTGACCTAAATCGATTGATTGCTGCAGGTGCAAAGGCCCGTGCTTTGAGTACGCCTGATGCAGCCCGTCGCGTTGCNCAGCTCGCCACCCAATTAGCCTCCGGGTCGCAATCCCAATGAAATACCTACCTCTGGATCTTGGCACCATTCACTTTGTCGGTATAGGTGGGATCGGGATGAGTGGAATTGCTGAAGTAATGCACAATTTGGGATACTCTGTCCAGGGAAGCGATATCTTAGATAATTCCAATGTCCGGCGGCTAAAGTCACTCGGTATTGACATCGTGATCGGGCACAATAGGGACAACATTGATGATGCTTCAGTCCTAGTGGTTTCGTCGGCAGTTGAAGAAGATAACCCAGAAATACTGGCAGCACGAACCGCTCAGCTCCCTGTAGTTCGGCGGGCTGAAATGTTAGCAGAGTTGATGCGCCTGAAATGGTCCATAGCCGTCGGAGGGACCCACGGTAAAACCACAACCACCTCTATGATTGCTGCACTTCTGGATTCGGCAGGTATGGATCCCACCGTAATCAACGGTGGAATCATCAACGCTTATGGGACTAATGCGCGACTTGGCAGTGGGGATTGGATGGTAGTCGAAGCAGATGAGTCAGATGGTAGTTTTCTCCGGCTACCCGCCTTGATATCGATTGTGACCAATATTGATGCGGAGCATCTTGATCACTATGGGGACTTTGACGCTTTGCGTGAGGCTTTCCAAACGTTTGTTGAAAACATACCATTTTATGGTCTGGCGGTGGTGTGTAGCGACCACAAAGAGGTACGGAGAATGGTGGGTAGAATCAGCGACCGCCGTATAGTGACGTTCGGGTTAGACGCACACGCCGATGTTCGTGCTCAAGAAGTCACCCCAACACTAAATGGGGTGGGATTTAGCGTATCTCTTAGCGGTCGTTCAAGTGGGGCTGGTCGCCGGATTGAAGGTATAGAATTGAATATGCCTGGCACTCACAACGTGAGAAATGCATTAGCAGTAATANCAGTAGCTATCGAGTTGGGGATTCAGGATGGCACGGTGAAGCGGGCTATGTCCGAATTTAAAGGCGTAAAACGGAGATTTACTACAGTTGGGGTTGCAGGCGGTGTGACCGTTGTCGACGATTATGGGCATCATCCCGTAGAGATAGCTGCGGTTTTAGGGGCAGCTCGCGAACGTTGCAATGGCCGGATCGTAGCTGTAGTCCAGCCGCATAGATTTTCTCGTCTAAAGTCATTGTTCAAGGACTTCTGTGCTTGTTTCGGTGAAGCTGATGCTGTCGTTGTAGCTGATGTCTATCCAGCAGGTGAAAAACCCATTGTGGGTGCAGATAGGGACTCCCTGGTGTTTGGCTTACGGTCGTCCGGTTCTCGTAATGTATATGCCTTGGCGGACCCGCAACATTTAGCTCAACTAATTGTCCAACTAACTAAACCCGGAGATATGGTTGTGTGTCTAGGTGCTGGGACAATTACGCAGTGGGCCCATGCTTTGCCTGAGGNGCTTAGTCGCCTGGCGGTAGTTGCGGATGNCACAGGAGATGCTAGATGAAAACCCCGTGGGTCGGGAGACACTTGTTGGCAATGCTTCCATCCGTAAGAGGGAGTTTGCGCTCCAATGTCCCATTGGCGAGGTATACGTGGTTCCGTACCGGGGGTAAGGCGGAGGTATTATTCACGCCTCTAGATNTAGCGGACCTAGTCAGATTCTTGGCCGAGTGTCCGGAGGGTACACCTTTCACGGTCATTGGGCTTGGCTCAAATATATTGATTCGGGATGGAGGAATACCGGGTGTTGTAATACGAATTATACGCGGGCAAAGTTCTATAAAAATGGACGGAAGAGACCTAATTGTTGGCGCAGGGGCCACAGATCTCAGAGTTTCACGAGTTGCGGCTGGAGCCGGGATCGCGGGGTTGGAGTTTTTAAGCGGGGTTCCTGGATCTATCGGCGGCGCCATTCGTATGAATGCAAGTGCTTATGGGCAGGAGGTTGCAGACATATTGGTGTCTGCCACGGTTGTCGATCGAAAAGGATTGATGCGAAAACAAAGTGCCGATGAATTCTGTTTTGGCTATAGAAAATCCACTTTGCCAAAGGATAGCATAGTCGTTGAGGCGCATTTTCGGGGTCACAAGGAGTCCTCTAGTGGGATTGCCAAAACTACGATGGCCGTGCAGGAAACACGATCTGCCACTCAGCCCATTAAGGCGCGGACGGGTGGGAGTACGTTTATAAATCCTCCGGGCCACACTGCATGGCGGTTGATTGAGAGCGCGGGTTGCAGAGGGTTGCAGAATGGCGGGGCGCGTGTATCCGAAAAACATTGTAATTTTTTGGTGAACGATGGTGCTGCGACATCTGCCGATATAGAAGGTCTTGGAAAGGAGGTTCGGCGTCGCGTGTTTTGTGAGACGGGCGTATTGTTGTCTTGGGAAATTAGAAGGCTCGGACGCCACGGCCAATCCAATAGGGACTTCAAAGTATGACAAAGCAAATAGTTGTATTGATGGGAGGGAAGTCGGGGGAACGTGAAGTGTCTTTGAGGAGTGGTGCCGCTGTTGTACAAACTTTGCGTAGTCTTGGGTATGAAGTGTGTTCGATAGATGCGGCACAAGACGTGTTGGCGGAGCTAAGAGCCATGAGTGACGAAGCAGATGTGGTATTTAATGCCTTACACGGGCGCTATGGAGAGGATGGATGCATACAGGGTGTATGTGAGGTATTAGGAATACCATATACGCATTCGGGGGTGCTAGCTTCTGCGTTGGCAATGAATAAAGTCATGTCAAAGAAGTTGTTTAGGCATGTAGGGATTCCTGTACCTGATGGTGGAGTATTTTCCATTGAACAAATCTTCACAAATGAACCGCTGCAACGGCCGTATGTTGTTAAGCCAATTAATCAGGGCTCAAGTCTAGGTGTGCATATTATAAGAGAGGGCGACAGATTTCCTTTTGAAGAGGGCCACGAAAACCATGAAAGAATGGTATTGGTAGAAGACTATGTGCCAGGTCGCGAACTTACAGTCGCTGTAATGAAGGAGCGCGGTCTTGAGGTTTTGGAAATAAAACCTACTGAGGGGTTTTATGATTATGATTCAAAGTACAAGGCCGGCCACTCCGAATATCTAGTGCCTGCGCCTGTCTCTTATAAAACTAGGACCGAAATACTGAACTTTGCATTGTTGGCCCACCAAGTCCTAGGTTGTCGGGGAGTTACGCGGGCTGATTTCCGTTACGACGACACGGAGGGAGGACTAGGGCTGCGTCTCCTTGAGGTAAACACACAACCGGGTTTGACTCCGACGTCCTTGGTTCCAGAAATTGCTTCCTATGTTGGTATCAACTTTAGTTCTCTAATTAATTGGATGGTGGAGGACGCCCGATGCAACACTTAATAGCACGTCCAAGCGATAGGTTACAGCAATCAACATCGAAATCGTCACGCTATCTCGGGGCCACGTCTCGTTCTCGNACAATTGCACGNAGGCGCTGGATGGCTCCGGTTATATTTTGGCGCTGGATTTGGTTGGCGATAGGTGCCGCCTTTATTTTTTCTATGTTCCTATATGTGGAAAAGATGAATCGGAACGNGACATTTGAACAAATTGAAAAAACAATTACTTCGTTGACAATACGTGCNGGATTCGTTGTTAAAGACATTCGCCTTTTCGGCAATCATCATGTTAACGACCAGATGCTTCTGCAAATTCTGGGGTTTGAGCTTGGAGCTCCTTTAATTTTTATTGATTTGGAAGCTGCACGTAAACGCGTTGAAAGTCTCGAATGGATAAGTGCCGCGGAGCTACGTCGCACACCTCCGAACCAGCTTCGACTGCGCGTGCAAGAGCGTGAGCCAGTAGCTTTATGGCAACGAGAAAAAAAACTTGTGATGGTTGATGAGCTGGGGCGGCCTCTTGAAGAAACNCCGATTAAACGGTTTAAAAATCTGCCAGTAATAGTGGGCGTTGGTGCTCCAAGGGCCTACGGAGAATTAAGGACTTTAATTTCCCTAGTATCTCATGCACGTCTCGAGCTTGTGGCAGCAACCTGGGTCGGAGAAAGGCGTTGGAACTTAAAACTTGCTAATGGGCTTGTTGTTTATCTTCCNGAGGTGGGATACCAAGAAGCTTGGGCAAACNTGATTTNGCATATGGAGACGGAGGACCTATTTTCCAGAGATTTAACCTTGGTGGATCTGCGTCAGCATGGGCAGATGGTGGTTGGTGTGCATCCACAGGCCATATGGCCTGACAAGGTGGCGGCGGACAAAAGCNTGCCTGGAAGCCACACGTTCCATGACGAGAAAACTCTAAACCAGTTGAAATCCATTGATCAGAACGCCGAGGGTTATGATGCGTAGTGGATCTATTACAAGTAGCACCGACCGAAAAGGTGTTGGAAAACGTGTAACTCCTCGTCGTGGTTTGATTGCCGCATTGGATGTAGGTACGGCAAAAATTTGCTGCTTTATCTCTCGGATTGAGGATGATGGAACTCTTGAGGTTGTGGGTATTGGTCATCAAGTGGCTCAGGGGACACGTGCAGGTGCGATAGTCGACATGTCTGCGGTGGAATCTTCAATAAGGGAGGTCCTACAGGCAGCTGAAGATATGGCAGGCGACACGGTGCGTACAGTCCTGGTCGGGGTAACCGGATGCCAACCGCATTCGCGAACATTAAAAATAGAGCTTGAACTGGGTGGTCATGAAGTGAGCGAAGCAGACCTCAAACGCGTTTTCGAACGAAGTAATAGTGAAGAGACACGGCAAGATAGAGTGGTTTTACATGGATTACCGGTCGGATACGAGATCGATGGCCTCCAAGGCATTCGAGACCCAAGAGGTATGCGAGGTGAGAAGCTTCTGGTGCGAATGCATGTTGTAAGTGGAGCTCGCAGTACAATTCGCAATCTTACCAATTGTGTTGGCCGGTGTCATCTTGACACTGAGGCTTTGGTTTTATCTCCTTACGCGTCCGGACTAGCNTCTTTAGTAGAGGATGAACTAGATCTAGGGGCAATATGTATTGATATGGGTGCCGGTATTACATCGATTGCCGTGTTCCAAAATAATGCGATGATGTATTCCGATGCGGTTCCCATAGGTGGTTGGCACGTAACGAGTGACATCGCGCGAGGTCTGGATACCTCCATGCGAGATGCAGAGCGACTAAAGACATTGTTTGGTAGCGCTATAATAAATGACGTTGATAACAAAGATATGATCGATGTTCCGCTGCTGGGCGAGCGTGACGCAACAGTACCAAACCATATTTCTAGAGATATTTTGATTGGTGTGGTGCGACCTAGGTTGGAGGAGGTATTTGAATTGGTGCGGGATCGTTTGGATGCAGTAGGGTTTGGCAAATCTGGCATCATGCGAGTCGTTCTGACGGGAGGCGCAAGTCAACTAAGCGGTCTTCGGGATTTGGCGAGCAACATATTGGGTAAGCATGTTCGTCTTGGTGGTCCTCCGCCGATCCCTGGGTTGGCACAATCTATGAGGAATCCTGCTTTTGCGACTTGCGCGGGGCTCCTTCTTTACGCTGCGCAACAAGCTGATGTGGCGGGAATATTCAGAACTGGTCAGTTTCCGGAATCTGAGGGTCATATTGGCCGATTTGGGCAATGGTTTCGTGACAATTTTTGACATTTGCGATTTCTGTCGCGCAAATTCTAAATGTCCAACCGCTCCCCTTTCATTTGAAATATTTGGTAACAAAACGTGAATTGAGCATCGAAGGGGGGTTTGGTAAAAGACTGGGATAATCTTTTAGATATCCGTGTTGTCTTTAAGCAAGCGTGAATAGGGGGTCTGTAGTTGTGAGGTGGAGCGGCAGCGATTCAGTAGCGACAACCACGTCCGTTCGGCAAAAAACCATCAAAACTGCAATTAGTTGCTCTGGAGTTGGTCTACATAGCGGGTCCAATGTAAATATGACCTTGCGCCCTGCACCTTCGGGCACTGGGATTATTTTCACTAGAGTTGACGTAGAAAACGCGTGTTTGGCAGCTGTTTATGATTCGGTCTCCGACACTAAGCTAGGCACTACACTTAGTAATGTTGATGGGGTGAGTCTTGGTACGGTTGAACATCTCATGGCTGCCTTGTGGGGCTGTGAGATTGATAACCTTTTTATTGATATAGACGGACCGGAAGTACCGGTGATGGATGGCAGCTCTGCTCCATTTGTCTTTCTGATAGAATGCGCCGGAATAGTTGAACAGGATGTATCGCGCCAAGCAATACGAGTTTGCCGCTCAATCGAGGTCATAGATGGGGGAAAGCGTATTACCTTACGACCAGCAACTACGTTCTCAGTTGATTTTATGATTGATTTCGAACATCCAATGATTTCTTGTCAAACAAGCTGTTTCGGTGGTGAGCCATCTACTTTCAAGGCCGAAATTAGTCGCTCCCGAACCTTTGGCTTTGCAAAGGACGTTGAGGCGCTTCATGCGGCTGGTTTTGCACGCGGTGGTTCGCTAGAAAATGCGGTTGTGATTGGAGAAGACTGTATTTTAAATGATGGCGGTTTGCGCTATGAGGATGAATTTGTTCGTCACAAAGTATTGGACTGTGTTGGAGACCTTTATCTAGCTGGTGCACCACTTCTCTGCCACGTAGACGCCCACTGTTCAGGACACCAATTGAATAACGGTGTATTAAGAGCATTGTTTTCAAGTGATGAGAACTGGGAATTAGAGCCAATCAACGATTCTCGAAGTGATTGGATTGAGGTTCCCGCCGCTGCTGAAGCCTAATTTTACCATCTAGTTGCGCAGTGCAGAATAATATGAGGTTCATGCCTCCCTTGCCGCTACGGTTGTGGATGGGGCACGGTCAGTGTGGTAACCCGCCTTGCCTTATGCCTTTTGAAATTTATGTGTTCCCTATGATTCTTCGGTCGCCTATGGAGAGACCTGTATGGTCTTGCCAACTAATTAACACTGAGGTCCCTGGTAGCCGCTTGCATCAAAAACTTTGATGTATGCTATTGTCTAAGATGATGAATGGAAATTTTAGATATGCTTGCCTCGGAGTTTGACTTGTCGGGCTGCCGAGTCTGGGTTGCTGGCCACCGGGGAATGGTTGGCGCTGCTCTGTGTCGGCGGCTTGCGTCTGAGCAGTGTGAAATAGTCACGGTTACCCGAGAGAACCTTGATCTTAGGCGCCAGTCTGATGTTGAGGAGTGGATGTCGGGAACCCGTGTGGACGTAGTGGTAATTGCTGCCGCTACTGTGGGTGGGATTATTGCAAATGACGAGAGACCAGCAGAATTCCTTTACGACAATTTGATGATTGAGACGAATATTATAAATGCGTCATGGCGTTTAAGCGTCCATAAACTTCTTCTTTTAGGTTCGACGTGCATTTATCCCCGTATGGCTTCACAGCCGATTCAAGAAGAATCCCTATTAACCGGACCCCTGGAATCCACCAACCAATGGTATGCAATTTCCAAAATTGCTGGGATTAAGTTATGTGAGGCATACCGTCGGCAGTATGGTTGCAATTTTATATCGGCACAGCCTACCAATCTGTATGGGCCGAATGATAGTTTTGAACTACAGTCAAGTCATGTCCTTCCGGCGCTCATTCGAAAAATTCATGAGGCAAAAGTTGAAGATCTAGGGGAAGTTGAGATATGGGGAACGGGAAGGCCCCTCAGAGAATTCTTGCATGTGGNGGACCTTGNCGATGCTTTGGTGTATCTTCTGCGGCACTATAACGAGCCCTCGCCAATCAACGTCGGATCTGGTGAAGANATTTCTATTGCCCAGTTGGCCTCAATGATTAGTGAGGTTGTAGGGTACTCAGGCACGTTTACCTATGCTCCAAACAAGCCAGATGGGACACCCCGTAAGCTCGCGGACAGTAGGCGCATAAACGACTTAGGGTGGTTTNCTAAAATAAACCTCGCTGATGGTTTGACGTCCACATATCGGTGGTACCAGAAGTCGTTGATGCGTTGATGGTATAATGGCTTGGTACCCATTCGAGGAGTGGTGACAGNATGACTAGTNGCGATGATTATATCCAGGAGGGCTTGCTGGCCCAGGACCNAGGTCTTTGGTGCCAAAAGCTGACATCTCTCCCTCGAAAACAAGCTTTTTCNCCTGCACTATTCCTAGACCGGGACGGTGTAGTAGTAGAGGAGGTTGATTATTTGCATCGAGCAGAGGATATACGGCTAATAGATGGAGCTGCTACAATAATTGCGGCATGCAATCAGGCCGACATCCCGGTGGTGCTAGTGACCAATCAATCGGGTATCGGGAGAGGTTTGTACGGTTGGCCAGAATTCGCCGCCGTGCAGGAAAAACTTTTACAATTACTCTCTTCTTTCGGTGCNCATATAGATATGGTGTTGGCTTGTGCTTACCATTCCGANGCGAAATCTCCCTATCAAACGANGAATCATTCGTGGCGCAAACCAAATCCGGGCATGTTGCTGGCTGCTGCNGAGAGAATGAAAATTNAGTTGTCGGACTCGTGGATTGTNGGTGACCGGGCAACTGATATTGAAGCCGGGCATGCCGCACAATTANGGGGGGGAATTTTGGTGCTTAGCGGTCACACTCGCCAATCAGATGCACACAAGGTTTCTTCAGCCGGGGATAATTACAGGGTTCGGGTGGCCTATAGTCTNGCGGCGTGCCCATTTTTGATAGAATACATGAAACCTGCGAACAGTAAGGCGGCAANGCCCGTTGCGGNGGAACCTCNGATGGATCGTGCGTCGTACAATAAATTAAAACTGGATGAGAGANTNCTTCGTCAAAGGCTTGGTCTACCGCCGCTTTAAAAATAGTTTTGGGGTTCCAANACCAAANAATGGAGTTTTTATTTACGCAGGTAAANATAAGAAAAGTAATCATTAATANTTAAAGAGATATCATGTGTAAAANTATGTATNGTGAAGCATTAGTTTAATATTATACTGCATTTAAGGTCCCATAATTGTCGTTAATCCTATTATGAATGAAATTAATCTTGTATTGGAACAAGTTATACCTATAAGTACTTAGAGGGATGCGTTTCTACATTACCAACTTTTAAGCATGTGATTATCGTCGCAAGAAAATATTTTCGACGTACCGGCAGAAATTTGAAATTCTCAGTTGATTGATTCGGCCCAATAGGTAAGAGTTTCTCTACGAGGAAGGAAAATTACCCAATTTTGGTGTTCTGTTCCCGTGGCTGTATGCCTTTGTGGTATTAACAGCCGCAAAAGTGGCGCGCCAATACTGGTGATGAGTTTTTNTTTCCTTCTGTTTTTNATTTCCCATGAACTCCGACGGGGAGGTAAGCAAGTGGTAACAAGTTGGAAAAAGCCGGTAGTTGGTCTGTTGGTTGCGGGTGCGATGGCTCTCGGGACAGCGGCAACTGTATCGGCACAACCAGCTGGAGAGTTTGGGGCTGATCCGCAGCATAAAAACCATGTATCTGATTGGATGCTGGAACATGCGGATAAGGACCCATCAAACTGGCTGCACTATGGTAAAGACTATGAGAGCACTCGTTATAGCCAAGCGGCTCAGATCAACCAGGGCAATGTAAAAGACCTGGTGCCAAAGTGGCAGGTCTCGTTTGGTAAGCTTGAGGGCCAGGATAGTCAAGGCGTGGTCGTGAACGGAACCGTTTACGTGACGACGTCTTTTAACCGCGTTATATCGATCGACGGTAGAAATGGAGACATTGACTGGGTCTACACACGTGATTTGCCTGCCGATGTATTTCCTCAACTCTGTTGCGATGTGGTAAACCGCGGTGTTGCTCCTTATGGAGACAAGGTATACTTGGCAACCTTGGATGCGCATATCGTTGCTTTGAACAATGCAACTGGTGCCGTCGAATTTGACGTAATGGTTGGTGATTACACCTACGCTGAGACAATGACCGTCATGCCGATGGCACTTGAAGGTAAGCTCATTATGGGTACCGCTGGTGCTGAGTATGGCGTACGTGGTTGGGTTACTGCTCGTTCGGCAGAGGACGGTTCCGAAGTCTGGAAGACCTATACAATTCCAGAAGGCGGCATCGTTGACGGGCAAGAAACTTGGCTCGGTGATTCCTGGAAATATGGCGGTGGCTCGGCTTGGNTNACCGGTTCTTATGACCATGACTTGAACCTGCTTTACTGGCCAACTGGCAACCCAGGTCCTGATTTCGATCGGCATGTTCGTTGTGAAGATCCTACGGTTCATACCAATCTTTACAGCAACAGCACGATCGTAATGGATCCGGATAGTGGTGAGATCAAATTCCACTTCCAGTACACGCCTTGCGATCCTTATGACTATGACGGCGTTAACGAGGTCATCTTGGCCGACATAGCCGGCAAGAAAGTTTGGTTGCATGGTGATCGCAATGGTTATTTGTATTCNATTGACCGNACAAANGGCCAGTGCAACTGGGTTTCTGCNCTNGGTACAGTCGATTGGAACAGTGGCTTTGGCGATAACTGCACCCCAATCATGGATTGGCCGAAGATGGACGTCACATACGACAANGTGACGCGTGTCTGGCCAACGCTTGATGGCGGTAAAGAATGGCATCCGATGTCCTANAGTAAGAACANCGGATTGGTCTANGTGCCGACNTANAACTTCTANATGGACCTNCAGGCTGGTCTCATGGAGTGGCATAGCGGCGAATGGTANCTNGGATCTTCGATCCTCCGCTTCGGCAGTNGCAANGGTGCGGTTAGNGCGTACGATGCNGCNAANGGCGACNTGGTNTGGACCCGTCCGTCGGCAGCNCCGGCGACTAGCGGNATCCTGTCNACTGNNGGTGGNNTGGTNTTCTTNGGNGGTCCGGATGGNAACATTCAGGCAGCNNATGATGCGACCGGTGAAGCTCTGTGGTCGTTCCAGACNGGCAGTGGCATTCATGGCAACCCGACTACCTTTACGGTTGANGGTACACAGTACATTTTAGCCGTATCGGGAGCTGGTGGTGGAGGTCTCTGGCCACTTACCTATGGTGATTGGCTGAACACCCACACCAAGGGCGGACAGATCATCGCCTTTGGATTGCACTAAAGCTTATTGTTTAGAATAAGGGGAGGGGCAGGCAGTTCGTCTGCCCCTTCTTTTTTTGGAGAAAACATGCAAATTAGGATGTGTCTTGGCNCGGTNGCNTTGATACTCNCGNNTGCACGNACTGCTGGNGACNNCGGCANGTTCNNANANTANCNGTGATGCNTTGGCNGATGGGGTGNTNAGNATNTGTGCNGANCCATACATTTACCCNTCNTCNNCNCNNGGNTATCCNCCGGGCTACGATATNGAAATTCTTGAGGCGATTGCGCGCACGGGCGGGTATCGCTCGGATCAATTCTGGGTCAATTCAGGAACCATTGGTGGCCTCGGCAGGGCGCTACGTAATTCGATTGCAGGAGGTTATTGCGATGTATTCATCGGTGTTGCAGTTGATGACAGGCAGATTGACGAGTTNGCNGAAAANGATTTGGTCTTCACACGACCNTATATGGCGCTTGCTTTTGTGCCAATTGTCCAAGGGCAAGCCGCACATGCAAAGACATTCGAAGATTTGAAGGGGATTACGATTGGGGTGTCAAGGACGACGCCTATAGACGGATATCTGCTGATGAAGGGTTATGACCGAGAGATTTATCAAGGAAACGATCGGGTTATGGAGGCCATGGTACGGGGTGAGGTCGATGCTGCGATGGTCTGGTCACCGTCCCTGGCCATAGCCCACAGAGATTTTGCGGATGCGGAGTTTCACCCAATCTCGAATTACACGCCGGATCCGCTTTTTACATGGAACATGGCTATGATAGTCGCGAAGTCAGATTCAAAGTTNAAAACGTTAGTGGATAATGGAATTAACCAACTTCTTGACAACGGAGANATCAAGGCAATCGTAGAAAAATACGGGGTGCCCTATCTTCCCCCAGTAGATAAACCTGATCCGATGAAATACCGCACGCCGGATTGATGAAGATAGCTGCTCTTACTCCGTGATGAATTTAAAAAAGGCAGATGAGAAAATGCAAAACTTGTCTAAAGACGGGAAGGCCCCGTTAACACAGGTCGTTGTCGCCTTGCTGTTGACGATCGGTATCGCAGTCATGTTATCAGTGACATTGCCGAGCTCGCCGTCCCAGGCCGCTAGCGAAGACTACAACGACATCGAAAATGAATTTGAGGGTGATGCTGAAGCGATAGAGTATGGGAGGCAACGCTATGCAAGACGTTGCGCATACTGCCACGGAGGCGGTGGAGCAGGCGCCAAAGGACCGTCTCTTACCAGGGGAAAGTTTAAATATTCACGCAAAGGTCTGACCTCAGAATTGTATTCCATAATAGCCGGCGGTATTCCAAATACTCAAATGGGAGCATTCGGTAGACTTCTGGACGGCGATGAAATTCTGAAAATTATTGCCTACATCCGTCAGGAAAGTGCTAGGCGCGCTGCGGAGGAACAGTCCCAGGATGAATAGATTTATCAGAGTTTATTAGATGGGCCTACATTTCCGTGGTTGGCGAATCCGGTTTGACTGCAATTCGACGAAGGGAACGCCATCTTGCGTAAGTAGTTTCTGCGTTGCGAAGTTTACCGTTGGTTTAATTTTGACATTGTGAGTTGCTAATTCACAAAGACGCGGANCCGTAGTCAACCTGCAGGCATTCCCGAATTTCTTGGAATAAACGGTAGGGGTACTGCGAGAGGTGGACCGATTTCCCGGATCAGTTTCTGTAAAATCGCAGTAGCAAAGTCATCATAATCTTCGGCGCGCATCAAAAAAGCGCCCGGTCCTCCGATTACTTTGTCACGGAAATACCGGTCCACAAAGGGCTCTTCGTTGATTATCGCCAGACCATTGATGGTCACTCCTTGGTCAATGGCCTGGTCACGTATTTTTCCAGGGCGCAGACCAGAGTTGGCTTGTCCGTCTCCAGAGATGTCGATGACTTTTCGCCAGCTCGTGTACGGGCTGCCTTTGAATTGGTTCATTGAAAAGGCGATTGCCCCGTGAATACCTGTTTGTCCGCCACCAACTAGTCGCGGCATCAGCTTGATCTTGCGCGACAACGACCTCCCAGATTTCGCATCACTAACAAGTGTCCAATCGACGGCAAGGCTTTGAGAGCTATTGCTTGACCATTGAACGACCGCTACCGCGATGCCGTTCGGGGCTGAGTACCGGATGGTTTCTATAAGGCTTGAGTTGCGAAACGCCTCCGCTATGCCAATGGCTTGTAGTTCCCATTCAGTCTGGTCTACGCTTGAAGATAGATCTATCGCTAGGACTAGCTCTAAATCCACATGCTGGGCCTCTTGTGCGTTGGCGGGCAGAATCCCAACAAACAAAATGGCTGCAAACAAGAAATATCCAGAATATTTGGAAAACATGCGTTTTCGCCAGAAATAGACGAGTACAGACCTCATAAGTATTACGTCCCCTCCAATAACTATGGTCCGATTCAAGTGTATCNTTGGCAGTTTGATTGGTGATGGTTGATGTGCAGTTTGATTGATTACATACCGAAACGCATCTATCACCAAAAGACAGTGGGAGTATTTACTATCGAATGGGTTGCCGTCAAAAAAATTATCGTGTTGAAAATTAGTTTCAGATATGTTTTTTCGCTGTATCCACAAGCTTAACGAAGCGGTTTGGGCATGAGATATATTCTTGGGATGATTGTCGGTGGGCTACTATTATACTGCAGTGGTCCAGTCCGTGCCGATTTTGATGAAGGTTTGGCTGCGTATAATCGCGGTGATTATTCCGCTGCTACCAAGGAATTTCTAGTCCTTGCGGAGCAGGGGNTAGCGGATGCACAGGCCATGCTGGGGGCTATGTATGGTAGTGGCCGAGGTGTTCCAAAAAATTATTTAGAAGCCTTCAAATGGGGAACACTTGCCGCGGAGCAGGGTCATGGTGAAGCGCAGTTAAACCTGGCGATGCTGCATGCGTTCGGCTTGGGTGTTGAAGAGATAGATGCCGTGGAGGCCTACAAGTGGGCNGTTATTGCAGCTGGAAACGGAGTTGAGGATGCCGAAAATTTTCAGAAATATATTGGGCAAGCTATGTCTGAATTGGAGATAGAAAAAGCCCAGGGTCTGGCTCGAGAATGTATTAAAAACAATTACGAGGCATGTGCGGACGCTATTGCCATCGAAACACATTCCAATGGCAATAGTGTGGGTGGTGAGCAGTTGGAGACCAGCGGAGATTCTCGCTTAGAAAAAGCTAAAATTGAGTGTGAAGAACTCGGTTTTACCCCCAAAACCGAGTCTTTTGGAAACTGTGTTTTGAAGCTAATGGATTAAGTGACTGCGTAGATCCTTTGCGTTACCCAGTGACGAGAAATTCATAGATATGAGATTTGATTAAGGGAGTGATAGAGGTGCGTTTGGGCCACGCCTGCTGGACCGTATTAATGTGACGGGACGTCACTCGCTTCTATAGTCTCCTCAATCACTTCTAGAGCATATGTTGCCGCGAGACGAACAGCCTGATCGTCGTCGTCCAGCGCTTGTGAAAGGATCGGAATCGCTATCACCGCTTCTTCACCTATATTTTCCAGGGTAGTAGCAGCTAGGACTCGAACTGTAGGTTCAGGGTCCTTCATAGCCTTTATAAGTACTGGTACCGCAGGGGCTCCCAGTTTTGTTATTGATCGAGATGCAGCCAATCTGACGTCGCTGTCAGCATCTGTAAAGGCTCCTATTAGGCTTTTCAATGTACGCTCCGATGATTCCCTAATGTTTCCAAGGGCTGTCGCTGCTGCACGCCGAACGTTTGCATCCTCGTCGACGATTACGGCGATAACAAACGGTACGGCAGGTTCCGACTCTTGTCCTATTGAACTCAAGGCCCTGAGTGCGGCAGATCGTACCTCAGGTTCCGGATCATCCAGTATTTGCGACAGTGCTGGAACCGTGACCTCGATCACCGCGCTGTGAAGGCGAGTGTACAGTGTTTGGCGGATGGGTGTGCGCATTGGTCTGGGCCAAATTGGCTTGGGATCATATCCTAGGGGGTCCGCTGATCGGTCTCGCCAGGGGCGTGTCTCGGGCCAGGTCTTGTCACTGGCAACTTTACCAAGAGCAATGGCCGCGGCTCGACGTATGTCTCCAATGGGTTGGTCGAGGGCGGCCAGGATTTCTGGAAGCGCTCGCTCAGCGTAAATGCCTGTGCCGCCGAGAGCTGCGAGTGCCATAACATGCACTGATGGATCGGGGTGTTGCCGCAGAGCGTTGCGGAGGACTGGCACCGATTGGGAACCTAATGCCCCGAGTGTACTGGCCGCTGTAAGCCGGACTGATTCATCCGGATCATCCAAAAGTTTTCCGAGTGCCGGTGCGATTAATGAGCCCTTTTTGGGAAAACGGCTCAGAGCGGTTGCCGCAGTTAAACGGACTGTCGCATTTGAATCTTGTAAAGAAGAAATTAGTGCTGGTACTGATACATTAGCGCTAGTACCTATGCTTCCTATCGCGCTGGCAGCAGCAGCGCGGACGTTGACAGTTGTGTCATCTAAAGTTGTTACTAATGGCACAATCGCTGTTCTTGCCATTTCTCCAAATGTTCCGAGTGCTTCAACGGCCTCTTGTCTGTCGCGAGAATTTTCATTTTGCAGTTTGGCGATAAGTACACGAATTTCTGCCTGCAGAGATTCATGCGAGCTATCGGCTGACACTGGTGATGAGACACAGAAGACGGTAACCAACACTGCTACAACGCGTAGCAACTGAGTCATGTGTCGCAATCCAATGGGATCGTGTTTATGTTCGCATT
>PAVD01000038.1 GCA_002712985.1 Rhodospirillaceae bacterium
TAACGAAACAGGCAATCTTTGGCCTTAACTCAGCCCGTATTTACGGCCTTGGCATGACAAATGTTGAGACCACCCCGCTGAACTTTGGGGAAGACAAACTTGCTGAAATGGCTCGGGACTTCCGTGAGCGTGGCGGCGGACCAAGCAACAATCGTTATGGTTTCGTTCGTACTGCTTAGTTGATTGACCGCGATTGCAATAGCGTAACGGTCAAAAGACTGACTTTGGAGAAGGTCAAGGACTATGGTCCTTGGCCTTTTCTCTTGTGAGATTGATGCTTTACTTCGACGCGCTAATTGCTTTTTGATACGTTATGGTACCAGAATATTGTTCTTGCATAATGGTAGCTACTGGGAAGCGGTCGACGACCGCGTCAGGGAGGATCTAATGAAATTTGGTTTTGGCATGACTGCTGTTGTGGCACTATTGGTAGTATTTTTTACTATTCCAGTAACCGCGGCAGAGATATTAACCTTAAAGGCAACAGACGGACGGTTTAAGATTCAGGGGGGATTTTATCCAAATTATTTAGTATTTTTAAAAGGATTAGACCCTTCTACCATTAAAACGGCGTGGGTGGATAAAGAATACTATGCTGTGCTTGATGTTCATGAGGGTCCAGAGGCCGGGCAAAGTGCCATCATGACCTTGAAAAAATCGAGTGATCGGAGTCCGCAACCAGAGTGGTGTAAAACAGAGGGTGGAGAAAATTTTGAAGGGAAAGGAATTACTTGCCTGAAAAATGCAGAAGGTCTCACCGAACAACTTCGCTTCAAGGTAAAAGTCAAATGGCCGGATTCTGCTGCCGCACTACCGGCTGAGTTGCAGGATCGAACATGGGCTGAATATCCTGAACTACCCGGAAGACGTGAATTTGAAGAACTGGGAGCGTTTGACCTGCACATCGTTCTTGACTGATTGTGAGGTAGGTGCTCAGTGTCCTATTTAGGTGGCAGTTAAAAACTGCCACCTTTTTTGTGGACTACTGTAGTTTCTACTTTGAGTGGTTTTGTCAGATTTGGCCTTTAGGAAGCCCTTTAACCGACAAACCGGTGTTTGGTTCCATCGGGCGAAGTGACAACTGCCTGCATGTCGGGGAATGATTCAACGACGTTCTTTACCTGGGATGTTGGCAAAACGAATAATGCAGTAGACATAGCGTCTGCTGTGGTCGCCCTATCCGTGATGACAGAGGCAGAGATGTGGTGTTTTGCCGGGTCCCCGGTTCGCGGATCAAACAGATGATGGTATTGGCCAGCTCCGCCAAACACGGTACCTGAGCCCGCTGAAGTGGCAACGGATTTGTTAGTCAGTTCAATCGTTTCTGTGGTTTTGCTGGGATCTGTTGGATCCGCAAGTCCAATACGCCACGGGCGGCCTTCAGGATGATCGTCAAGTGCCCTGGTTTCTCCGAGTTCTACAAGCACCTGTGTAATTCCTTGGGTAGCCAGGAGATCTGCGACACGGTCTGTAATGTATCCTTGAGCTATGCCATTTAACGTTACAGCCATTCCGCGTTGAGACAATCGTACTTTTCCTTCGCTAAGGTCGATTTTTTGATAGCCTACTAACTTTCTTGCGGTTTCGATTTCTGTTTTTGAGGGACCTGTTGTGATTCCTGGATTTTTGGAAAAGTGCTCTGAAAATAATAACCATAGTGGTTGCACGGTAACGTCAAAAGCACCCTTGGTGAGATTCCCAAAGCGCCTACTTTCCTTCATCACATGGATTAGATCGACTGCCGGTGCCTCCAGGCGTCCGTCGCGGTTTAAAGAAGAAAGGTCACTATCACGTCGATGCAGGCTAAAAATACGTTCTAGTCTTTCGATTTCATCAATCGCCACTGTTATAATTTTTTCGGCCGCGCGTTGGTCGTGATGAGCTAACGTGAGCTTCGCGGGAGCGCCTAATGCCGTCCCATCCCACGTGAACAGCGATGTTCCTTCCGGCAGAGCGATGGCTCCATCTTTTACAACAAACGTAAATCCAGCAAATGCACCAAATAGGCAAATGGCGCGTCTGCGAGAAATTTGTCCTCCCGGAACGAATGTGTGAGATGGAAAGAGAGGAATGGTAGAAATAGTCATGGTATCGCCTCAGGTTTTAGGAAACTCAAAATTGGCATCCACCGCCGCGGCTTGCTCAGTTCGCTTCCGGCGAGCAACCAGAGGTGGGCACTGGTGATCATCGTAGTACATTACTTGGCAATCAAGACAATAAAAGCATTCGTTCATATCAATCTGACCATTTACGTTTATTGCGCCTACAGGGCAAACTTGTTCGCATCGTTTGCAGGGATTGCCACACTCAACGCGACGTTTTAGCCAGTCAAACATACGAACTCTGCCCAGAATAGACAGGCCCGCCCCGAGCGGACAGACAAAACGACAATAGAACCGTTCAACGAATAGTCCAATACCTAATAGCATTAGAGCATATGTTACCGCTGGCCAGGGCGCATCAAATCGAAAGGTAATGGCTGCCTTGAATGGTTCCACCTGGGTTCCAGCAATGGCCAAATCAAAGGAGTAAAATGTCAGTCCTACGAGCCCCAAGAAAATAAGGTATTTGATTGCGAAGAGACGCTCTTGAACGGTATTAGGAATCGTTAATTGTGGGACTTTAAAGGCTCTTGCAACTTTATTTAATAACTCTTGCAAAGCGCCAAATGGACACAACCATCCGCAAAAAATTGCGCGGCCCCACAAAAATAAGCCGACGGCAACGAATGCCGAAATTACAAAGATCATGGGTTCGATTAAGAAGAATCCCCAGTCAAAACCAGTTGTTACGGATTGGGCAATATTGAGCAGGTGGATAATAGTAACTTGTGCACCGGCATACCAACCCATCCAGATTAATACCCAACCAAGGAAACCAACTCGGATCCAAAAATGTAGCGCTCTACGCTTCGCAACCCAATCTTGTAGTGAAAGAATGACCGCAAGGACTGCCAAGGTCGCGAGAAGAATAAAAAGTTGTTTAGTATTGTTTTTCCATATGCTTTTCCAGTCTATGCCAAGCGTCGCTTGCGTCAGTACTTCTTGTGTGGTTAGGCTGGAATCGTTCTCGAGTTTTGTCTCTACGATGAAACGACTAGGAAGGGCATAGGGAATTGAAAATGTGGCGCCTGGATTTCCGGTGTCGGGGCCTTGCATAGACATTTCCAGTCGCCAAGGTTCGGTAGGATCAAAATCAACGTCTGGAGTAAAAAAGAACAAACTGATTTCGTTAAAATCAGGGCGATTTTTGGCGTGAATGAAGGGCAGTTCCTTATGTTGGTCTGAAAGCAACGGTACTGTGGTGTCTCCCTGCACTAACTGGATACGATCAAATACACCGGTATCCGAGTAGCTTTCCCCTCGAAATGAATAATCACCGCTAGACAAAATGAGCAGCAAGATATCATCTACGCTGCGTCCAGCACGGTACTGGTCGTACCAAACTTTATCCAACAAATTGATGCCGATGCCGGCAGGTGTGAGTAACGCCATATAAAGATCGTAGTAAGGCTCTTCATCTTTCCACGAGCGAACATCGGTCGGTGGAGCGGTTTGAAGGTGTTCAAAAGCGCTGATTACTTCTCCATGCGTCAGAGAAAGGTGACCTACGGAGCCGTCTGTAATCATTTCCGGCCAACTCATCGGTGCGAAGATGTCTATATCTAGTTTCTTGCTGATGGTTTCGCCACGGCTGAGATTTAAACCGCGGTGACGCGCAACCAGGCGCGCAGATCTAACAATAGCGTCGCTAAATACAACAGAACTAGTTGTTGTACGAGAAACCGCATCCACCTGAATAACATCGCCGGAATTTTTGGACGTGGTTCTTTGTGGAAACTTGTCTCCTTCCAAGGGTGAACCATGCATCTCGATCACCACACTTACGCCTTTACGAATGTCCAGGTCGGGAAATTGAGTCAAATACTGATGAAAATCCGCGTCTGTCCTACCTAGAATAGCAATAGGTTCGGCGTGGTGTACCAATCGGACTCCAGTTATAAAACCGGATAAATTCATACCTACAAGAATATGAAATGGTCGCTTTGAAAACCCACGGCCTTGCACTAAATCGTACGTTTCAAAAACGTAGCCTAAAAGTGTATCCCCCTGAAACACAGGGGCAGACGGCGGTGTTCCTTCAATGTCACCAAACCGCTCTGCTTCTGGAAAGATCATTCCCAGCAATTCAGGGGTCAGATATGTCGAAAGATTCGGCACATACAGAGACTGGGACTCTTCGGTGCTATTTGCTTCCGTATCGTCGGCTAGGGACAAATCCGGATGAAGGAGTGCCCCGATAGCAGAAAAGGAAATCAAAATAGTGAGGATATAACGTATGCATGGATTGAGTTTCATGGGGATGAAAAATCTAGCCTGACTAAATGTCCAAAACCGGTACGACTGGACCCCGGTACTCCTACTTCTCAAAAGAGTTTTCTTTAATGGAGTACCGACAATTACGGGGAAACAGGGAATTGCAATATAGTATTTTATGTCACCCGTCCGCCCTCCCTTTCATACCATACTGTTCCAAATCAGTTAACGGACTTTTTCATGTCTTGGCTTTGTGCTGATGCCAATATTGAAACATCCAGTATAAACAATAAGGACTTGGCCAGAGAAGGCCAAGTCCTTGGAAACTTTGGGTAACGGGAAAAATTCCTAGACCCGTTGACCAGATCTAAAATTTGAAAGAATGATACTAGTCACACGTGGCCGTAGCTCAGCATCGCGTCCGCCACTTTCACGAAGCCTGCAATGTTTGCGCCAGCAAGATAATTTACGGGTCCGTCTCCTGCTTTGCCATACTCTACGCATGCGTCGTGTATGTCTCCCATCATGCGTTCCAGTAGTTCACGAAGCCTATCGGGTTCCCAGGAAATCCTTCCACTGTTTTGGCTCATTTCGAGGCCTGAGACCCCTACACCACCGGCATTTACTGCTTTGGCAGGACCAAACAACACTCCCGCATCTACGAAAGCATCAACGGCTTCCTGTTCACAAGGCATGTTGGCGGCTTCTGCTACCGCCTTGATACCGTTACTCACTAGTGTTGCGGCTTCGTCACCATTTATTTCATTTTGAGTCGCCGATGGGACTGCACAATCGGCTTCAACGCCCCAGGGTCGGCTTTTCTCGTGAAATGAAATATTGTTGAATTCGCTCGCTGCTTCGGAAATTCGGCCTCGACGTACACCTTTTAGTTCCTTGACCCAATCTATTTGCTCCTGGCTCAACCCATCAGAACAGTGAATAAATCCACCCGAATCTGACAAGGTAAGGGGTGTGCCGCCAAGTTGCAGCACTTTTTCTGCGGCGTGCGTNGCGACGTTCCCCGATCCAGAAATTAAAATTCGTTTTCCTTCTATCGTGGTGTCATGCTGCTTCAGCATGTTGCGTAGAAAGAAGATTGCACCGTATCCTGTTGCCTCAGTACGCATTTGGGAACCACCAAANTCCAACCCCTTTCCGGTGAGCACGCCAACGAACTTATTTGTGATACGTTTATATTGGCCAAACATGTAACCGATTTCTCTCGCACCAACCCCAATATCTCCAGCAGGCACATCTGTATCTTCACCGATGTGGCGGTATAGTTCCGTGATGAAAGACTGGCAAAAGCGCATCACCTCATTATCCGTTTTTCCTTTTGGATTGAAGTTGGCTCCACCTTTGCCCCCACCCATTGGAAGTCCAGTCAGGCTATTCTTAAATGTCTGTTCATAACCCAGAAATTTCAGGATGCTGAGATTGACGCTTGGATGAAAGCGGAGTCCACCCTTAAAGGGTCCAATGGCTGAATTGAACTGAACCCGGAAACCNCGATTCGTCCGGACATTNCCTGCGTCATCCGTCCAGGGTACGCGAAAATATATGACTCGCTCTGGCTCCGCCATTCGCTCCAGGATCTGGTTTTCGTGATACTTGGGTTTATCCTTTATATATGGGAAAATGGACGAAGCGACTTCAAAAACAGCCTGATGAAATTCCGGTTCACCATGATTCCTTTTTATGACTCCCGCCATATAACGCTCCATATATTCAGNGCTTTTTGCGTCACCAACACTAGATTTTGACATAGGGTCCCCCCCCCTCGACACTAAAAATTCGTAGACGATCTTATTCCGTCTTGCGGTATATAGGCAAGCGTGCCACTACATACAAATGATGCTTCGGGGGAGAAGCCGAGGAGGTAACATGTCGAGTTCCACCACCCCACACAAGTTGGCTGTGAGTGCGGCCTTCGACGGGAGTCCTATCGCTGAATTAACGTGCCATGGCTTGAAGGAGGCGGAAGAGGCGTTAGGCACTGCTGTTGCATTATTTCGGAATCGCCAGAAATGGCTGTCTGTGCCGGATCGGATAGAGGTTTTGCGCCGTGCCGGTGAAATCATGAGAGATCGGATAGAGGACCTGACTCTCCAGGCAGCTAGGGAGGGCGGTAAACCCTATGTTGATTCTAAGATTGAGTTAAGGCGGGCAATTGATGGTGTCGAAAATTGTATAGAGGTATTGCGCTCTGAAGGGGGCCAAGTCGTACCTATGGGGGTGAATAAACCTTCAGTTGGGCGGGTGGCTTTCACTCGGCGAGAGCCGATTGGCGTGGTGGTCGCGGTTAGCGCATTTAACCATCCTATGAATTTGATCGTTCATCAAGTTGCACCAGGAATAGCAGCCGGGTGTCCTGTTATCGTTAAGCCTGCGCCTGATACGCCGCTTTCTGGCAAAGCATTTGTGGAAATTCTACACGAGGCTGGATTACCGCCGGAATGGTGCCAATTGATTGTCACGGACGAAATAGATGTAGCAGAAAAATTGGTAACGGATGATCGTGTGGGCATATTTAGTTTTATAGGAAGTGCGCGCGTTGGCTGGATGCTCCGTTCTAAGCTTGCTCCAGGAACACGAGCAGCGCTGGAGCATGGAGGCGCTGCACCCGTTATTGTTGCTGCAGATGCCGATTTGCAAGACGCCGTCCCACGGCTAGTAAAAGGCGGGTTTTATCATGCGGGACAGGTATGTGTCTCTGTACAAAGAATCTTTGCACACGCGGACATTGCTCGGTCACTTGCGGAACAACTGGCTCGTCAGGCCGCGGAATTGGTTGTTGGGGATCCAACAAATCCAGACACCGAGGTAGGACCGTTAATACGGCCAGGAGAGGTTTCGCGCGTCGCGGAATGGGTTACAGAATCAATTGATGGTGGCGCAGAATGTCTGACAGGCGGGGAACCNTTGTCTGAAACGTGCTATCCTCCAACNGTGTTGTATGACCCGCCTCCAAGTGCGAAAGTTTCCACTAATGAAATATTTGGACCAGTGGTGTGTGTTTTTCCTTATACTGATCTTGAGGAAGCGATAGATCGGGCAAATGCGCTGCCGTATGCGTTNCAGTCTGCNGTGTTCACGCGTGATATTGAAATAGCTACTCAAGCATACTCAGGGCTGGATGCATCTGCAGTAATGATTAATGACCATACAGCCTTCAGAGTGGATTGGATGCCTTTTGCGGGGCTCCGGCAATCAGGCCTTGGGGTCGGGGGAATACCACANACGTACGATGAAATGACNATAGAGAAAATGATGGTGCTACGTTCCGATCATCTTTAGTGGATAGGTTGAAATCCGTCAGGNCNTAAGGAGGACAAACGCATGTCGTNGAGAAAAAAATTATCTNCCNANACAGAAACNTNTACCCGCGCAAGTCGCCGNCGTTTTTTGAGGGGAGCTGTCGGGTCAACGGGGATTGTCGCGGCATTAGCAGCGTCAAATAAAATTGGTGCGCCTTATATAGGAACAGCGAAGGCGCAGACTACGACTTGGAAGATTCAGACCTCGTGGCCAGGGGGTATNGGTCTGAATCTATTTAAGAACTGGTGTAATTCGATCATAGAAAAGACCGGTGGTGAGTTGGCGTTTCAGCCGTTCGGTGCGAAGGATGTGGTTGGCGATTTCCAATTATTTGATGCAGTTAAGAACGGNGTTTTACATGCTATGAATCCGTTTACGATCTATTGGGCAGGNCGAATGCCCGCCTCAGTGTTTCTCACATCGTACCCNTTGGGTCCNAGAAACCCGCATGAATGGGATGTGTTTTATTATGGTTTGGGNGGTTTAGAAATTGCGAGAGAACTATTTTCCCAGCAGCGTATGCACTACGTTGGCCCTATTCACCACGGACCGAACATAATCCATTCCAAAGTTCCACTCCGATCAATTGAGGATTTTGCAGGTCGGAAGATGCGGCTCCCGGGCGGAATGGTTGCAGAAGTATTTCAGGCTGCTGGTGCCAAAACGACCCTACTACCAGGGTCAGAGATTTTCCCGGCCCTAGAAAAAGGTGTCATCGATGTGGCAGACTATGTAGGGCCAGCCGTTAATTATGCTTTAGGGTTTCACCAGGTTACCCGATTTATCTCAATGGGTCCCCCAGGATTCATGTCTCTCTACCAACCAGTCGATTTGATGGATCTCACTGTAGGTATGGGTGCTTGGAACGCATTATCTCCGCAAATGCAACAATTTCTGGAAATGGAANTCCACGTTTATTCCGATATGCATCATGCAGGTATTCAAAAGGCAGATCAGGATGCATGGGCTAAATTTGAGGAGGCTGGCACTGTTGTAACTCGTCTGAGTGAAGAGGACGTAGAAAAATTTATCCGACTAGCGATACCAAGATGGTTTGCATGGGCGAATAAAGACAAGAATGCCGCGAGGGTGTTCAAAATTCAGCTTGATTACATGATGTCTGGGAGCNTAGGCTACGTGAACAAAGATATGATTCAGGGTCAGCAATTGAAATGGTCCTAGTCAGTCGGTCTTACTGACAAAAGTTGTTGGCTGGTCATACACGATATGCCTGACTTATCCTTTGTGCTACCCCATTGGCTCTATTGGTCCGGAGTTCTGATATTTCCGATTGTTGCGATGATATTGGTTCGTCGGTATCGGAGAAAAACAAAAAGCGATGCCGTAAATTTGCCGTTAGCCTACATGCTTTGGCTGACCGGCGGGTTTGTCGGTTTACACCGTTTTTACCTCCGTAGTTGGCTGGGTGTTTTCTACCTGCCTTTATTTATTGGGATACTGTTTGCAAATGCTGACGGTCGCAGCTCACGTGAAATGCGTTCCCTCGCTGATTCCGATGTAATGATTCTGGAGTTTGATCTGGAGCGTTCCCAAAAAGCATTGGATGAGGGAAAAGAAGGGGCGCAGGATCAATTGCAAGCAGTCCTTGCGAAACTTCAGATGGCCAGGGAGCGTTTTTCTGAAGCGGATGCGTCAATGATTGGGTCAGCGAAGCTAGCTGAAAATCTTGCAATTGTTATTGCAATTTTACTTCTGGTTGATGCGATGATCTTGCCTCGCTTAACCCGGCTGCAGAATGAACGAGAAAAATACTATGTTCCTCCAAATGTTGAGGCTAGCTCGGGTGAGTCAGTGGCAGAAAACAGCTCAGCGCCTTCATCCTCTTTGTTTGTTGTCGATAAAATAGAATGGGCGAGCCGAGTTAGCGGAGAGTTTGTTGCTTATTGGTCAGTGATTGCCGTCTTCGTCTACTATTACGAGGTCGTTGCACGGTACGTTTTTAATTCCCCGACGAATTGGGCGCATGAAGCAATGTTTTTGATGTTTGGAATGCAGTATTTAATTTCCGGTGCATATGCTTACTTAACTGATGGTCACGTTCGTGTGGATGTCTTCTACGCCCGGCTCTCNGTAAAGCGGAAAGCCATCACGGACCTTTTGACGTCCGTATTTTTCTTTATTTTTGCGGGCACCCTTCTAGGGACGGGTTACATTTTTTTCAGCGATTCTATTGGCGTCTGGGAAGTCTCTTTTACTGAATGGGCAATTCAATATTGGCCTGTGAAGGCCACAATAATATTAGGAGCTGTTTTAATCCTTTTCCAGGGGATAGCGAAAGTCACGAAAGACGTGCAGTTGCTGCTTAGCAGAAATGGTGGATGAAAGTGGTTTTTCTGAAAATTCAAACAGTGTTTAGGTAATCCATGGGCCTTGAGATTTCAATCGGCTGGTTGACGTTGCTTATGTTTGGTAGCCTTTTGGTTCTTCTCATGGCAGGTCTTCCCTTGGCTTTTGTCACTGGTGGTCTCGCTTGTGTTTTCCTTTTTGTTCTTGGGGATTCTCAGAGTTTGAACATGGTGCCGTCTCGGATTTTTCCCTTGATGACAGACTATCAATTGTCAGCGATACCGTTGTTTATCTTAATGGCAACCATGCTGGAGCGTGCTGGTCTGATACAACAAATGTTCGATGTTATCTATAAATTGCTGGGTGGTATACGAGGGGGTTTGGCAAGCGCTACCGTATTTGCCTCAACCATCTTGGCTGCCATGGTAGGTATTATCGGGGCCGCCGTGGTGACAATGGGTATCATTGCTTTGCCCGCAATGTTGCAACGGAAATACGAGCATAAGATAGCGATGGGTGCGATAATGGCGGGTGGTACGTTAGGGATTTTGATCCCCCCGAGCATTTTGGCAATCATTTATGCCGTAGTAGCAGAACAATCCGTTGGTGAATTGTTTATCGGTTCTGTTATNCCGGGTCTGATGTTGTCGGGAATGTACATCGCGTATATCTCTGTCCGTTGTTTTCTCAATCCTTCCCTTGGCCCTGCCATTCCAGTCGGGGAACGAGTAAATACGGTCGAGAAACTGCGGCTGTTAGGTAGCATGCTTGCACCCATCATTCTTATTACGGTGGTGCTTGGTGTTATTTTTACAGGCGTGGCTACGCCGGTTGAAGCCGCAGGTATTGGAACGTTTGGATCATTCGTGGTTGCCGCCCTCCATCGTCGATTGAACTGGGAAACGATTCACCAAGCATGTGTTACTACGTTGAAGGCTTCGGCCATGGTCCTTTGGATCATGTTTGGTGCAACTGTTTTTGTCGGCCTCTACAATTTTCATGGTGGCCAACAATTTGTTGCGGATGCGCTGCAAAGCACGGGTTTAGGCCGGTGGGGCATCCTAATTGTCATGCAGNTCATTCTGATCTTGTTGGGAATGTTTCTTGACTGGGTGGGAATTCTTTTACTGTGCGTTCCTATATTCGTTCCAATTATTAAGTCTCTTGGATTCGATCCATTATGGTTTGGTGTTCTATATTTAGTGAATATGCAGATGTCGTTTTTGTCGCCTCCATTTGGATATGCACTATTCTATCTACGGAGTGTTGCTCCACCTGAAATTCCAATGATGGACATTTATAAGGCATCTTTGCCATTCCTTGGAATCCAAGTCATCGCATTAGGCTTGTGCATGAGTTATCCCGCACTCATTACGTGGCTTCCAAGTTTGGTATACGGGTAGGGATAAGCGTTGTATTTACTAGCCATCAGTTATTTGGCGTAGACAATAGCCACACTTAGATATTCCAAAAATTTCAGATCACTTGTGGCAAAGGGACCTTAAAGTGGCCGAAGACCGGTTAAGTTTCGCTCTGCGTTTCACGCCACCTTCGTGTTTACAACCCAAGGATTATCTTTGGCGCGTCCTGCAACAGTGGTTCGATGCATGACCCGCCTGTATGTGGGATCATATGGCCGGCCACGGTGCATCACCATTCGATTATCCCACAGTACTAAATCTTTGGCGTGCCATTTATGACGATAGACGAACTCGTCTTGTGTCGAAAACTCATTAAGTTCTTTAATTAAGGTGCGGCTCGCTTCAATTGACATACCTTCAATATGAGATGCATGCCGTCCAGCATAAATTGCTTTCCGTTCGGATTCTGGGTGAACACGTATCATGGGGTGTCGAACTGGGGGTAGGGCATTCAGTTCTTCGTCGCTCATTACCGTATTGACATCGTATTTTCCATCTTCCTTCATTTGCTGCTGAGAATATGTAAAACTATGAACGGCAGTTAATTTTTGGATGAGATTTTTCTTTTGGTAATCGAGTGCGTCGTAAGCTGCACGCATATCGGCAAACTCAGTTTCTCCTCCGACGGGTGGAACCTCGCGTGCCGACAATGCGGACCCAAGCGCCGGAACGACTTTAAAGGAGCTATCCGTATGCCAAACGGAGTTNCCTTTTANGAAAATTTCNCCGTCACTTCCTTTCTTCAAGACGGTTCCATCNAGATCCACATTTGAGATTTTGGAAATTTCTGGCCGCTCGTTGCCAAATGTAGCTGTTACATTTTTTTCAAGNGGNCCAATTCGTTTTGAAAACTGTATCTGTGAAACATCGTCAAAATCTTGGTCGCGGAACAATAAAACAGAGTGCTGGGAAAATGCCTCAAGTATTTCAACAAGCGTGTCGTCACTGAACGAGGATGTTAAATCTACACCTGACACTTCGGCAAAGAAATGTGTGTGCAACTTATTTACAGTGAGTGCCATTGAGGTTTCCTCCTTCTCCCCAGCAAATGGGACTTCTCATTTTGGCATATGGAACTGTCGCATAGCAATAGTCGGGCCTTGGCACACTATGGGGGTTACTGGCACAATAACCACTCATTGGGTTTAAAAAGGAAGAGGCCGCCAGAATGGGAAAATTCAATATCCTGTCGACCAATCATACTAGTTTCACTGTTTCTAACCTAGATAGATCAGTTTCGTTTTATGTCGACACCCTTGGTTTCGACCTACTAAATCGCTCATTCCGAGATACGTCATTTACAGAACAGGTTGTGGGTGTTCCCGGTGCTGAAATTGAGGTGGCTTATGTGCAAGCCCCGGGGCATCGGTTGGAACTAATACAGTACCATGCCCCAAAAGATCGGGGAGAAGTAGTCTCCCGCCCGTGTGATACAGGGTTTGCGCACGTGGCTTTTGATGTCGATGATATTGATCTTGTGGTGGCTGCTGTTAGCAAGGCAGGGTTAAGACCTTTGAGCAAGCCGGTTACGGTCAACGCGGGGCCAAATACTGGTGGGAAAGCAGTGTACACTCGTGATCCTGACGGGGTGACCATCGAATTTATTCAAAAGGCGTAGTGCTTGCTTGTTTTTGTTCCAACACTTTAACGTTTCTGGAACTGTTTAGAGCCGAACAGTATTTCCCATCTTTCCTTGTCCTTGGTTTCGTCTGCAACTGAACGGACGTCACGCATCACGGACCAACCCTTTTGGAGGGCGGGGCGGGCTTTTAGCTTGTTTCGCCATTCTTTTAGATTGGGATAATCGTCATAATTTTGTCCCTGGTGCTTTCCCAACAGCCAGGGCATTGTGGCCATGTCAGCAATCGAATATTCGCCGGCCAAATAGTCTCGATCTTGCAGCTGTCTATCGATTACACCGTATAATCGACCACCCTCATTTGTATATCGATTGATTGCGTATTCGATTTTTTCCGGAGCATAATTTCTAAAATGGTGGGCTTGTCCAAGCATCGGGCCGACTCCACCCATTTGAAACATGAGCCACTCCATGACTTCATACCGCCCTCTCGGATCAGCGGGCATAAATTTTCCAGTTTTTTCTGCAAGATATATAAGTATTGCTCCAGATTCAAAAATTGATATTGGTTGCCCATCGGGACCATCTGGATCAACAATTGCCGGCATTCTGTTATTTGGGCTGATTTTTAGAAAATCAGGCTCAAACTGCTCCCCTTTGCCAATGTTTACTGGAACAATATTGTAGGGAAGACCACACTCCTCAAGCATTATAGTGATTTTATAGCCGTTTGGTGTTGGCCAATAGTATACGTCAATCAAGTCTTATCCCTCCGCTAGATAGGCTTGGCCGAGCAGTAGAAGTTTACGTCCATATTCCGGCCATTTTTTTTCGTTATTGGGGTCCCTATTACATAAGTTTGCGAGAAGCAGTACGTTATACGATTTTACTGTACATCACTGTAGTCGAAGAGCAAATTCTCTCCCATCAGCCTCCTTGGTACATGGTATTCCTACGGTTATACTCGAGGGAGATTGGAGTGACGAATGGAACGTTCATTTAAGAAAGAGGTAGCGCAGCTTCGTTTGGGTGAGGGCCAGACGTTTTCGGGCGAAGGAATATTGGCCGTAACAAAAGCGCTATTACAGTCTGGCGTAAGCTATATAGGAGGTTATCAAGGATCTCCGGTTTCTCATTTGCTCGATGTTATGGTCGATTCCAGTGATCTGTTGGATGAGTTGGGTGTTCATCTAGAGACACCCACCAATGAAGCTGCTGCGGCTGCCATGCTTGCCGCCTCAATAAATTATCCGATGCGTGGCGCTGTAACCTGGAAATCTGTTGTTGGCACTAATGTGGCTTCTGATGCACTTTCTAATTTGTCTTCCGCTGGTGTTATTGGTGGTGCAATGATCGTGATTGGGGAAGACTACGGAGAAGGTGCCAGTATCATTCAAGAACGCAGTCATGCATTTGCNATGAAATCATCGATGTGCCTCCTTGATCCCCGCCCNAATTTAACCAGCATCGTCTCTATGGTTGAAAAAGGATTTGAGCTTTCTGAAGCGAGCAATATGCCTGTAATGTTGCAACTAAGAATACGNGCGTGTCATGTTTCAGGACGTTTTTCCGCCCGAGACAATCGTCAACCAACCATTTCTCGACGTCAGCTTTTGGAGAAACCTGACTTTAATATAGATCGGTTTTGTTTGCCGCCGTCCACTTATGCCCAAGAAAAACATAAGATCGAATTTAGGATTCCTGCCGCGGAACGGTTTGTTAAGGAAAACAAATTAAACGAAGTATTTGGTCCTGATTCCTCTGAGATCGGGATTATAACTTTGGGTGGACTCTACAACGGTGTTGTTCGGGCCCTGGAGCGCTTAGGCTTGGCCGATATTTACGGTGAGACAAGAGTTCCCATTTATGCAATGAATGTCTCTTATCCCGTTGTGCCGACAGAAATTGAAGAGTTTTGTGTTGGGAAAAAGGCAATTCTCGTAGTAGAAGAAGGTTATCCTGACTATATCGAGCAAGCGATTAACGTAACTTTGCGTCGGGCAGATATACAAACTAGAATTTTTGGAAAAGGTATGCTCCCTAAGGTTGGTGAGTATACGGCTGACGTAGTTCTAGGGGGTATAGAAAAATTTCTTAAGTCAGAAGCGAATAGTAGCCTAAGTGCCCTGATGACCGGNAATGCGGTCGCTGAAACCGAAGCCCTTAAAGCTCGTGCTAAGGAATTGCTAGGTGAGGNTATTCCGGCNAGACCNCCAAGTTTTTGCACGGGTTGTCCAGAGAGACCGGTCTTTAGTGCAATGAAGATTGTGGAGAAGGACCTTGGGCCTACCCATATTGCTGCGGACGTAGGGTGCCATACTTTTTCAGCCCTACCGCCGTTNAATCTTGGAAACACCATGGTCGGGTACGGCTTAGGGTTGGCAAGTTCTGCCGCTGTTGGACCCAACTTTGGCAAGCGGGTAGTGAGCATAATGGGTGATGGCGGGTTCTGGCATAATGGCATCTCATCTGGNGTCGCTAGCGCAAANTTTAATAAGGATGACTCCATTCTTGTCATTATGAAAAANGGNTATGCATCTGCGACTGGTTGGCAAGTCATACCCTCGAGTAAGAGCNGTCGATTTGGTGGTGAAACTGGTATGTCGATTGAAAAGACCCTCAAAGGGTTGGGTGTGAAATGGGTGCGGAGCGTGCGTACTTACAATGTTTCGAAGATGGTAAAGACCCTTAGGAGGGCGATGACAGAGACGGGTAAAGGACTCAAAGTTATCATAGCAGACGGGGAGTGCCAGTTAGCTCGTCAGAGACGAATACGTCCCCAGTTAAAAAAACGACTCGATGCAGGGAAGCGAGTCCTAAAAACAAGGTTTGGAGTTGACGACAGTGTTTGCACTGGTGACCATTCATGTATTCGTATGTCCGGTTGCCCATCATTGACTATAAAGCCGAACCCTGACCCTTTGCGAACGGATCCAGTGGCCCATGTAAATAACGGATGCCTTGGATGTGGCCTATGTGGAGAGATTGCGCATGCAGCTGTTCTGTGTCCCTCTTTTTATCGGACTGAAATTGTGCAAAATCCGAATCTTTGGGATCGTTTATTAGATAAGTGGCGCCGAATGGTCATCTCTGCTCTGCAGAATTTAGTTCGCGCATGAAAGATGGTCCACGCCCTATCACTGTTCTGATTGCCGCGATGGGAGGGGAGGGCGGCGGCGTCCTGACTGATTGGATTGTCAAAGCTGCAGAAGATGCTGGAGTTTTAGTACAGAGCACTTCAATCCCAGGGGTTGCTCAACGCACTGGTGCAACGACATATTATGTTGAAATATTTCCGGTTCCTTCTTCAGAGCGAAATGGTCGCAAGCCAGTTTTTGCGCTATATCCGGCGGCCGGCGATATAGATGTAATGATAGCCAGTGAATTGTTGGAGGCAGGAAGGGCCATACAGAATGGTTTTGTGAGTCCTGATCGTACAACGCTGATAGCCTCAACTCATCGAGTCTATACGATAGGTGAGCGGTCTGATATGGCAGATGGACGGCTTGACGAAGAACGATTGCGGAAAACTGCCACGGAGTTAGCCCAGCATGCGGTGCTGGACGACATGCGGCGTATAGCCGAGGAAGTCGGCAGTGTTCTCAATGCCGTGTTATTGGGGGCTTTAGCTGCGGCACCTGTGGCCCCTATGGTAAAAAAGGAGAATTTTATCTCGGCAATCCGTGCCGGCGGGAAGGCAGTGGGCACTAATCTGGCCGGTTTTGAGGCGGGATTCGAACTTGTAAGTGGTGTAAACCGTCCGGTAACAATCCACGAAGCTGATAGTTCGTATAAAGAAACAGCAGAGACTAAAACATCAGTCAAGTTGGGAAGCTTGGNTCTTGACATTGGTTCGGTTCCTAAATCAGTACGTGAAATTATAGAACATGGCATACAGCGTGTTGCTAGCTTCCAGGATCAGGCATACGCGCAACTTTATATAGATAGAGTGGCCCTNGTATCCGAAATAGATCCGGAAAATGATAAATCTTTAACTAAAGAGTTGGCGCGCCAACTCGCCCTGCGAATGGCGTATGAAGATGTNGTTCGTGTCGCACAGTTGAAAACTTTGCGAGAGCGAACGGACAAGGTGCGTGCAGAGGTAGGGGCAGGACCGGCCGAGCCGATTCAAGTGACCGAATTTCTTAAACCTGGAATAGAAGAAGCGTGTTCCCTCCTTCCTGGTATTGTGGCCCGCCCATTATTGCGTTGGTCGAGCCGGAAAAACCTAATCGACAAACTACATATTGGTTTGGCTATAAAAAGCTCAAGCATAACAGGGTTTTTTGTTTTGTGGTTCTTGGCGCGCCTGCGTCCGCTTAGGCGGTGGGGTCACCGTTATGGAGAAGAGCAACAGCTAATCGAATCCTGGATCAAACATGTCTGCGCGGCAGGTGCAAAATCTCCGGAACTGGCTCTCAGAATTGTTTCATGTGCTCGTTTGATCAAAGGGTATGGTGAGACTCACCGAAGAGGACTCAACAACTACAAAATTATTGAGAAACGTCTGATTAACCCGGCTTTGGATGGTCAAATAACACTAGAGGAGGCTATTAATCAGATTGGTGAGGCTGTTGAAGTGGCACTTTCAGACCCTGAAGGTTCCGCTGTTGGAGACACTTTTCCCAGCCAAGCGNCTGCCGGTTCCGTTGTTGGNAGTGCTGCAGAATAATTGAGGAAGTACTACCTTAATATAGATTGTTATCTTTTCCCTTTGTTAATCCAATGCATTCTCTTTTAGTAAGCTAAGCAGCTTTTGCAATTTTTGTTCTGTCCTTGCTTTATGTGATTCTGGATCGTGATCCTTCCAATCATAAAATCCCCGGCCAGTTTTGATGCCAAGGTGTCCCATGTGATACAAATCTTGAACCACTCTTGATGGTTCACGGCTTAAATTAAGATGTGGAACGATGCCTTGCTGTGCTAGTGCATGGGTGTCCAATCCGCTTATATCCTTTTGTTCAATTAAACCTGTCACGCACATTCTTGGCCCAAACATCCATTTCGCAAACTGATCAATGTCTTTTGCGTCGACAATTCCTTGTTCGATCAAAAAATATGCTTCGTGCAGTAAGGCGTGTTGCAGTCGGTTTATCAAGAAACCCACTATGGGTTTGTTGAGCACTAGAGAATTTTTCCCTGTTTGTTTGAGTGCCAGTTTGACCCGGTCTAAGGTCCGGTCACTGGTTTGTAGCACCCGTATTACTTCAACCATTGGCAGTGATTCTGCTGGATGCATATAGTGAATCCCGATGAATCGTTCCGGTCTGGTAAGACGGNTGGCTATTTCGTCTAGTGGAAGNCTCGAGGTGTTGCTTGCAAGAATTGGGATGTCGCCATATTCGTTTTCCAGTTGTGCAAACAACGCTGTTTTTAATTCTATTTTCTCCGGTATGGNTTCAATAATTAAATCAGGGATGTCTGCGGGNAGGTTGGCGCAAGCTATTGCTTTTCCTGGNAAGTTCTTGAGACGCGAAGGNTCGCGTGTCAAAACGAAGGTTTTAAATCCGGACATGGCAAAAGAAGAAACAATCCCTTGCCCCATCGATCCGTATCCAACAACCATAACTGTTTCAATTAACTTGTTTCCCGTGACCGTCATCTTATTGCTCTCTCAAAGGTTTATTCATCTANACGATTGGTGGACAACGTTGTAATCACGCTCTTTCAGGCCACTATTCAATAAAATTATCTTCCTAAAGGGAATTATTTGTTTTCCGTATTGGATTATGCGCTGAAAATTTGGCACTATTCGAGAGAATTTGGAGCCACGCCAAGCCGGTTAAGGGCTCCGGTCTCTTATCAGTTACTACAAAGGAATTATAGCTATGGCGGAAACACCACTAAATGCTGAAGAGCTATCAGCGCTAGGTGCCCTTGATACACCAACCGTTTGCAACGCCCTGGAAATTTGTCTGCCAGAAAGACGTTCNTTTGGTTTTACGACGCGGCATTTGCATTGTGTTCGGCCAGAATTACCGCCGATGGTGGGGTACGCGAGAACCGTTACAATTCGTGCACTAAGAGCGTCAACAGATGAACCTGAGGTCCAACGTGAGAAAAGGATCGGATACTACAACTATGTCGAGTCGTCTCCNGGTCCTACGATTAGTATCGTTCAGGATCTTGATGATGGTCAGGCAGGATTTGGNTGTTTCTGGGGTGAGGTAAACAGCAATGTGCACAAAACGCTGGGTTGTCTTGGAACTATAACCAACGGTGGAGTTCGGGATTTAACAGAGTTTGCAGAGGGGTTCCAAGCATTGGCCGGTGTAGTCACCCCTAGTCACGCAAATGTCCATATAGTGGATGTAGGTGGCGAGGTGAACGTTGCCGGCATGGTAGTGAAGTCAGGAGATTTAGTGCACGCTGATATGCATGGTGCTGTCGTTGTTCCTCAAGAGGTCGCCTGTGATGTCCCAGAAGCAGCAGCTCTCATGGTGCGGAGAGAAGCAGTCATACTGGAAGCGGCAAGGGCGCCTGGTGCCAATGCTGCATCAATTGCAACGGCGATGATGGAGTCGGCGAAGGTCACCTAGGAGTTCTGTATACTGNGGCGGATCATTAAGAATTCAACGCCAAACTTNGTTAAATGCCTGTGATCAATACCAAGATATGGATTGGAGATCGAACAGTTAGAAATCTTGGTTTCCTTATTTTTATAAATCTCGAATGCTTACGGCCCCGTANGGANAAGTGGGGCGGATCCTAACTCCGCTCCGTTTTGTCTTTGTCGTTTGACTGTTTAATTTGCGCGCGAATCGTTTTCCAGTCATCGTCATTGAGGTCCTCCAGCCAAGAGAAGGTGCCTCCACCGTTAAGCCACTGACCTCCATCGACTGGTATAATGGCTCCATTAAGAAATTTGCATTCATCTGAGAGTAAAAATGTTGCTAAATTTGCCAATTCTGAATGGTCTCCTGTCCGCCCCATAGGCACCGTTCGCGTATATTTGTCGGATAAATTGGCATTTGGCATAAGGCGGTCCCAGGCGCCTTTGGTAGGAAAGGGTCCAGGTGCAATGGCATTTAGTCGGATGCCGCGACCGCCCCATTCCACGGCAAGGCTCTGTGTCATCGCCGATACACCCGCTTTTGCCATAGCGGATGGTGTCAAGTAGGCGGAACCTGTCCAAATGTAGTTGGCAAGTATACTGATGATACTTGCGTTGTCTCCGTTGGCAATCCAGCGAGCGCCGCAGGCACGAGTCACGTAAAAGGTACCGCTCATCACTATGTTNGAAATCGCGTCAAAGCCACGGGGGCTCAGATCTTCGCTTTTGGAAATAAAATTNCCGGCTGCATTATTTACTAAGCCATTCAGAGGACCAGACAGCCAAATTTCTTCTAGCATTTCGTCGATTGCTTGCGGCACGCGAATATCACAAACAAAAGGNGAAATTNTACCTCCAGTTTTCTCCNCTAATTCTTGACAGGCAGCCTCTAAGANGATTCCCCGNCGACCACATATAAACAGTTCAGCTCCCAATTCTAGAAATNTTTTGCTCATTGCCTTTCCCANNCCCGTTCCCCCACCGGTAACTAAGATACGGTACCCTNTTGAGCAGATCTTTCTGAAACATGTTTGATATTCCTAGTNTTTTGGACTTTTTAGTACGGTTTCTCTGTGTACTTTACACTCTTTGTTCCAAGGTGAGGGGCGAAATTCACCGATAACGCTTGGATGGGACTATCAGAACTGTAATATGAACTGAGTAACCTTATTTCCACAATATATGGAGTGGCTACGGGGATGTTGAAAAGGGGTTTCAAGGTGCTGTTAGGGCAGGCGAACGCGGAAATCGAAACTGTTTCTGTCGAGGACGCAAAAACGCTTGTTAATTCCGAAGATGTTTTGTTCGTCGATGTTCGGGAGACGCAAGAGGTACAGAATACGGGTGGGCTACCGGGTCACGTACATGTGCCACGGGGCTTTCTTGAATTTTTGGTGGATCCTGAAAGTCCGATGCACAAACCGGAACTTTCCTCCGGAAAACGCCTAGTTGTTTACTGTGCTTCCGGCGGCCGCTCAGCGTTGGCGGCCAAGACGCTACAGGATATGGGTGTTGAAAATGTGTGTCACATCGCGGGTGGTTTTACGGCCTGGATAGAGGCCGGTGGTACGATCAAACCCTTTGGATAGAACCAATCCTTACCCTGCATACAGGATATTTCATGTGCTGCGTCGCCTAACTATTACCTTTTTCGTGATGTGAGGGTAACCCGAAGAAACGTAGTTCGGAAAAACATGGTACGAGAAAATGGTTTTTAGGCGTCCGAGAAGAGGGGTATAGGACTTGCGGAAATCAGAGATCGGCACACTTGAGAATATTGAGCTATTTTCTGATTTGCCGTTTGACAAGGTGAAAGTCATACAGCAGCGATGCCATTGGCTATGTTATCAAGAAGGGGAGCAAATCTTAGGCCGGGATAGTGATAGTCGCGACGTGTTTTTTGTGGTCGAAGGTAGTGTCCAGGTCAAGAATTTCTCATTTTCAGGAAGAGAGATAGCGCTGGCCACTATTGGGGAGGGGGGGTATTTTGGTGAATTGTCGGCGGTAGATCGAAAACCGCGTTCGGCTAGTGTGTTAGCGACGGAAACAACCGTTTTGGCCAGCCTCACTCCGAACCATTTTATCGAACTTATTCAGCGGTATCCCAGTATTTCTCTTCTAGTGCTACATCGGTTAGCCCAGATTATCCGCAACTGCGACGAGCGGATAATGGATCTGAGTACCTTGGGAGCTGTACAACGGGTGTATGTAGAACTACTTAGACTAGCTCGCCACGATCAAGAACAGGAATGGATAATTGATCCCATGCCGACACAGACAAACGTGGCGGCGCGTGCGAGTACTACACGTGAAACCGTCGCTCGCGTGTTTAGCCAGTTGCGCAAATCTGGCCTAATTGTGCGTAAGGGCAAGACGATTCAGATCAAAGACTACTCTAAGCTTCAATTTATGGCGGAGCGTCTTCCCCTTACCGAAGGAGATGCAGTGTCCAGATAGTTTGGGGAAAGTCCAATCAAGTTGTTTAAAACCGAGACACCTCCACCTCTTTGTCCGTTATAAACTCAAGGAGAGCGGGTATTCCATTTTGCGTCTGCTCGATGCCTCTCTGGATAGCAGGGATGATCTCCTGGGCCTCAGTCACCCGTTCGCCGTATCCACCAAAAGCTCGTGCCATGGCAGCGTAATCACCAGAGATATCNGTTGATCGGTATTTTTCAGTCGCCACCTGCATGATTTTAAGTTCAATCGCCATACAAAAATTATTTAAGAGTATGGAGAGTATNGGNATTCGTTCTCGCACCGCTGTTTCAAAATCCATACCTGTAAANCCTATCGCGGCNTCACCCCAGATGTTGATACACAGTTTATCTGGTTGGGCCAGTTTTGCTCCCATGGCAAATCCTAAACCACTACCAAGCTGGGTCGTCTTTCCCCAGCCTATGTAGCTAAGAGGCGTGGTGGAAGTCCAGAAGGGTGTTGTCTGGTCTCTTGGGCTGCCAGCATCATGGGTGACAATGGTGTTTGCTACGTCAACGGTATTGGCTAGATCCCAGATTACACGGTAAGGACAAAGTGGACTTTGATCCGAAGTTAATTTGGGCATCCATTTTGCAAGCCATTTTTCTCGAAGAGACGCGATCTCCTGGCTTACACTACTATGATCTCTAGGTTTNCCATCTAGTTTCTTTTCAACGTGTTCCAGCACTGCATCCAAAGTAAGAGCCGCATCTCCTATCAGGGCATAGTCTGCCTCAACGTCTTTGTTCAGATCCGTTGGTTCCAACGTGCAATGAATGATTTTTGGGCCTTTCGGCATGGTCACNCCGAAGGACGTCTCGGTGAAGCTGCAACCAATTCCAAACACCACATCAGCTTTATGGAGAAATTCATGTAAAGGAAGCGACATGGCTACGCCCGCGGAACCAAGTGATAGCGGGTGGTCTTCGGGGAAAGCACTCTTGCCACCCAGACTACTCATCACAGGTATGGCTAGTAGTTCGGCCAGGCGTTTGAGTTGTGGCCACGCTTCCGCATAATGTACNCCTTGTCCCACATATATAACGGGATTCTTTGCACTCATTAATACGTCGGCCACTGTGCCTACTTCTTTCGGGTCTGGGCCGGAGCGTGTTGAGAGAGTGGGTTTGTAGGAGAAGTTTTCCACCTCTTCACCAAAAAGGTCAGCTGGGATTTCGACCAAGACAGGACCCGGGCGCCCATTACGTAATTGCGTAAACGCTCGCCGCATCACGTTGGGTATTTCATTGGCACTGGTTATAGGCTCAGTCTGCTTGGTGATATGTTTAAAGTTTAGTGAAGAATTAAAATTTGGTGTGACGTGTGCCTGTCCTCGGGTATATCCCATGGGCATCACCAAAATTGGCACGGAGTCGCCAAATGCCTGTGCAACACCACCCATTGCGTTTTCCGCTCCAGGTCCCATCTGCATTGCAAATGCACCGATTGTTTTTCCACTAGAGACGCGAGACATGGCATCAGCCATATGTAGTCCGATTCGCTCCTGTCGAACCACAATTGTTCGAATATCNGCGCGGGCAGCGGCTTCTATAAGATGGTTCACTGGGTAACAGATCAGGGTTTCCACGCCCTCCCGTTTCAGAATTTCTGCAATCGCGTCGCCTGTTTCCACGGTTCTCTCCCTATTTTCATTGTGCAAAGAAATACAACTGTCTTGCANATAAACAGATATACAATCTTCTAGTCATTCCAATCGNTTTCGGAGCNGAAATCTACGTATCCATTAACTCGTTTTCCACTTAATTGAGCATCCCATGCTAGCTGTTTGTAGGTGAGGGCCAACATCTGTTTCAGAGATCTGTACCATCGCCTCAAATAACTCACGCCTTGCGTTGGGGACCACAATGGTCTTGGTTTCGTCCAGCCGTCCGCGATATTGTAGTTCAAGGTTTTTATTGAACCCAAAAAAATCGGGTGTGCAAAGCGCATCATACCGTTTCGCTATGGACTGATCCTCGTCCCAAAGATACGGGAATGAAAACCGGTCTGTTTTGCTAATTTCAACCATATGATTGAAATCATCCTCTGGATAATGTTCTGCGTCGTTTGAATTTATGGCAATGCTTTGGATGCCATATGTGCGGAGCTCGNNTGTATCTCGGATNAGATTGTTCANNATGGCCTTCACATAGGGACAATGTTGGCAGATAAAGAAGATCAAAGTACCCTTAGTTCCCTTGAGTTCACTAAGTGAGTGATTTTTGCCATCAACACCCTTCAATAGAAAATTTGGTGCTTTCCATCCAAAATTACATACTGAAGAAACGTGGGACATGGCTTCTATCCTTGCCAAACACTACCGTCTTACGTAACTAACCCGATATTGTTATTTCATCTAGCGGAACCCGCACCTGGCAACAGTTAATCTTGTAAGTAACTCATGCCTAGATCAAATAAACCATGTGGGTATTTTACTACAGAGAATTCAATTATAACATTGTTTCGTATTTCTTGTACTAAATAGCCTCTATTCACTTTCGACGACGGAGACAAAAATGCTCGACCAATTCCATGTCCCCCAAGATGTAGCTGTGTATGTTGATCCAGATGACATGCGTTCTACCGTCGAGGATATATTTATGGCTCTTGGGATGTCGAAAGGCCATGCCCGCCAATCTTCTGATGTGCTGCTCTATGCGGATATACACGGGATAGATACACATGGCGTCTCAAACATGCTGAGAGTCTATGTTCAACAAATACGCGATGGTAAAATAAACGTGGATCCGAATTGGACTATCACTCGGGAAGCGCCGGCTGTTTGCACCATTGACTCGGATCGAGGGCACGGAGGTGTGATCGGACCAGAAGCTATGAAGGAGGCAATCGAGAGGGGTAAGAAATTTGGAATAGGGGCAGTTACCGTCTCAAACGGGGGGCATTTCGGTGCGGCAGCCTATACGGCGGCAATGGCTCTCGAGCATGACATGATTGGTATTTCGATGACGGCGGGTGGTATGGCTATGGCGCCCACATTCGGCGCAGAGGCGCTAGTTGGACTTAATCCAATTGGGATTGCAGTTCCAAGTAGAAACGAAGCGCCGTACATTTTTGATGCATCGATGAGCGCCGTTGCTGGCAACAAGGTGAAATTGATTCAGCGTTTGGGCCGGGGAACGCTGCCTGGATGGATAACAGATCCTGATGGAACACCAATAATGGACGAAAGAGAAATTCCAGAGGGATATCTGCACCTGCCAGTAGGCGCAACGCGTGAAATCGGATCACACAAGGGGTTTGGGTTGGCCATGATGATTGAGCTTCTGACTAGTACGTTGTCGGGAGGCGCGGCGGGTCCTGATCGAAGAGCAGAACAGGCCCATCACTTCCTCGCCTATCGAGTGGATGCTTTTATGGACTTGGATCAATTCAAGGACGATGTAGATGCTTATCTCAAACGTTTGCGAACGTCAAAAACAGTGCCCGGTGAGGAGCGGGTCTACTATGCGGGTTTGCTTGAACACGAGGCAGCCGAAAAAAGGAGTGCCGAGGGGATCCCCTACCATCCGGAAGTTATCGGATGGTTTAAGGAAATTATTGCCGAACTTGATGTTCTGGATCGTCTCCCACAATAGAAAAGGGTGTGTTATCGGTAAAACCGCTTGGCACGGTGAATTACCAGTGTGTTGTTAACCACTCGTTAGTTACTTGCTGTCCCTCGGNAATTTGCGGTGCAGTCATTTTTTNACGAAGTTTTTCGAGAAAGCTAGACGCTTCGGGATGGNCCTTAATTGTTGCCAATGAGAGCCACATAAATGCAGTAACGTAGTTTCTGGCGACTCCTTCTCCTTGTGCATANACAAGNGCTAAGGAAAAAAGGGATTCTGGAACACCATTTTCCGCCGCTTGACGATACCATTTAATGGCTGAAGTAGTGCTGACTGGTACTCCCAAACCCCGTTGATACAGAACCCCAAGATTGTATTGGGCGGCACCATAACCTTGCTTAGCTGCCAGAAGATACCACTTAGCTGCCTCGGTGTAGTTTTGTTGTGTCCCAAGACCATCAGCGTGTATCACGCCAAGATTGTACTGGGCTTTTACATCCCCCTCTACGGCTGCCGACATCCATTCTTGGAGCGCCTTTGCATAGTCTCCTTGCTCAAACGCTACTGCCCCATCATTAAAATCCGACCAAGCCGGCTTCACAATGCCTGTGGCTACGAGGGCAACAACCAGTACAAATAAATTCAGCACAGCAAAATCCGATGGTTCGTGGTATTTCGACCTATATACTCATCATATCAAACGGGTTTTCCCGTAATCAATTAAGGATGTAGAAAGTGGGGATGCTTTCCAAACTCAGTTTGGGCACTGCAAAACTGGACAAGATATGTGAAATGTCCCCGGCTGGGTAAAGGATATCTCCACTCCAGGATACGGTCTTCGGCTAGCCGATTATTTAACAGAACAGCTATTTTACCATGCCTCTTGGCCGCAAATGTCAAAGGCTTTTCGGAAAAAGTTGCTTGCTGGAGGTATTTGCAATAGACGTCCTGCCAAAGGGAGCGTAGATGCTACGGTCAGGCCATATGGCAAAATACAATGGAATTTTAAAACTTTTTTGTTTTGCAACCATCTTTTTCAGCAATGGAGTATTGGCTGCTGATGATCTTGCCAAAACTCGTATGTCCCAGCTGAGGTCCTTCCAGTCTTGCAACAAGTGTGACCTCCGCGGAGCCGATTTACGCGGTGCAATCCTTCACCAGAGCAACTTGCGCGAATCTATATTAATTGGTGCAGATCTGAGGTGGGTTTATTTCAATGGCGTGAATCTTCGCGGCGCCAATTTAAGTGAAGTAGATTTGCGGTATTCATGGTTAAACGAAACCGATTTAAGGAACGCGAATCTTAGTAACGCAGATTTGGACAATGCGCAATTTAGTGGCGTAAATCTGAGCAGTGCTATTTTAAAAAAAGCATATGCATCTAATGGGAATCTGAGCGAATCGATTTTTGCCCGCGCTAATTTAAGCCAAATAGATTTAAGTGGGACGAATCTTGCAGGGGCAGATTTACGGTACGCGTATTTGGACAGCTCTATTTTAATTAAAACGGATTTAAGCAATGCGATTCTGATGAACGCACAAATGCGTAAGGCTAATTTGCTAGGAGCCAATTTACTGAATGCAAATTTACGTATGGCGGATCTAAGAGGTGCGAACTTGACTGAAGCGGATCTCTCAACGGCCGACCTTTCCCACGCCAACATGGAAGGTGTTATTTTTTGCAACACTCTAACTCCATGGGGAGAGGATAATTCGGGCTGTCGACAATAAATAGGTTGAAACAGTAGACGGCCAATATGCGGATGAATGTTTACTCCGGTCGTTTATTGTTGAAGGTAGCAAGTGGTCCGATAGGTAGCTTGTTCGCACAACCACGTATAACCAAAGTACAATACCAAATAGTAATATTTGACTCCGTACTGAACTTCTGTTGAGAAGCTTTTGAGTACAGTTCCTTCGAGAATCATCCTTTCTGCTTCTTTTCCTCTCACGATATTCTCGTTACCTGGTGTATCGTCAGCAAAAATTGGGTCGACCATCAGAAGTATGCAGGTGACTAATACACAACGTTTCATTATCTCAACCAAGTGTGGACTGCAAACGAGATACTAGGAGTTGTCCGTCGTTACCAGTTCAAGAGGCATGATTTTTGCTCCCTCCAACCGTTATNGGACGGGAAAANTGTCTGCATNTTAACACTTTCCACCTCGCCATCGAACCANGGTTCAACCTTTGAACGCCATATTTTGTAGTGGGGGGTATTCTTGTGAACTTCAAAAGCAGCGTCATCCTCATAAACTTCGTAAAGATGAAATACTTGAGGATTTTCGGANTTCTGAAGGATGTCAAATCGGAAACAACCGGGTTCATCTCTNACTGATCCCTCAGAGTCACCAAAGCTAGCATCTCGGAATTGCTCTAAAAACCCGGCTTTTATTTTTATGGTGACGAAGATAGAAATCATGGGTGGCCTCCACGTGATTTAAAAGTTTGTTCTGATGATTATTTTCTCAGGTTTAGTAGATTTGTGTCCAGTAAGCTGTTTGGTGGAAAATGACTTCTGCGATAATACTTCCACATTCCGACGAAGGCTGAATCGTTGGGATAGCTGAACCCCCTTCATCGCAGAAAAGTACGCATGAGCTGGTATAAGTGGCACAATCTCGAGTCTGTTGTGAGAAATGCAAACCACTAAGGATGAATTACAATGAGGAGCGTTTGACGGTAACCTTGAGCGACATAGCAAGAAAATCAGGAGGGACTCCTTTCGTGTTTGGTTTTCTCTCTACACTTTAGTACCGTTGTTGTCCGGTACTTTAGCAGATGCGTGGGGACATGAGTATGNAGAGGNTTGGTTTTATTGGTATGGGNAATATGGGTGCNGCGTTAGCGANCCGACTCNTCGGAAATGTATCCCTGACAGTATTTGATAAGAATATTGAGACCCTAGATTCCTGGCACGGTCCGGGCGTGACGGTAGCAAGAGATTTGAGGGAGCTCTCACTCGGTTGTGAAATAGTTTTTACTTGTCTTCCGACATCTAATGACGTCGTTAGCGTGATTTTAGGGGAGAATGGGCTCTCGAAGTATTTAACGCCTGGAAGCTTAATTGTTGATATGACATCGGGNGANCCGACGGTAACACGGAATTTATCAAAAAAAATTAGCGCGCATAANATAGAACTTGTAGATGCTCCTGTCAGTGGAGGTCCNAGAGGCGCGCGTGAGGGAACCATAGCGATTATAGTAGGAGGGTCTGATCNCCAATTTGAACGAGTTCANNAANTACTAANGTTTATAAGNGATAACATCATACATGCGGGGACACTAGGAAGCGGACATTCGATCAAGCTTGGCAACAATCTATTGAATCTGATCTGTCGTATTGGAACTTTTGAGGTAGTTTCGATGCTTGTTAAGGAAGGTGTGGAACCGTCACTCGCTGTTTCTATTATTCAAAAAAGTTCGGGGCGTAATTATGCAACGGAGGTAACGCTGCCAGACAATATACTATCGGGAAAAATGAATCAGGGTTTTTCTACCGCACTGATGGAGAAGGATAGTAGTTTAGCTCTTCAGATAGGGGTTAGACATGAACTGGATATGATGCTCGGTAAAGCGGCTCACACTATTCTTAAACGTACTATCTCCGAATATGGATCAGCAGCCGACATAAGTAGTGTGGCAAATTATTTTGAAAATGAGACCGGCGCACGTATTCAGCCACGAAAAGAAGTCTAGTATAATTTTATCGTAAATGAGGTGCAATTTTTGTAGCAAATAGAGAAATTTGGCGCTGTTGTTCCACTTGATCTTCACCCCGATAGCGAATAATGAAGCCCTGGTAGCCAAGATCTAGAATACATTTAAAATCATCAATGACGTCTTTAATGGATCCGGTGCCTGGTTCTCGACCGCCATCCTTTGCCTCTAAAGCAGCACCAATATTTATAAACAACTTATGGACTAAGCGAATTGTGTTGAAGTCACGTCCTTCGATTTGACAAAAGTGTTTCAGCATATCGAGACGCTCGGATAATTTCTTAGGGCTCAATCCAAGTGATAGCCAGCCATCAGCTAATTTCGAGACCCTGCGTAATGCTGGATTTGAGGTCCCTCCGACTAGGATAGGTGGGTGAGGTCGTTGTACTGACGGCGGATGGGAGTAGATTGGATCAAATTGATAAGTTTCACCCTCGTATGATATTTCCCCACCTTTGCAGATAGCCTTAAAAATTTCTAAATACTCGTCAGTCACTATACCTCGCTTTGTAAAATCGAAAGTACCCAGGGCGGTGAATTCTTCAGCCATCCAACCCGCTCCTGCGCCGAGGATAATGCGCCCGTTAGAAAAGACGTCTAGAGTTGCTAGCATCCGGGCCAGCAGGATGGGATTGCGATACGGGATTACCAGCACGGCTGTGCCAATTTTCACGTGCTTAGTCGCCCCCACCAATACACCCATTGTTGCAATAGGTTCTAGCAGTGGATCTGTCAAAGGCACTGGGAAATTGCCATCTAGACTATAAGGATACTTTGTCGCGACAACACTAGGAAACACCACGTGATCTGCTAGCCAAACAGAGTCAAAACCTTCTTCTTCTGCCAAAAGAGCTAATTTTAAAACTTCATGAGGCGTCGCCAACTTTCCGTAGATGCCAACATCTAGGCCAAATTCAATATCCTTTGTCATACAAACCCTCCTGTGCGGCAATTGCGCTGCCAAGCTCCTCTTCTAGAGTTTATTTAGTATGCTTTTAACAACTGCCCACAGCCGTCAAGCTGGTCTGAGATATTTGCTGCGCGGAGTGCACCCCAAAATGTAGCTTGGGTGCTGGTAATGACTGGTTTGCCAATCTTCTGTTCGAGAAGGTCGATAGACCCCAGGGTTGCCATATCAGCGCAAGAAAGAAAAATAGCTTCAGCTTCCGGACTATTGATAGATATGGCTAGTGCTTCCACTGCATCTTTAGGAACCAGGTTCATGTGTCGACCACGCTCTTGCGCCTCAAACAATCTCACGCCTTTATCAACCGTCACTTCTAACCCTTGGCTTTCAAAATATTGTTTTTCCTGAGTATTTATTTCTTCAGAATAGGGAGAACCCACGGCAATTTTTTTGATCCCTAGAGTGCAAAACGCTCTAAGGATGGACCCCATCGTCGTAACTGTTGGAAGTCCAAGCTCGGTAGCAATGTATTTTTGAGTTTCCTCGTAGGGTTTTTTCAGGGCGCTGGCTGTACACCCGTAAGCGACAACATCTACTTCCAAACCGCGAAGTTCTTGGATAACACGCGGCAACGATCGCTCCATATCGGTTAAAGGATCGTCCACTTCTTCGGCGCGATACAGCATTCTTGTTGTGTGCACTGTTATGCCAAATGGGGCCATCTGCCAAAACTCGGTCTCGGCTACAGTATTTGGTGAGGGCACAATCAGTCCTATACGAGCGCGCCATCCGTAGGGTCGTTTTGATTTTTCTGGTGTTCTGAATGCCATAGACAATTATCCCAAAAAAGGCCGAACAGCTGGGTTTTGTTTCACTTATCTCTTACCTTCAATCTCGAATCCGTTGTGAAGAATCCAAAACCTACGTATTGGCAATGTGGATACTAAACACCCCGTCACATGATCCCGGCACGAGGTCGCGATGTAAGTGTGGCCCCACCATCCACTACCAGCACTTGACCAGTGATAAAACGAGCCCACGCAGAAGCCAAAAAAACCACTGCATGGCCCACGTCCCAGCCGTAACCTTCGATTTTCAGTGGAGAAGATACACGTCGACGTTCACGAGCCTCTTCAGACATTCCTCCAGCGTACACCATGGGGGTGTAGACCGGGCCAGGCGCGACACAGTTCACTCGTATACCGTCCTCTGCATGATCCATGGCCATGGCTCTGGTTAAGGCAATGACAGCACCTTTTGATGCTGAATATGCGGTGAGACCTCGGGGTCGAAGGGCGGATATCGAAGATATATTGACGATACTTCCACCGCCAGTTTTCTTCATTTCTGGAATAATGTGTTTTGACGTCAGAAACATCGCCGTGACATTGACTTTCATCAGATTGTCCCATCGTTTCTGGTCGTCTTCAACGACAGACCCTGCGTGAGCAATGCCCACATTATTATCAAGGATATCTATTCGGCCATATGTATCCATTGCATGAGTTGCTAGCTGTTTACATGCTTTTTCGTCGGTGACATCTACTTCACCTGGTTGGGCGCAGCCACCAAACTCGTTGATCATATCCACCGTTTTCTGGGCAGCATTCAGATTTTTGTCAGCCACCAGTACTTTAGCTCCAGCTTGGGCTAATAAAACTGAAGCTGCACGCCCGTTCCCAATTCCATCTTTTTCAGCACCGCCGCCGCAAACGATNGCTACCTTGTCNGAGAGACCTATATCACTTGGTATTTCCATAAANACAACATCCTCAATTCCGTAATGACTGATTTNATATGATTNAAATACTTTCGANGAACAAAACTCTTCCTTTACACCAAAGGTTAATTCGGAATGTTAGTTTCTGCAAAAATCCTTTTGGCGATACGAAAACTATCTATTGCTGCAGGCCATCCACAGTAGACCGCCG
>PAVD01000039.1 GCA_002712985.1 Rhodospirillaceae bacterium
ACCCTCTGGCAAAAAATAGTTGTATGCTATGCCCAAAAAGCAAGATGCTGCAGCAAGCACCCGTAGGAAAAGAATGTCACGCATTAAAAACGAAAGAGCTGTTAGCGCAAAGGAAAAATGCCCAATGAAACCCAAAAGATACGGCGTCATAGAATGACTCCCATTTATGACTAGCGCTCAGTCAGTAGCGACAATGAATTGACGAACTCTGAAGCCGCTTTTCTTGAGCAATCAAAATACTGGATACCCACTAAGGTGTGCCACACATCTGATGACAAATGCCAGTAATACCTCAAATTGAGAACGGCATGATGCAGACCATTATTCTCGCTCCCAACAGGAACGGCATCAATAGGAACAGTGTACGGAACATTCTCTCTGGCTCCTTTATCAACGCATTATCCTTTGCCTCCATGATCGAACCAGTCTTCCCAAGGATTATTTTCGTGGTGTTCCTCCAATTCCTCACGGGCCTTCCAAACAACTGCGCACTCCTCGCACCGTCCTGTCGCTGTTCTCCTTGCACGATAAGCAGGATGCTTTCGGCACCCTTCTGCAAGTATTCGGAGTAGTTGGAGTTTCCTGTGCACGTTCTCCATCACATCGTTTCCTTATGTTCCGTGGCTTTCCTCATCGACACACTTCATAACGAAAACAACAAACTGGGTTCTCAGACTGCAACTAGCCAGTGACACGGACACTAGCAAGCCCACTAAACAATCCAGTACTGAATACAGGTTACGGAGCATATCTCCCGCTCCTCCATACGCTCGGCCTAGTGTAGTAGAAAGTATGGAAAATGCAGAATCTTGGTCGTTTTTAGGCCTAAAACTGTCTATTTAGCCTGATATTGCCCTATTTCTCGTGTGGGCATAGCATTTGTTTATGAGATACGTAGTCATCCTGGTTCTACTTCTTGGTTTCACAACTCCTGTGCAGGCGGGCAACGTAGGTGAGAGCCATTCCCTATGATACACGCCTGTAAGAAGAGCGATCTTGAGGCAATACTGGCGGTCATCAACGCGGCTGCCGAATCCTACCGAGCCTTTATTCCAGCCAATCAATGGAAAGAGCCTTATATGCACGAACAGGAGCTTGTTCGGGAAATTGCCGCGGGAATTAAGTTTAGTGGGTTTGAGCAGGAAGGGGTGCTTAAAGGTATAATGGGCGTGCAAAAAATCCAGAACGTAACATTGATCCGTCACGCGTATGTAGATCCGTCTATCCAAAGATGTGGTATCGGTTCAGCACTGCTTTCCCATTGCCATACATCCATTAATGGGTCGATCTTGATCGGCACCTGGGCTGGTGCAACCTGGGCAATCAGCTTTTATGAAAAGCACGGCTTTTGCAAAACGTCCCAATCAGACACCGTACACCTGTTGCAGAACTATTGGACTGTTCCGGAAACTCAAATCGAAGCCTCAGTAGTTATGGCAAACTCAGAATGGTTTGAAATAAATAAATTATAAATTTGTTCATTAAAGATAAAATAGAAGACCCAAAAAGACTAGCCCTGCCCTTTCAAATATGTGCGTGTGTGTGCAGGGGGGTCTTGTAAGCGTTTGGAAACACGTGGGCTCAGTCTAGGCCTTCAAACAACCTAATGTCTCTGTCAGCTCCACCGTCCAACACACGCAACGCTTCTTGATAAGCTTTACTCTCATATGCAGCTATTGCTGCCTCGTAGCTCTCAAATTCAATCAAGATAGTTCTTCCTGCAATCCCATTTTCTCTGGCCTGGACTTTTCCACCTTTAGCTAAAATCCTGCCTCCTGCGCCTTCTATGGCAGGAATGGCAAGCTTTGCATAGGCCGCTGCCTTCACTGGATCAGCCGCTTTCCTATGTGCACTAAGAAAATAGCCTTTTGGCATTTCATCACTCCTAGCTCTGCAACAAAAAAATTGGACGTGACCCTATGTCATAATGGTTAACCCCACCTGTTTCCAAGCGGGGTTACCAAGCAAGTTTACCTGTCCTATTTGTTCTTCCATACTGATTTTGTCGAAGCCCATCCAGTTTACGTACAAGTGCTCTATTAGTCTCTTTGCCATTGGCAAGTGCTTTGCGTGACAATTTTGCTGTCTGGTAAATAGTCGACTGTGTATTCACAAGTTCCGGTTATTCCTTCATATTTTCCCGTGCCACCCGAAATCTTCTGAAGCCCAGCGCCGCCACCTCCAACCGCTTGGTCACCGGCACTCCTTCTTGCCACGGAATACCATTTATCGCCTGATGAATCAGTAAATGTACCAGGTGACTCCAGGTCTATCCCGGCGGCTGATTTCTTTATGTAACCGACACCCGAAACTGTGCCACTCGAGCCCGCTTCGAACGGACCACCACTACTTTTAATTATGGTTACCGTACCGTCCAGTGTCCCTGCTCTCACCACATAATCCAACTGCTCCACTGCTGTGAAGTCGGTGATAGCACTTAGGACATATTCAAAGCTGCCGCTCTTAACATGATGATCAGCGACGGTTGTGTGCGTGACACACAAAGTCCCCACTGCAACGAATAGTACCGCACCTACTTGATTCCGAATTGACACTTTCTTCCTCCCAGAAAACTAATATTCAATTGTTCAATGTTAACAATTTTCAATTTTACCATGGATGTCAATGTACGCCTCGAAACCTCCGACCACATGCATGACATCCTCAAATCCGCTGCGTATAGCGATAGAGATTGTGATACGATTGCCCGATGCAAAATATCCTAACACTGGTGACGCTATCGGTCCTCTTGTTTCCCTCACTGGCTTCGAGTGAAGAGGTCAATTGGAACGACTTGGTCCGACGAGAAGGCCTTTATTACAAAAAATTCTCCGAGATGCCCTTCACCGGAGAAATAACGGGTCAGACACGAGGTCATTTAAAGGACGGAGTAAAAGACGGTCCTTGGATCCGGCACTGGAACAACGGGCAGGTACATTACAAAAGATCCTACAAGGATGGGGTGGAAGACGGTCTCTTTCTCATGTACTGGCAAAGNAAACATGTACGNCTCGAAGGATTCTACAAGGACGGAATGGAAAATGGCCCTTGGGTCTCATACCATGAGAACGGGCAGTTGCATTACAAAAGCTCCTACAACGATGGAGTGAAAGACGGTAACTGGGTTGCCTACTGGGACGACGGACAATTAATGTACAAAGGGTCCTACAAAAACGGAGTGGAAGACGGTCCTTGGGTCTCCTACCATGAGAACGGACAGTTAATCGACTCCGAGAGTGGAACCTTCAGGAATGGGGTAAACATCGATTGACGAAGAAATTTCACCGAGGAATTTATAGAGACTTTGAAACTGATACATGAAGTCAAGTTATTCTGTTCCAGCTAATTCATGCATCCTCTCATTAGGGCTCCTAATCTTGAACGAGTGTATGAAAACAGCCGTGATCAAATCAGGCGTTTCTCTTCTTCTCTCTTTTCTGTTTACGTTTTTCCTTCGCAGTAAATTTGGCGGCTTTCTGTTGCTCTCTCTTTCCTTTGTCCTTCTTTCCCTTATCAGCCATAACTTGTTTCCCTTATTTCNTCGTGCTTTTGATCAGCACATCCAGTTTACCTCTGANTACTGCAGCAATATACTCTTCTGCTCAAAAAATCCTAGTTCTGCCAGATATTTTTTCTACCCAGAATTTAAATAACATTCGCCTGCTCAAAATCAGATACATTNTCAAAAATAGCGACGATGCTGAGTTCACCATTGAAATCATCGTCTTTTGAACTCCCCTCTTGGTAACGGATAACCGCTGACCCCGAACTGCTACTTTGAAATTCATAAAATATTAAGAGGGCATCTGTATTAGCTGCCCCTGCCGCAACCTGTGTTGAGGAACCAGTCAATCCGGTGGCGCTGTCCCTACTCTCCAGCGCCTCTTCAATCGCCGCAAGTATTGAGCTTGAAGATGCTGTTGATAGGTCGATGGAATTCCCACTACCCCCCAAATCAAAATAATCCTGGAATTCAATAACGCCGCTTGTATTTCCGGAAATAGCGGCAGCACCTCCACTGGTACTCGTGATACTGGTGATAGTCAGATCACTAGAACCGCTAATAGATGTGGTACCATCCGCCGGAGAAACTAGAGCAGATTTGTAGTCGAATACATCCGTAGTGCTTTCTGTTCCCTGCTCAAACCCGCTAATTTTAGTAATTCCAAGAGAAGTCGTACTATCTACCCCAAGAGTTTGTCGAGTCCCACTGCCAGCACTCAAACTTATCAGGTCGATGTTCGTAAAGGTTATACCAGAAAAATCACGATCCCCATTTACGAAAATCTGTTCGTCCACGGTACTTCCATTAACTGTGCCGGAAATTGTAGTAAGACCAGTGAATGTCGTATCCGCATCGACTCTCATGAATTGTTGAAAGGAAGCCTGCGTCATAGAAACCGTTTCCACATCGGTCAGGGTTATGCCCCTCAAATCCACGTCATTACCGCCAAAATCACTGAAAACGCTCAGAGAATCAGCGGTTCCGTCCGCAGTCAGCGTCGTAAAATCAAGAGCGTCATTCCCAATAGATACGGCTACGCCACCGGTTGCACCTCCTGTAATGTTTAATGTTTCCAGAGTTGCCAAAGATGTGTTTTGGCTTAGGAAATTCAACGCACTGACATCTGTCGAGGTTACGGTTAGCGTATCGGTTCCGGCCCCGCCGGAAAGCTCAATTCCACTGGTAATGTCTGAACTGGCTGCAATTTGAAACGTATCATTGCCGGCGCCACCGACCAGAATATCTTTCCCACCACCCATTACAAATATGTCGTCACCGCCAAGACCCGACAACGTATCGTTTTTGGCCGAACCCGTTAATGTCCGACCAATGGAATCATTGGCATCCGTTATATTGAAACCGCTCGTGAACTCAGTTTTTATTGCGGTAAGATTGGTTACCACATCCGAAACCGTCACCGTACTCAGATTAAGTGTAGAGCCCGCGCCCACGAGACTCACTCCAACCCCGTCCTCGTCCGTGTCAAAACTGCTTAACGAAGCACCACCTACAGCATTAATCTGGTCAAAGTTTACATACACTTCCTCAAACGCCTGAAACGTCGTGTTGTCTTTAAAGAAGCTAAGCGTCTCCAGACCGGACAAAGACGCACTTCCGAGATTCTCGTCGCCAAGAACGAAGTCCAATTGACTGCTTGTCGTATTGCTGTCACCGATCTGCAACGTGTCGCCCGTAGAGGTGTCATTAGCACCTCCGCTGATTTCCTCACCGATTCCTCCTGCAAAGTTGCCAAAAGAAACCACCACGTCACTAGGTCTCGAAAGAACGATCGTGTCGTCTCCCGCACCTCCCTTGATAGTATCGACGTTACCGGCGCTTATCATTGTATCGTCGCCAGCCCCGCCAACGATGAGGTCCTGTTGTGCTGACGACGTGATCGTATCGTTCCCGCCTTTGCCAAAAATGATGGCCCCAAAGAAACTGGAAGAATCAAAATCCGCAGCCACTGCCGAACCTCCGGATCCAAACGTCAAATCCGCGCTCGAACTTCCCCCTCCTTGCGCAGAAAGAGTATCGCCGGAAGAACTCCCGACCAAAAGAACACCAAAACCACTATCTGTTAAATCACTGCCAAGACGTTGCCTATCCTCTACTCCATCATCGAAAAAGAACTGCTCGACCGAGGTAAGGGTCATGCTGCCAGCTACGTCGCCACTTCTTGTCGAGTAACTGAAGACGTCNGTGNNAAAGTTGCCGNTTAAGANNAAATCNTNGAGATTACTAAGTTGGACCTCATCAGTACCACCGCCGCCATTAATCGTATCNATCCCACCAAGCGTACTGCCCTGAACAAACNNAAATGCTGTATTCNNGCCTGNCCCTNCCAGAGTGTCATTNCCNGTCGTTCCAGTGATAGTCTCAGCAAAAGTGCTCGTGGTCCCTTCGCTCAGATTCTGGCCNATCANAATCTCNTTGAAGGTTTCCCGAATTNTAGCCCTAGCCNNCAAACTTGGGTCAAAGCCCTGAACCCAGAGGGAACTCCCAAGCCAGTCAAACTCAAAATTGGTNGTTAGCCATCCCTCTTCATTGATCGTGCCACGACCACCAAGAGCTGATTGCATGTACTCGTTTTGCGCTGTTTGCCATGCNTCNTGNGCCGACCCTCCTTTACTCAGGGTTTCCAGGTACGTGTCNNTNGCAGNNCNNNGGCCNCCNACANCAGCCTGCCCCAGCACNTACGACAGGGTACNCGTATCCCCGCCCTGCCATGCCTGGTCAAAGGACTGCCAGGTNGCTTCCCGTACTGCATCGACTTCCTGCCAGGTTGANTCCTCNGATANAACGGACCGTACTGCNTCCTCAGCNGACGCACCNCCCTCAATCGCACCCGCCANNGCCACCTGCGCCGCACCAATCTNCTCTTGACCCGGGGCACCNCGGTAATCCAGACCAAATTCATCTCTTACTGCATTTTCTGCCTGCCACATGGCATCCCGCTCCGAAAGACCCTCGTCGAGTGCCTGTTGGAACGCCTCCTTCGCTACAGCGCTTTCCTCCTCAGTTCCACCCATCGCCTCCGCTGCAAGGGCATACGCCTCTTCCTCCGATGCGCCCGCTGCAAGTGCATCGTCAAACGCATCCCGTGCCGACGCACCCCTCCGAGGCCCCCTCTCCTCTTCTATAACCTGATCCACGTCCTCTCCTTCCGTACCCCCATCGGACGGGCCGTCTCCATCAGGGCCAGCACCTTCCCGGAATTCACCCTCCGGTCTCCCCTCACCATCAGGACCAGCACCTTCCCGGAATTCCCCATCAGGTGGCCCTTCCCCATCGGGCGGACCTTCNCCTTCTANNCCNTCTTCGAGACCCTCCTCAAATTCTTCTCCTTCTCCCTCTAACCCCTCTTCTAAGCCTTCGCCTTCCCCTTCCCCTTCCCCTTCCGGACCTGCTTCTCCTTCCGGACCTTCCTCTCCTTCGCCCTCTGCCTCNCCTTCCTCAGCAGGACCTTCTTCCTGTTGCTCTCCCTGTTGCTGGCCGGCATCATCATCACTGCTGCTATCCTCCTGGCGGGAGGCAGGAGGAGGTGGCAATATCGTAGAGATATCCCCGTACAAGTCCTGAACAGATGCAGCAGGCAGNGTCACCGGAATAGCNGGTGCCTGGAACTGGCTCGTCACCGTCGTCGTCGCAAATGGTTGCGACATCACNTGNACACCCGCATCNTTGCTAACCGCNATNGNACCCACCGTGCCACTCGCATCCGGCAGCAACGTAACCGTGTTCTNNGANCCTTCCGCCGCCGCACGACCCGCGACCGTCGTACCCCGGACNCCNATNGNTANNACNGGCGTGTTNACCATCATCGCGTCGTCNCCCGTCTCCGCAATNTCNCCAGAGACAAACGAGAACACCCCCTTCAGTACNTTGAACGAACTCTCCCCCGCACCAAGTACCGGATCAAATACCANCTCATCGATGATCATCCGACCCGATTCNCCCAATGCAAATGTCGAGGCGTCGATAAACGTGATACCAACACTGGCACCACCCTCCGTCTCTACAATGTCCCCNAGNAAAACCGGCGTGCCAGGTTCCGCCAATACATTGCTGCCATCCAGCCGGGACAGAAATACGCGACCCTCCGCGTTATCCACTATCCCAATCGGCTGGATCCCGGGAACCGCTTCCGCTTGTGCAAATTGACCAGGTGTATTAGGGCCCGATAAGCGTGTCGCAACCGAGCCACGAACCACCGCATGGCCATCACTCGTATAGAGATCCGGTGCCTCTTCGTGTGTAAAGTAGCCTTTTACGAAAACCGATCGGTCTTCCCCGGACAGAAACAGATCTGGCCCCAGACGCTCATACTCCGCCTCTAAAACAAAATCCCCACCGGGGATCAACAAAGAGGCGTCTGCCGACGTCCCGTCTACCCACTCCGAGTCCGACGTGTCTAGATATACCGAAGGACCATTCAACGATGGCCCAAATGTTCGCTCAGGTAAGGCCATTACAGTGCCGCCCATAGCCCAAAATGAAGCTAACTAATATACCATTCTGGTGTATCTCGCAAACCCAAGAAGCACCGAGTCCATCTTTCGAAGACCCCCTTCTAAGCTGCATATTATAAAAGCACTATAAGGCCCNCAGAAATAGTCGCNGGAAGTTTACAACGTGAGTTGGGGCTGGGAACTAACGTTCGTGGAATGCATAATCCAGAGAGGACAAAAATGGATCCAATATATATTCAAACACTCTTCGTTTGCCCGTCAGAATTCCACAACTAACCTGTATCCCCGGTATTAGACCGTATTCCTTATCCTCATGCAAAAAATAGTCTTGGTTTAGTTCCACCATAACTTTGTAGAAAGGAATCCCCTCTTCATTTTTTATGCTGTCTGGACTTATATTNGCCACTTTACCTTCGATATGGCCAAAACTAAATGATTCAGAGTTATTGAGCCGAATTTTCGCTGCCTGCCCAACTTGAATGTATACAATTTCATGGATTGGAAACTGCGCCTCCACTAAAAGACGATCACCTTCTGGAACCAGCTCTATGACCACGTCCCCTGGTTTAACGACACCCCCTACAGTAGAGTGATGTATCGTCTTTACGATTCCTTTCACAGGCGCTCGAAGAACTGTTCGGCTCAGATTATCTTTTAATTTTTCTTCTCGGCGACGTAGTTCCTCTAAAAAGGAAATCTTTTCACTGAATTCCTGCCTCGTCTCGGATATGTAGTTATCTCTAATGCTTGAAATTCGAATCTCAGCTTCCATTGCCGCAGCCGCGATCTTTCTTAAAGCCGCCTGATCCTCATTCAACTGCCCATCCAATTCCGATTCCTCCTTCAGAAAATTCAAATGCAGCATTTTGTTGGTAAGGTTGTTTTCTAACAAATCCTCGCTTATTACGATTTGTTCCCGCAATAAAATCAGATTTTCCTCATTCTTCGTAATGCGAGCCTGAATTTGTTTGATCTCCTCTTTTCTCTGTTGAAAATTCTCTCTTTGTGCCGCCAACAAACTATTTATATGACGCCTGTTCGCCCGGAACATTTCCGTTGCAGAATTGATGATATCCGAGTGACTTTCTCTCAGATCGTTATCAAATTGGAGTTCGCCATCTTCATTTAACTCACCCTGTAAGCGTATCAAGTCCGCCCGCAAAGAAGCGACCCGAACCCTAAGTTGTTCAAGATCTGAGAGAGAGGCGGTTCCTTCCAAACTCACCAGTTCTTGTCCTTGAGATACTAGATCTCCTTCACTGACTTTTAAATGNTCGATAATGCCACCTTCTAGGTGCTGCACTTTCTGTATATTTTTTGACGGAACGACAACACCAAATGCCTCACTCGTGATATCAAGAGGACTAAAATAAGCCCACGCGCCAAATACCACTAGAAAAGCCGAAAGGATTATAAGTAGCAGGTAACGCGAAAAGTACCGCGGCGGTCTGGTGTAGATTTCGAAGTTACTCACGGCTCACATTGGGGTTTCTTGTGATGATATATTTAAATTGGGAAGCATTTGTACTATTGGTTCACAAATTTCAAAAGTAGATGTCATGTTCTACCGCTAGACGGTATCAAACCGATAAAATCGATGCAATTTCGGAATCCCGTTCGCAACAAAGATAGCAGAAAGCGGCGTATGCCCATAATGGACCCTGTGCATTTCAATCAATAAATATTGACACACTGGTCACTCCTGCTATGGTCCGCGCCCGCACTGGAATGGTGAAACCCCTTATTCAAGACTTCGACGATACAGGAAAGTGCACTAATGAAGGTACTAAATTCCTTACGCTCTGCAAGAAAACGCCACCGNGATTGCAAATTGGTCAGGCGGAAAGGGCGGTTGATCGTAATCAACAAAACAAATAGGCGATTCAAAGCCCGCCAAGGCTAGTGCCTGCAAACTACATATANGTAGAAGAACCGGCGAACCGAGCAGCGCGAAGATTATCCGGGCTCTGGTCTAGAAAGCGTAGTTTTAGCGCCGATATATGGTGTATTATGCCGAGATGTAGAGGCTGATTGGGCCTATAGCTACAAAAGGACTACTCGCCATGAAAATGCCCCCGGCAAACAAGGCCATTATCGCCAAGCGGTCTCAGATAGTAAAAGCCTTTAGAACGATTCTGCCGGAAGAGAGTGTCATTGATGATTCGGATGAACTTCAAGTCTATGAAACGGACGGACTGACCGCGTATCACCAATCTCCCATGATCGTAGTTTTACCGGAAACTACTGCACAAGTGTCTGAAATACTTAATATTTGCTCAGCAGAGGACATAAAAGTTGTGCCTCGTGGTGCCGGTACAGGACTTTCAGGTGGAGCCCTTCCGCTCGCAGACGGGGTCACGGTTGGCCTCGCAAAGTTTAATCAAATACTTGATATCGACTACAAAAATCGCACTGCAACAGTTCAACCAGGTGTAACCAACCTAGCAATCAGTCAAGCTGTTGAGGCACGAGGGTTTTATTATGCTCCTGATCCATCAAGCCAAATTGCCTGCACAATCGGCGGCAATGTGGCAGAAAATTCAGGGGGCGTACATTGCCTGAAATATGGGGTAACTACGAATAATATTCTTGGTTTGGAGATGGTTTTGATTGGTGGCGAAGTTCTGCGTATTGGTGGTAAACACACGGACGTAGCTGGCTATGACCTTCTTGGTCTAATTGCGGGTTCAGAGGGATTGCTTGGGCTAATCACAGAAGTGACCGTCCGTATTTTGCCAAAACCTGAAACTGCGCGCGCACTTCTAGTTGGGTTCTCAACCGTGGAAGCCGGCGGCCAGTGTGTGGTGGACATTATTTCTGCGGGCATTATTCCTGCGGGAATGGAGATGATGGATAAAGCCGCCATCCATGCCGCCGAAAACTTTTGTCACGCTGGATACCCCTTGGATGTTGAGGCACTATTGATAGTGGAACTAGATGGACCTGCAGTAGAAGTAGATCACCTTCTCGAAAAAGTGCGGGAAATAACGAGGTTAGGCGGTGCCGAGAGTATAAGAGAGAGTCAAAATGAGGAGGAACGGCTAGGTTTTTGGGCAGGACGTAAAGCAGCCTTCCCAGCCGTCGGACAGATATCTCCCGATTATTATTGTATGGACGGCACTATTCCTCGGAATCGCCTTCCTGAAGTACTCTCATCAATGACTCAACTTTCTAAGCAATATGACCTCAGGGTAGCAAATGTTTTTCATGCGGGAGATGGCAATCTGCATCCGCTTATTTTGTACGATGCGAATAATCCAGGAGAACTAGAACGAGCGGAAGAATTTGGTGCCGAAATATTGAAATTATGTGTTGAAGTGGGTGGTGTCCTTACCGGAGAGCATGGCGTTGGTGTAGAAAAACGTGATTTAATGGGTACCATGTTCAATGAACAAGACCTAAATCAACAACAACGTGTTAAATGTGCTTTTGACTCTGAAGGTCTGCTAAATCCTGGAAAAGTATTTCCAACTCTTCACCGATGTGCGGAACTAGGGAAAATGCATATTCACCGAGGCCAAGTGCCGTTCCCTAACTTGCCTCGTTTTTAGTTAACATTAAATGGATTCGGTACTAGTACCAACCAACGATACCCAAGTCCGCGAGGCTATCGCTTGGGCTTTGTCCGAAAAAAAGCCAATGACGGTAAATGGTGCTGGTTCAAAAGCCCTGCTCGGCCGACCTAGTAATTCCGAAACTACAATGGATTTACACGATTTCACAGGTGTGATCGATTACCAACCTTCTGAGTTGGTCCTGACCGCGAGACCCGGCACGCCGATTTCTGAAATAGACTCTCTTATCCGGGAACAAAATCAAGAACTGGCTTTTGAACCTCCAGATCTTGGCCCTCTCTTTGGGGTGTCCCCTGGCAGAGCTACTTTGGGAGGGATAATCGCCTGCAATTTGTCTGGTTCACGACGGGTTAAGGTGGGGGCTGCACGAGATCATTTTCTTGGAATGCAGGCGATTAATGGTCGGGCCGAAGCTTTTAAGTCGGGAGGGAAAGTGGTCAAAAACGTTACAGGTTACGATCTTTGTAAACTGATAGCCGGCTCGTACGGGACCTTGGCAGTTCTGACCGAAATTAGCGTTAAAGTACTGCCTAAAGCTGAAAAGACCCGCACAGTCTTAGTGTTCGGACTTCATGACAAGAATGCAATTGAGATGTTATCCGATATTATGTCTACAGTGCATGAACCCACCGCACTAGCTCACTTACCACCAACAATAGGCACCCTCTCCGCTGTTGACTTAGTTGCCAACGTTGGAAAATCAGTTACAGCGGTACGCGTAGAGGGACCTTCTCCCTCAGTGATTTCAAGATGTGAAAAGCTGCGGAAATATCTTTCTAAATTTGGAAAAACTGAGGAGTTGCACAGTCAGCGTTCCAAGATCTTTTGGAAGGAAATTACAAATGTCTCTCCATTTGTTGGTAAACCGGAAGTTGCCGTGTGGCGGATTGGGGTCTCGTCTACAGAGGCTGCAAAGTTGACTGAGAGAATTGCTTCTGTGTGTGAAGCGGAGTGGTTTTATGATTGTGCTGGGGGATTAATCTGGCTGGCCACACCCGACACAGAGATCCCAGCAAGCGACGCAATAAGGGAAGCCGTTAAATCGATNGGTGCTCAGGCAACTCTGTTTCGTGCAGAGGCGAATTTGCGCGCTGCTGTTCCCGTATTTGAACCATTGCCTGAACCACTTCACAACCTTAGCACTCGCGTCAAACGGAGTTTCGATCCACAAGGGATACTGAATCCAGGTCGATTATACCCAGGCCTATAAAAAATTGAGAATTAAGACCAATGCAGACTAATTTTTCTATTGATCAACTGGCAGATCCTGACATCCAACACGCCGAGGACATTCTACGAAAATGCGTGCACTGTGGATTCTGCACAGCGACGTGCCCTACCTATGTCCTGCTAGGAGACGAACTAGACAGTCCAAGAGGCCGTATCTACTTGATTAAAAATATGCTTGAGAAATCGAGTCCAGTATCCGCAAAAGTAGTTAAACACATAGACCGTTGTCTCTCTTGCCTCGGCTGCATGACTACCTGCCCGTCCGGAGTAAATTATATGCATCTCGTAGATAGAGCGCGTAGCCATATTAACGATAATTTTCGACGACCATTCTCAGATAGGGTGTTACGTGCTTTTCTAGCATTAGTTTTACCAAATCCAAGGTTGTTTCGACTGATGCTAGCTAGTGGCAAGCTGGCAAAAGTTTTTAAACCCTTAATGCCCCGAAATATCTCCAATCTCCTATCGTTAGTACCGACAAAAATACCCCGAGCTTCAAATACAGACTCGGTCGGCATTACTAGGGCTCAGGGAAAAAGGAAATACCAAGTTGCCCTGCTTCCGGGTTGTGCACAAAGGGTTCTAGATCCGGAAATCAATGAAGCCACGATACGCCTGCTTGCTCGCCACGGATGTGATGTGGCCATAACACCTAGTACGGGATGTTGTGGTGCTATCACTCACCATATGGGGAAAACATCCCTCGCTTCGGGATCAATGAAAGCTAATATTTTAGCTTGGACGCAGGAAATAGAAGAACACGGTCTTGACGCTATCATCACAAATACTTCTGGATGCGGAACAATGCTGAAAGACTACGGGCATATCTTTCAGGATGACAAATCGTTGGCCAAGAAGGCGCAAGAAGTTTCAAATCGTATTTTTGATATCAGTGAATTCCTTGCCAAAATCGGTATCGCAGGGACGGTTCCCTTGAAACTCACTCTCGCTTATCACTCTGCTTGCTCCCTTCAACATGGCCAGGGGGTCCACCAGACTCCAAAGGACCTGCTTTCGGAAAGTGGATTTAACGTCATAGACATTCCGGAGGGACATCTTTGTTGTGGCTCCGCAGGGACATATAATATGCTCCAGCCCGATCTAGCCAGCAGACTGCTTGATCGCAAGCTTCACAACATATCGATGGTAAAACCGGATGTGATTGCCGCCGGCAACATCGGATGTATCACTCAGCTTTCTTCCGGCACGGAAACGCCAGTTGTTCATACAGTTCAACTGCTCGACTGGGCAACAGGAGGCCCGGTACCGGCACCCTTGCAGGGAAAGCATCCACTTATCAATTCGAGCTGATTAGTGCCTTGGCCGTGGAAACAAAGTGGGCCATAATTGTGATATGGCACCATTACGCTCAGGCTTGTTTGCAATAGCTATAATCCTTTCTCCTATATGGCCACAGGATGGCTGGGCCAATCAAGAAGATGATCGCCTTGACGCTCTATTCTTCCAACTGCAATCCGCAAACTCGGGTAGAACGGCAAAGATTGTAGAACAGTTGATATGGAAAATTTGGTTGCAATCTGGTGATGAAACCTTGGATCAGCTCATGGCCACTGGGGTGAAAGCCATGGGTACAGGTAATTATAATAAAGCGTTGGCCGCATTCAATGCCATATTGGAAGATGCCCCGAATTTTGCGGAAGGTTGGAATAAGCGAGCGACTCTTTACTGGCTGATGGGAGATTTCGAGAAATCTATTAGCGACATTGACCNAACTTTGGCACTTGAACCACGCCATTTTGGCGCTTTATCTGGGTTAGCAATGATTCGTGAATCCCAGCGACGTCCTCTAGATGCCATACAAGCTTTTAAACGGGCGTTAGAAATATATCCGGCGATTCCTAATGCCGGACAAAGAATACGAGAATTGAGTCGCCAGTTAGGGGAACCAATATAAAAAAAGGCCAAACTTCAACAATGGTATTTTTCCGGCCTACAGCGGGACTTTATTTAAGTGTAAAGTGACCATTCCCTACACATATTTTATCCCAATTCAAACCATCGATAATTCCATTACTGCGATCAAACTATCGATCAAGAAAAGGTTTACGTATGGCAAAAACTATTGATTTCTATTTCTCCCTGCCCTCTCCATGGACATATCTTGCTGGCCCCCGTTTTAAAGCGCTGGTGCAAAAAAATAGCGTCGCCNTCAATTGGAAACCATTTGATGTTTCAGCGGCTTTTTCTCTTACAGGGCAAAAACCTGTTAAAGAACGTCCACCACAAATACAGGCGAACCGTCTCACGGATCTTGCCAGGTGGTGTTCTTTCCTAGGCATGAAACTGAACCTCGAACCAAAGTTTTTCCCCGTTGACCCTGCTCCAGCGGCTAGAATGGTAATTGGCGCGTTACATACAGGAGCCGATGTAATGGACCTAGCAAATTCCTATATGTCTGCAGTTTGGGCCGAAGAGCTCAATATCGCGGATCCTGACATTCTTATCTCAATCGCCAACAAAGAAGGCTTCGATGGTACAGCCTTGTACGGAGCTATTGAAAGTCCAGCCGTACTACAAAACCTAAACGACAATACACAAGAAGCTATCGCAAGGAATGTGTTCGGAACGCCTACTTGGATATACGAAAATGAATTATTTTGGGGCCAAGATAGATTGGATTTTTTAGGCCGGGCAATTGAACGAACCATTTGAGGCATAACGATGTACCAAGAGCGGGGATGATGAGTTACACGAGGATCCTATTCTTAATGGCTTACGTAGGCTATTTATTCACGTTTCTTGTCCATAACCAGGCCGTAGCAAGAGACCAACTAGTGATCGGTATCACCCAATTTCCGGCTACATTAAATCCAAACATCAACTCCATGTTGGCAAAGTCATATGTACTCAATATGGCGTTACGACCGTTTACGACTTATGACCAAAACTGGAACCTAATATGCCTTCTTTGCACTGAACTCCCAACTATTGAAAATGGGTTAGCAAAGCCAGAAACACTTCCAAATGGTGACACAGGGGTACGTATAACTTATACGATCCAACCCAAAGCACGTTGGGGCGACGGACGACCGGTAACCACGTCTGATGTCATATTCACCTGGGAAGTTGGCCGACACCAAAAAGCTGGATTTTCCGGACTCGAGGGGTACAGGCGGATCCTAGATGTCGAAGCAATCGATGACAAAACATTTTCCCTACTCATAGATCGTCTGTCATATAATTATAACGCCCTTAACAATTTCTACATTATACCGTCACACCTAGAAACTGCAGCGTTTGCTGAACCATCCGAATATCGACATCGCACTACCTATGATACTGAGCCGAGCCATCCGGGCTTGTACTTTGGACCTTACAAAATTGTGAGTGTGGAGTCAGGGGCTGAGATCGTACTAGAGCGGAACCGACACTGGTTTGGCTCTGAACCGTATTTTAAACGGATTGTAGTAAGGGTAATTGAAAATACTGCGGCCTTAGAAGCAAATTTACTCTCCGGTGCCATTGACTACATTGCGGGTGAACTAGGATTCACGATCGAACAGGCCCTTTCCTTTGATCGACGAAAAGGAGATGGCTACAACACAATGTATAAGTCGGGGCTGATCTACGAGCATTTAGATATCAACCTGGAAAACCCAATATTCGCGGACCGAAGAGTACGACAGGCCTTAGTGTACTCACTTAATCGATCGCAGCTAGTCTCACAATTGTTCGGTGGACGGCAAACAGTCGCACATACGAATATTAGCCCCTTAGATCGAATACATAGCGAAGATGTACCGATTTACTCCTATGATTTGAATAAGGCATCGGAATTATTGGACAGCGCAGGCTGGACGGTGTTTCGGGATGGTATACGACATAACTCGGACGGCACGAGGCTATCCTTTCAGCTCATGACTACCGCAGGTAACAAATCGCGAGAGTTGGTACAGCAAGTATTACAAAGTCAATGGCATGAAGCAGGAATCGAAGCAATCATCCGCAATGAACCGGCGAGAGTTTTCTTTGGGGAAACTATGACAAAACGAGCGAATAAGGGTCTATCAATGTATGCTTGGCTAAGCACACCNGAATCGCTGCCCCTAACTACTTTGCGGTCTGACAATATTCCCTCATCTAAAAACGGCTGGTCGGGTCAAAACTATCCAGG
>PAVD01000040.1 GCA_002712985.1 Rhodospirillaceae bacterium
TAGCTTCATGCCTCAGGTCATGGAAGCGAAGGTCTTGTAGATCAGCTCGTCTCATGCCTCTACGCCAAAGGCTCTTCAGTGCTTCAAAATGCATGGGAAACACCTTCCCACTTACTATCCCTTGGTAAAGAACTGAGTATCTCTCTCGCCTTTGCACTCAGTGGTACATCTCGCGATTCTCCATTCTTGGTCATGGGTAGATGCACCCAACTCTTATCGAGATGTACGTTGTCCCATGTAAGAGACAATAGCTCCCCTCTTCTCATTCCTGTTTCGATAGCTACCTGCACAAGAGAGAGAAACCAGTGATTAGAACTTTCCTTACAGGCTTTCAGGAGTTTTTCTTCTTCTCCTTGCTCTAATCTCCTGTCTCTTGGCTTATTCACCGATGGCTTGGTGACGTTATCAACAGGATTGGAGGCTAGTCTGAAGCCCCATTCTCTTTGAGCTGTTTTGATGGCATGGGATATGAGCAATAGGTCTTTGACGACAGTAGTGCCTGANACAGTCTTNAGACGTTCATCTCTNAATNTNGCTANATNGTTGGAGGTNAGNTTGGANAGNCNNATGTTNCCGATCTCGTNCTGGCANANNTTGNTNATNCNNGANTCTTCNCNANCNNNACTTCTGNTTCNTTGGNGTCACTTCCACTGCATAACGNTGAAGNANCTCANNCAACGTACAATCNTGNTCNGGNNAAAGNAGACCTAATTNTAANGCCTCCTCCGTCTGNATAGCCCATTGTGTTGCATCACCTTTTCGAGCGAATACCTTGGATATGTCTGACCTTCTTTTGTGTCGTATCCTGACACGCCACATACCTTGTGATTTTGAAATAGAAGCCAAAATTTCCTCCTGTTGTCCTGAGATTNTCCTGACAAAGGAGGTTCAAATTTTCAGTTAGTGGCTAAGTCGTTGAAAGAATTGGTCGGGGTGGACGGATTNGAACCGCCGACCCTCTGCTCCCAAAGCAGATGCGCTACCAGGCTGCGCTACACCCCGAAACTTAAAGTTACCATTGCGAAGCGATAATGTAACGTGAATTCAAATTTTCGAAATTTCCTCAAAGGCATTCTGACAGAAAGAAAAATCAGTCTACAGATTCCAATGGAATCCCGGCATTTCGTGCCCGAATTTTCAGGAAATTCGTTGGTTATTCATTAATATTCATTACATTGTGAACATTGCACTAACACCCGAATAATACTTTCCAGTTCTAATTACATCAATTTCAAATTTTGATAACGATCACAAATTTTCGGATGTAAACACCTAAATCAAACAGGCGTATTCGGCAAAGGTCTCGGGAAGATCTACGCTTGACGAATAGGCCACACAGATATATTTGGATTGCCCGAATACAAAAAAAACGTAGCACTTTACTGCAATGGCCGATAAAAACAAAAAAACCACAGCGTCAAAAAAAGAAACGAAATCCAAAACAGATTCTCAGTCTAAATCAACCCCTGAAACCAAAAATACTGACAACCCTGAGAATCCAACGTCCGAATCAACACCTGCAACCAAAAAAACTGACAATCCTGGGAACGCAACGTCCGAATCAAAGGGGTATACTATAGGTGAGCGACAGAAACCAGTAACTGATACCTACAGGGCAAGCTGGGACAGAATTTTTCGAAAAAGATGAGCCCCAAAATAAATGCTAATGTGATCCCTTCTTCCAAGCTTTAACCAATTCCTCTCCCTCCAAAAGTTGCTCAGTGGTCATCCGCGATCTAAGTATACCTAAGTTCTTCTCCGCAATTTTATGTCCTTGTTCCGAAGACAACGACCACCATAAATAAGCGGTTACCTCGTTCTGTGGGACGCCAACACCGCCGGCATATATAGATCCTAATGCTGCCTGTGCCAGGACAAGACCCTGTTCAGCCGCCTGAGTGTACCATTGGATAGCCTCCTCACGGTCCTCTGCCAGACCCTCACCCTCCTCATACATATTTCCCAGATTGAATTGAGCTTCAGCCAAGCCGTGCTCGGCTGCTTTTCGGTACCACTTTACCGCTTCCACTGGATCTCGAACCACCCCCCGACCATTCCTATAAATGGAACCAAGGTTCAACTGTGCCAAAGCACTACCCTGCTCCGCAGCCATGCGAAACCACTTCTCCGATTCAAAATCGTCGGCGATAACCCCTTTTCCTGCAGCGAATAGCATACCGAGCCCAATCTGAGCGCCAACATCACCATCCGTTGCAAGGGGCAACCATTCTTTCAAAGCAACATCATAGAACCCNCCCTGAAANGCCTTCATACCCTCTTCAAAATCCGCCCTTGCCGAAACTGGTAGAAGACACAAAAGCCATATGATGATAACAGTTTGTTTAAACATAACACCTCAACAAAATTATTTGGTTCAAAGAGAAAAGCCGTCAAGCAACCGGGGGATTATACAAACTCGATTAAATAAAACTATATTCCCCAAACCGCTGCAACTCGCATCTTTACCATTACTAGAATTAACAAAACTCAACATGCAAGACGAATTCCAGAAAATAAATAATTTGTATCTGCTAGATAATAGTTGCGAAAAGCTGGGCGTTTGATTTCTTCCTGGCTATGCAAGCAACCACCTTTAAGCACGAAGTGGCGTTGATCAAACCATGGGATGGAATATTCCCGGTAAGGATACGCCCGAAACCCGGGATAAGAGTGAAAGGTATTNGCACACCACTCCCAAACCTGCCCGGTTTTATAGAGTAGGCCAGACTTTACGGCAGCCTCCCACTCAAACTCGTGGGGAAGGCGAGCACTTGCCCAAGACGCAAANGCCCCTGCNTCGTACCGAGTCACTCCGCAGACCGGCGNATCGCCAGATAAGTGATCAGCACCATTAAATGTTATTTCGAACCAGTCCCCGTCATCGTCCTGCCTCCACCGAGCCGGGTGGGTNACGCCGTTTTTCATGCGCCAGTCCCACCCTGAGACGGACCACAACTCCCGCTTATCGTAACCACCGTCCAAGATAAAAGCCAAATACCGCGCATTACTGATTGGATTTGAAGTAATACTAAAATCACTGAGTTCTACATGACGTTCTGGCAACTCATTGTCGTAGGAAAACCCAGACCCGCCTCCCACCTGGAATGATCCCGGACCCACATTTGCAAAGGAAATATCAGAAAAGTCTGGATGCAACGGTGTTTCTACCATGAATTTTGTTTCGCTGCAGAAAGCATGCCATTCGGCTCTTGCCATACACAACGTTTCTAGGTGCTGCGCGTGATGATTGATAAGNAAATGAATCAGATAATCATTTTGCACCAGTCTGTTTCTTTTCTCTAAGAGCGACAGTCCGCTCAGAATGTCGCGATGCTCCCTCATCATATCACTGGCCCAGCCAACTAACTCCTCACATGGAGGAAGACGGCGGCCACGCATTTCCTTTAAGGACAGTTCCGGTGTGTAAAGGCCGCGTAAATTGACCTCCAGGCGATTGTCACCGCATACAATGCGGCGAATCCAGAGACATTCAATGTAAATACAATGGCCCAAGTGCCAACCTACGGGGCTTATATGAGGATGAGTCTGCCGTCTAAAATATCCCTCCCCGTCGAGGCGATGGAACCCTACTGAGGNCGACTCCACAACGGACCTTATCAACCGTTTCTGTATAACACCCAACCGCTGCAACGTAAGTCGATTCATAGAACTATTTGTTCTGGGGANGACCCAAAAGAAAAAATAACCGCGTGGTCACTTGCGACGGGTATCCACTCTCCTGTTTCNCNAAACGGCTCTGAAGCAACAAGCGATCCACCCGGAAAGTCAATTTCATCTCTNCCAAGATACAAAGTTGGCGACTCTTGGCCAACAGCATACCGAGTGGCAAACACTCGTTCCCCGTCCAAAATAAGAAAATTGAATGACCCACCGCCCCCCTCCATCCACAAGCGCAGTTGTTCAAACAATCTCCTAAACACAGCAATCATATCATTCGTTTCCCACAACATCTGACGGATCACCGCAAAAAGATACTCTGAATCGGTGTTNCCATGGACATCAGCCTCAATTTTGGGATCTAAGTATTGACGAATTTTTGGTCGCACTTTTGTGGTGAATTCTTCGATAAAACCATTGTGTGAGAATAAAAGAGGACCCACGCCATAGGGTGGCGTATTTGGCAGCGCAGGTGAATGGGCTACGGTTGCACTTCGGACATTGCCCAACCAAGTTTTGCTTTCTAAAGCCGATCCTAACTGAACAATGTTGGGGTCACTCCATATAGGGGCTGGATTATTGTATCTACGGGGGGTTCCATCCTCTAGATACCAACCAAATCCGAACCCATCGGCATTGACTTCAGCCGTAAGCATCTCATTTGGCCGGTAGGACTGTCTCATGAGTCCATGACTGGGCCGCAAAAGAAATTGCTCGAGATTAATTGAAGGACCCAGATATGCAGCGTGTCGACACATAGAATCTGCCAAAAAGTTTGAAATTCTTAAACAAACCGTGTATCGAGTGCGCCAAATGTTACCGTGGCAGCACCCATAGACAAGTTGGACTAATCCAACCAAGCCTAAAAGGCAATTATGAATTATTTGGACGCCCTCGAAAATACCTCTGACCAACTTTTTGAATATATTCGCGTCCCACCGGCACGAGATGTGCCGGGCCTTGAGGAGGACGCGCGACGTGGTCTCTTGTCGCAACCGCGCTCGTTGCCACCTAAATACTTTTATGACGACTGCGGGACAGAACTATTTGAAAAAATTTGTAAAACTAGTGAGTACTACCCAACGAGGACCGAGGATTTTCTGCTGAAACGCCACGCCAAGGATATTATTGAAACTGCGAAGCCCACTAATATTTTCGAACTCGGAAGCGGATCTTCGACCAAAACCCAACGGCTGCTTGACGCTTGCAGTGAAATTGCACACTTCCCATCCTATACCGCATTTGACATTTCGGAACGGGCATTAATGTTTGGAGGGATCGAACTCTCCAAACGATATGATTGGTTGCAAATTAGTCTATTACTTGGTGATTACGAAGCAGGTTTTATGAACGTTCCACGAGAAAACGGTTCACGGCTAGTGCTATTTCTTGGGAGTACAATTGGAAATTTCGAGCAGAAACATGCAATACAGTTCATGAAGGATTTGCGCCACAACATGTCGCAAACCGATCGCCTTTTAGTAGGTTTTGATCGCGTGAAAGATAGACATATCTTGGATGCAGCTTATAACGACAGCCAAGGCATCACCGCGGCCTTCAATTTAAATGTTTTAAATGTCTTAAACAGTGAACTCGGCGCTAATTTCGAACCAAAGAATTTCAGCCACTTGGCTCAATATGATGCAGACAAAGCGCAAATAGAAATGCATCTAGTGTCTTCTTGTGCACAACGTGTAATGTTAAATAACCTAAGAGAGTTTATAGACATGGATGCTGGAGAACGTATCCAAACTGAAATTAGCCGAAAGTTCACAGATCAGTCATTGACGCGCCTACTCTCGGATTCCGGATTCGTCGTGAAAAAAGATTTTGTCTCTCCGGACGAATATTTTTCATTGGTCCTCGCCAAACCCATTTAATTTCATAAATGGCGCGAAGCCATCCACTAAACAAGTTGTGCATTGGAGATTTTACCACCTTCAGGCATACTCCGCTGCCAAGCACACTTGAATCCGAACGAGTTAAAGAAGAGGCAGAAAAATACCGTTGCGCTATAATATTTCCTTATTTTTGGTGTTATTTATTACGTGGCTACTGATGTCTGGCCATCTAGAAGCACTTTCCGTGACCTTCGGCGCAATATCTTGCCTATTTATAGTTTATATGGCTCGGCGAATGGATATCATCGATGGTGAAAGCCACCCCATACACTTAAGTCTTGGGTTGCCGATTTACTGGATTTGGCTTAGTTGGGAAATATTGAAGGCCAACGTTGACGTGGCGCGTCGAATAATGCACCCGAAAATGCCTATCGACCCAAGGCTGTTCAAGTTGGCTCCTCAACAAAACAGTGACCTAGCTCGCGTTATTTACGCCAACTCCATTACCCTTACGCCCGGAACAATTACCACAGACCTAACCACAGAATATCTACAAGTTCATGCGCTTAGCATGGAAGGTGAAAAAGAGTTGAAGACTGGGACAATGGCTTCAAAGGTATCGGCGCTGGAGATGTCAAAGTGACAGTTACCCTAAGTATTGTGGGAACCGCACTGTTATTGGCCATGGGCCTGACGGTCATCCGGGCGGTTCTTGGTCCAACGTTATTCGATCGCATCCTTGCAGCCAACAGTTTTGCCACCAAGACGGTTCTTTTACTTGCATTACTTGGTTTTATAGTAGGACGTCCAGACTTTCTTGACCTTGCATTGGTATATGCATTGATCAATTTCATTGGCGTAATTGCCGCGTTGAAGTTTATCAAGTTTGGTCATTTCTCTGACTCGGAAGAACCAATTAACTAATGACAACATCGCTCGACATATTGTCCTCGATCCTGCTTCTAACTGGTGGGGTTTTTCTAATAATCGGAGCCATTGGCCTGATTCGTCTCCCAGATTTCTTTACCCGAACACATGCAGCAGGACTGATCGATACTACGGGTGCGGGCTTTATCTTGGCAGGACTGATGGTCGAGGTAGGTTGGTCACTAAGCCTCGCAAAGCTCGCGATGATTTTATTATTCCTTCTCTTTACCAGCCCTACATCAAGCCATGCGCTTGTACATGCAGCGTTAGTGAATGGTCTCAAACCATGGCAGAAATCTGAAGACACGAACAAAGGTAGTATCACAGAAGGAGGCGGATCATAGAACAGGTACTCGGCATTGGTCTGTTGTTGTTTCTACTGCTTACAGCCGCCGCAATTGTTTGGGTGCGAAACCTGTTTGCCGTTGTGATACTGAGTGGAATTTATAGCCTGTTAATGGCGGGAACTTTTACTATTCTTGATGCAGTCGATGTTGCATTTACCGAAGCGGCAGTTGGGGCCGGAATTAGCACAGTATTACTCCTCGGAGCTTTATCACTCGTGGGTCAAGAAGATTTAGCCCAGCATCGACGCACTGTAGTCCCAATCTCTGTAGTCATTTTAGCTGGCGTCCTGCTTATTTATGCAGTGCCTGACATGCCAAAATTTGGAGATAGCAATGCGCCAATTCATAGCCACGTGGCCCCTATCTACATTGAAGATACCCCCAACTTAATTGGAATTCCCAACGTGGTTACAGCAGTACTCGCTGACTATAGGGGCTTTGATACGTTGGGTGAAGTAACCGTAATTTTTACTGCTGGAATAGGGGTGCTTCTTTTGCTTTCTGGAAAACGGAGAAAGCGGAGATGAACCAGCACTTAATTTTGCGGCTAGTAGTGAAATTTCTTATTCCCTTTATCCTGCTTTTTGCACTTTACGTGCAAGCGCACGGCGATTACGGACCAGGCGGGGGATTTCAAGCTGGCGTGATTTTCGCTTCTGCCCTGATTCTGTACAGCATCGTTTTCGGATTACGGCAAGCGCAAAAGGTAGTGCCACCCAAAGCAGTTTTAGTTTTTATTGCGCTAGGCTTACTGCTTTATAGTGGAGTGGGAGTGGTGACCGTCTTGCTTGGAGGAACATTCCTTGATTATAGCCACCTTTCCCAAGACCCTGTCCACGGTCATCACTACGGCATAATACTGATTGAGTTAGGCGTTGGAATTACGGTGGCTTCAGTGATGATCGCCATCTACCAGACTTTTGCCGGTCGCGGTCCGGAAACATCAGACTAACATGTCNATACTGGGAAATTTCAATTACGTCGTCGCGATCACACTGACAATGATTGGCCTTTATGTCCTAATTGAGCGCGGAAATTTAATCAAGAAGCTCGTGGGGCTAAACTTGTTTCAAACCTCAGTTTTCCTTCTCTACATCTCAATGGGTAAAATAGAAGGTGGCACTGCCCCGATTCATTATGAAGGATCCGCACCATTCTCTAATCCTCTGCCTCACGTACTTATTCTTACCGCGATTGTAGTTGGAGTGGCAACGCTATCTGTGGGGCTGGCTATCGTCATACGAATACGAGAGGAGTATGGGACAATAGAAGAAGGCGAGATCCAATCTTTGGATGATCAAGCCAACGGAGACATCCGATGATTGGACCCAATCTCGCTGCCCTTCAGGTCATCCTTCCCCTGGTTGGCGCCCCGATATGCACGCTATTTGGAGGTGGTTCTCGTGCATGGNTAATTAGTACGGCCCTTACATGGTGTGCATTTGCTATCTCCGTNGCTCTGATGCTGGAAGTTAGGTGCTGTGGAACAATTAGTTATGTAATGGGGGGTTGGCTGGCTCCGTGGGGCATTGAATATAGGGTTGACCCTCTATCCGCTTTAATGTTGCTGCTAATCACCGGCGTAGCCGCAGCTGCAATGCCTTTTGCCTATTCCAGCGTAATGCGGGAACTTCCAAAGGAAAAACATCGCCTTTTCTACACTGCCTATTTGCTGGCCTTAACAGGGTTAATAGGAATGGCTATCACAGGTGACGCATTTAATGCGTTCGTCTTTATGGAAATAGCATCTTTATCAGCATACGTACTGATAAGTCTTGGGCAAAACCGACAAGCGTTATACGCAAGCTTCCAATACCTAGTATTGGGAACAATCGGCGCCACATTTTTCGTAATTGGCGTGGGNCTTCTATACATGCTTACGGGCACGCTAAACATGATTGATCTAAGCGAACGCCTCAGTAACCTCGAGAATAACCGAGTGCTCTTCGCTGCATTTTCGTTCCTGGTAGTTGGATTGAGTTTGAAACTAGCGTTGTTCCCTCTTCATCTCTGGTTACCCAATTCTTATGCACATGCACCGTCGATTGTGTCCGTCTTACTTGCTGCAACAGGAACCAAGATCGCTGCATACCTTTTACTTCGTTTTTCATTTACGGTTTTAAGNGTAAATGAACACGACGACCTGCTGTCCATCATGAATTTTCTGTTTCCGCTAGCAGTAGTTNCGATGTTTGNNGGTTCAGTAGTAGCCATCTATCAGTCTGACGTTAAACGTTTACTGGCATACTCGAGCGTAGCTCAAATTGGATACATCCTTCTTGGAATCTCTTTAACCTCAGAGAGAGCACTCACGGGGTCCATGCTACATATATTCAATCATGGCATTATGAAGGCTGCATTGTTTGCCTCAGTTGGCGCCATGGCCCTAACCCTAAACAATGTATCGCTGCCGAATTTGAAAGGGATTGGCAAACGCATGCCATTCACCATGGCAGCCTTTACCATATCTGCCCTCAGCTTGATCGGAATACCGGGAACAGTCGGCTTCATCAGTAAATGGTACTTGGTTTTGGCTGCGGTAGAGATCGGCAACACAAAGGGAATGATTGCCGCGAGTGCAGTAATCGGAACCTCACTGCTAGCAATAATATATGTGTGGAGAATCCTTGAGATCGCATATTCTTCCGACCTGTCAAAGACAGATCATACTATCCAAGAAGCACCTTGGCCTACTTTACTTAGCCTTTGGGTCTTAGCTGTTTCCTGCATTGTTCTTGGGCTTTTCGCGAATGTTTTGATCGAACCGGCTCGTATTGCAGCGCAAATGTTATTGAGTTCCAATTGATGAATCCAGTTGTAGCAGTTGGTCTGGCACCCTTCATACCCGTTTTAGGCGCTTTTTTTGTCTGGACGAGCAGAAACTATCCAAACATTCGCGAAGGGATCACACTAGTTACAGCAAGCCTATTATTTCTTGTAGTGCTTTCAGTTACCCCGGCCGTCCTCTCAGGATTGCGCCCTTCTTTACAACTATTGGAATTACTGCCTGGATTGGCCATTGCTTTTGAGGTTGAACCTCTTGGTATGCTATTCGCACTGGTTGCGTCTTTTTTGTGGATCCCAAATTCTATTTATTCCATCGGCTATATGCGGGCGCGTCGCGAATCCAACCAGACCCGTTATTACATCTGCTTTGCTCTCTCGCTCGCAAGTGTCATCGGACTCGCGTTCTCAGCTAACTTGGTAACCATGTTCCTATTTTATGAGGCACTCACCCTTAGTACATACCCATTAGTCACACATAGTGGAACTCCAGAAGCGAGGAAAGCCGGAAGAATTTATTTGGGATTACTTTTAGGAACATCAATTGGTCTCCAGCTAATCGCCATCATCGGTACTTACGTTGTTTCCGGAACTACAGACTTTCGCCCTGGAGGCATTTTGTCTGGTCAGGCCGCACCCGGCACTATTGCTGTTTTGTTTGCCTTATACATGTTTGGCATAGGAAAAGCGGCGCTCATGCCATTTCACCAGTGGTTGCCGGCGGCCATGGTTGCGCCAACCCCTGTATCCGCCTTGCTTCATGCAGTAGCGGTTGTAAAAGGTGGTGTATTTGTAGTGCTCAAAGTGGTCATATACGTATTTGGCATTGACCTAATGCAGACATCCCATCCGGGCGAATGGTTGATGTGGCTAGCAGCATTTACCATTCTTGTCGCTTCACTAATTGCATTAAACAAGGACAACCTCAAAGCACGGCTCGCATATTCAACCGTAAGTCAATTATCCTATATCGTCCTCGGCGCAGCTCTAGCTTCTAGCACAAGCATGCTTGGAGGAGGGATGCATATTCTCACGCATGCATTTGGTAAAATTACGTTATTTTTCTGCGCGGGAGCAATTATGATCACTGCGCATAAACAAAATATCAGTGAAATGCGTGGGATTGGTCGAGCAATGCCTCTCACCATGCTTGCATTTCTAATCGGTGCAATCAGTGTGATTGGTCTACCTCCGTTCGCGGGTGCATGGAGTAAATGGTACCTGATTGTTGGAGCTTTAGAAGCGAATCAGGCGTTTTTTGTTGCAGTGCTAATGATCAGCAGTCTTTTAAATATAGCCTATTTGCTGCCAGTAATTACGACTGCATTTTTTCCGGGAAAAGAGCCGACAGAATTTGATGGGCCAATACGGGAAGCACCTATCGCGTGTCTAGTTCCTACTTTACTTACTGCAGGTGGATGTCTAGCAATTTTCATCTACCCGGACCCATTCCGCACCTTGTTACTACAACTTGTCACAGGCTGATTGAAAATGGTGGATAAACAACGTTGGCTGGACAAGCCAAACAACGTGAAGAAGGTCTTACTACTTCTTTATATGATATGTGCCTTACTCTTGTCAGCCGACCTCATATACCATCGTCACACACTTCTTTCAGTTGAAAATTTGTTCGGATTTTACGGTATATACGGTTTTGTAGCATGCGTGCTTCTTGTATTAGTTGCAAAGGAAATGCGTAAAATCGTAGCACGGCCGGAGAACTATTACGGGGACAAAAATGATCGGTAGTATGCCTCCGTTCCTAGTTTTTCTTATCGGCACTCTCTTGATTTTCTTAGTGCCCGGAAGATGGAAAAGCTGGTTTTCAGTGCTCATAACGCTGATCGCTTTAGTCAATTTTTTGTGTCTGTCTCACGGGACATTTTGGCACATTCAAATCTTAGAATACGAACTCGTTTTTGGCCGAATAGACCCACTAAGCTATTTGTTTGGCTTACTATTTCATATCGCAGCGGTAATCGCGACTTTGTTTGCGTTACACGTTCGGGATCCCATACAAAATATAGCAGCGCTTCTGTACACGGGCGGAGCGGTGGGAGCCGTGTTTGCTGGCGACCTCATTACCTTATTCCTTTTTTGGGAAGTAATGGCGTTGTCATCTACTTTTTTAATCTTGGCTCGACGCAACAGTAACTCCAATTCAACTGGTCAGAGATATCTTCTCATCCAAATCACTTCTGGAGTCCTATTGCTCGCAGGAGCGGCGGCCTACCTAACTGAAACTGGTTCTATCAGTTTTGACCAAATGGAACTCTCGACCTTGGGCGGCCTATTGATTTTCATAGCCTTTGGGATCAAATGCGCATTCCCGTTTTTACATGGATGGTTAGTTGACGCGTATCCCGAAGCCACCCCAACNGGNACCGTCTTTTTGAGTGCATTCACGACAAAACTTGCAGTTTATGCATTGGCTCGTGGGTTTGTGGGAACNGAAATTCTGATTTANATCGGCGCTGCGATGGCAATGTTCCCAATATTCTATGCAGTAATCGAGAACGATCTCCGCCGGGTACTGAGTTATAGCATGATCAACCAGATTGGTTTCATGGTTTGCGGTATAGGCATCGGCACCGAACTTGCTTTGAATGGGGCCGTAAGCCATGCTTTTAACGATGTATTGTTCAAGGGTCTGTTGTTTATGAGCATGGGAGCGGTCCTCCATATGACAGGCCGCATTAATGGCACAGATTTGGGTGGCCTCTACAAATCTATGCCTATAACGACCACCTTCTGTGTCATTGGTGCCGCATCCATTTCAGCCTTCCCTCTATTTTCTGGTTTCGTATCAAAATCCATGGTGATGGCGGCCGCGGCAGAGGAAGGACACGGTATAATTTTTCTTCTCCTATTGTTTGCGTCGGCCGGTGTCTTTCATCATGCGGGTATCAAGATTCCATTTTTTGCGTTTTTTGGCAGAGACTCGGGTATTCGGACACAAGAACCTCCAATAAACATGCTAATTGCGATGGCCATCGCTGCCGGGCTTTGCATCTTGAATGGCTGTTATCCATGGATACTGTACAGCTTATTACCATGGGAAGTTAACTACCAGCCATACACGTGGAGTCACGTTATTTCTCAGAGCCAGTTGTTATTCTTTTCTGCACTCGCATTCGCGCTTTTAATGACCAGCGGGCTGTACCCACCGGAGAGGAAACTTGTTAACCTTGATGTTGACTGGTTTTATCGTCGACTTGGGCTAGCGTTGTATCGGGCACTTATTCGGCTCATTGTCGCGNCCTACAAGGAATCGGGGAATGTGCTACGTAGTTCGTTGGAAGAGATGATAGATAGCGTACGATCCATTGCACAACCTGGGGGAACACTGGCAAGAACGTGGAGTACGGGAAGCGGGGCCATTTGGGCACTCATACTCTTCGTGCTATATCTTATCGTGTACTATCGTTAAAACAAAAACTGAAGAANCCTAGCATAGATCCTCGTATTCAGGTAGCGTCTCACCGTTGCACTAACTACGCTTGAAGAAAACTTTTTAGTCACGGAAAACACCCATGGACTTTACTCTCGCACCAGATACTGTTCTCCCTGAAGATGGTTACAGAGGAATGTTAATCGGCAGGGTCTGGCTACCAAGTACAAACGGACTGCCAGCAGGCCCATCTGTTGTTGTAGTGGCTCAGCATGGCGTCTATGACGTCACCAATTCATATCCAACTTCGTCCAACTTAATGAACACGGACAAGCCGAACCTGGCTGCAGCAAATGCTGATGGCGCTATCCGGATTGGTAGCCCTGAAGAAATTTTACTTAACAGCGGTCCTGATAAAAGAAACCCTGAAAAGCCCTATTTTTTGGCCCCCATAGACCTTCAATCTATTAAAGCCTGCGGNGTTACCTTTATCGATAGTCTTTTGGAACGTTTGATTGAAGAAATCGCAAAAGGAGATTCAGCGGAGGCTGACAACATTCGTGAAACCATCGGAAAAGAAATTGGCGGTGACTTAAGTGGAGTCCGACCAGGGTCGGAGGAAGCCGAACGACTGACAAAATCTCTAAAGGAACGTGGTCTCTGGTCTCCTTATTTAGAGGTGGGTATTGGTCCGGACGCCGAGGTATTTACGAAAGCCCAACCTATGTCGGCCGTTGGAGTCGGTGCGGAAATTGGCATTCTCGAACGCTCAACATGGAACAATCCTGAACCGGAAGCCGTACTGATCGTTAATTCACGGGGCGAAATTGTGGGGGCAACTCTTGGAAATGATGTAAACCTTCGTGATATGGAAGGACGTAGCGCGCTTCTTTTAAATAGAGCAAAAGATAACAATGCGTCGTGTGCAATTGGGCCTTTTATTCGATTGTTTGATGACACTTTCTCTCTATCGGACTTAAAGAATGTGGAAATTGAACTAGTGGTAGAAGGTAACGACGAATTTTCGTTAACTGGAAACTCAAATATTGGGATGATCAGCCGTGACCTCGAAGATCTAGCAGCTCAAACCATTAACAAAAATCATCAATACCCTGATGGGTTGGCATTAATGACGGGCACCATGTTTGCACCAACCAAAGATAGAGGGGAACCTGGCAAAGGATTTACACACCACATTGGTGATGCCGTGATAATCTTCAGCCCGCCTCTGGGAGCCCTAATAAACCGGGTTAATCACTGCGATAAAGTACCTCCTTGGGAGTTTGGAACGATGGCTTTGTTTCAGAATCTCAGTGCTCGATCGTTAATATAGGAAAGCCATTTCCGCATCTTATTTTAATAGAGCAGCTTTGGCCTTCTATTCTGGTGTAATCGCATCTGCGACCTTGGGCTTAAGTACATCAAGATCGCAACCTCGATTTGCTTGTTCCACATGTTCCAGATGGAGCCGAAGGTAGCCGCGATCTGACCCAGTGGGAGGGGTGGGAGGATTCCACATAACTCGTCGTTCTTCGAGGATTTGGGTCTCCAGCAACAGGTCGATACGTCTATTGGGAACATCGAGTCGTATACGATCTCCATCGTGGACAAAAGCCAGGGGACCACCAATCGCGGCTTCGGGACACACATGTAAAACGATTGTTCCGAAAGCAGTTCCGCTCATCCGAGCATCAGAGATCCGGACCATATCCTTGACCCCCGCCTCAGCAAGCTTTTTCGGAATGGGAATATAACCGGACTCGGGCATCCCTGGAGCGCCCTTCGGTCCAGCATTCCGAAGCACTAAAATATCATCTTCTTCTACCTCAAGATTTGGATCGTCTATCCGATTTTCCAAATCCTCCAACGATTCAAACACGACTGCCCGACCTTCATGGACCAGTAAATCCGCCGTAGCTGCTGATTGCTTTATGATGGCGGTATCTGGTGCCAAATTTCCTGTTAACACTGCAATTCCTCCTTCTGAACTTAAAGGAGACTGAATACTTTTCACAATCTTTTGGGACCAGGTTGGCGCATCGTCGATCTCCTCTCCAAGAGTACGCCCCGTCACCGTCATGCAATCGAGATGAAGGAGTGGAGATAACTCCCGTAGGATTGGAGCCAAGCCACCTGCCTTGTGCAAATCCTCCATGTAATGCTGTCCGGATGGCTTGAGATCAACCAAAACTGGGGTATTCCGTCCCATGAGGTCAAACGCGTTAAGGTCTACCTGAATGCCGAGGCGACCAGCGACAGCGGTCATATGAACCAGCCCGTTGGTCGATCCTCCAACCGCCAGAAGCACCCGAAAAGCATTTGAGAACGCTCTCGGCGTCATTATTTGTTTTGGAGTAAGCCCTTCCTCCGCCATCTTAACAGCGCGAGCACCAGTAAGTTCTGCAATCCTGAGTCTCTGAGCATGTACTGCCGGCACTGCNGCACCTCCAGGCCACATCATCCCCAACGCCTCTGTCATCAAAGCCATGGTACTCGCGGTTCCCATTACCATACAGGTNCCNGCAGTAGTGGCTAGTTCACCGCTAGCTTCCATAATTTGTTGGTCGTCTAATTCTCCGGCCCTGTACCGCCCCCACTGGCGCCGACAATCGGTACACGCCCCGAGACGCTCCCCGCGCCAACTTCCTGTTAACATCGGTCCAACAACCAGAGAAATTGCTGGAATGTTGACGCTTGCCGCAGCCATAAGTTGTGCGGGGACAGTCTTGTCACAGCCACCTATCAGTACGACTGCATCCATGGGCTGGGCACGAACCATTTCCTCTGTATCTATGGACATCAGATTCCGAAACAGCATGCTAGTAGGGTTAAGATACGTTTCGCCAAGAGAAATTGTGGGAAACTCCACTGGGAGGCCACCAGCGTACATTACTCCGCGGCTAACTGCATCGATCAAACTGGGAATGGAGCGATGACAACTGTTGAACCCGCTACTCGTATTGGCTATGCCAACCACGGGGCGATCAAGATCTTGCTCTGTATATCCCATCGACTTGGCAAAACTTTTCCGTAAGAACAACGAAAATTCCCTATCCCCATAATGCGTTAGACCGCGTCTAAGACCTCTGCTGTTCCCTTGTTCCTCCATCTATCCTCCTGTTCCTGAATATCGTCGAGGGAGCCCCGGCACACATAACGAGTTGTTGCTCTTTATGACGTACGGTAAGTTCGCTCGCAATGAAATCTATTCAACTTACAGAAGCACTTTACGAATACTTGTTGAGCGCATCCCTTCGCGAAACGGACGTACAGCGTCGCCTGCGTGAAGATACGATATCTTTGCCTGGTGCAATTATGCAAATTCCCCCTGAACAAGGCCAGTTTATGGGCCTGCTTGCCGAACTGATGGGGGCTCGACGCTGTATAGAAATTGGAGTGTATACTGGATATAGCGCGTTAAGCGTTGCCCTGTCGTTGCCAAAACATGCAAAACTGATCGCTTGTGACGTTGATCCAGTTAATACTCGAACTGCGCAACGGTATTGGAAAGAAGCCGGCGTCGATGACATCATCGATTTACGTGTGGGACCCGCCCTGGAAACGCTTCAGCATTTACTTAGGGAGGATGGAGAAGAGAGCTATGATATGGCCTTTATTGATGCAGATAAAACGGAATACGACGCCTACTATGAGGCGCTGATAAAACTACTCCGGCCCGGAGGACTTCTGATCGCTGACAACGTCTTATGGGGAGGACGCGTCTCCGAGCCATCACGAGATGATCCAGACACCACAGCGCTTCGTGCATTCGCCTTAAAATTACGAGACGACAACCGAGTCACTACAAGCCTACTTCCTGTTGCCGATGGCTTGCTGTTAGCGGTAAAGCGTAAATGTTAGAACTCAATCTTGATCGCTCTTTTTTATCACCACAGCCGTCGGAGTAAAGGGATCTCTGCTTGCAAGCTGCCGCATGACACTTTGTTTTTGTTCATTAGAATAAAAAAGCCACTCCGCGACCTCGGCAGCAGTTCGGTGACATCCCTCGCATAACTGCGTACTTCGATTTATTCGGCAGATCCCTAGACAAGGCGTAAGAACATTGACCGCACCTGTCACCGCGGAATTCATCTAGCCTCACCTAGTTTTTTTCGCCAGGCAGAAATATATTTTTGACAAAATTCATCACGGCCCAAAATTACGTCTTCCGCCATCTGATATGCCGTGGAATTACGATCCATGGAAAAAACATCAGAGGGATTGCTCAGTACAGGATCTATTATGCCTCCATCAGCACCCGCTTCAACTGACAAAATTAAAAATATTTCGTTGATTAACCTCCGACCCGGGATCCCAAAAGATGCATTGCTTACGCCGCCGGTTATGTGGATGTCGGGGCCATATTTCCTCCGGATCTCACGAATAGCATCCAGGCAGTGCGAGCCAAAATCTTTGTCTACTGACGCTGGAAACACTAGAGGGTCGACAAACAAATCATCCAATATAAAACCCTTCTCTAGGGCCGCCTCCACCATGCGAGATACATTTTCAACTCTCTCTTCGGGCCCACTTGGCATACCGCTCTCTCCTGCCGCTGTGACCACAACGCGGGCATCATGCTTTAAAGCTAGATCCAGTGCATCAATACGTTCCAATGACGCAGAATTTAGCAAAGGTCTAATTCTCTTCGAGTTGTACGCCGCAAGGCCGGACGAAATTACTTCAACGTTTGAGGAGTCGATAGACAATGGAAGATCGGTCATCTCTTGTACAGTGTTCACCAACCACTCCATGGCGGCTTTTTGTTCATCAAGTTTCCAGGAAATTTCATCAACATTTAAATCAAGAAAACTTGCTTTTGCCGAAACTTGTTTATCGACCAACTGTTTTAAATAGATCAGCGCTTCCTCTACATCGGCGCCACCTGACATTGCCGTACTCACGGCAATCATTACATGTTTAACCTGTCCTTGTTGATATTCCTGCCGCCCTTTAAATGACTCTGGTATAGAGAGATGACGTGTGACACCGGCTGAGTCTGTGTATGCAACCGCTTCGACCCCATTGCACTCAACAATCTTTGGACCTTTGCGACGCAAAGCCCGAGTAGTATGAATATTTTCACCAATTACGATCAACTTTTCACCAACTGCCAAATTCTTCTCCATCATAATCACTCTAGAAACAACTTAGGACAAATTGTGAACACCGTCCGAGGGGCATATCTGTGTTGGCATCGGCGTAAATTGGCAACCTTCCACAAAAATATCAAAAAAGTCTGCAGTTGTTTCCAGCTCCACATGTTCAATATTTTTTATTAACTTACAAAGTTTATCTCGCTCGCGTTGAGACACCAGCAACATACGCGCCCCATCTATAGCTGCGTTGCCTATTTTGACAATCCGATCTTTTAGAACCGGAGCAAGAAACCCTATCTCTATAGCATTTTCGACATTTACATAGTTAGCAAACCCACCTGCTAAATAAAGCTTCGAAATCCGTTCTGGATCAATACCAAAGCGCCGCATGGTAATAAATTGACCACAATAATTTGCTGCAGTAGCTTGAGCGAGAGCACTCCCATCGTCACGAGAAAACGTGATTCCTCTTTCAGGGACAACTTCAATTTCACGTTTCCGTTTCTCCGGAAGAAACACCCCTTTGGGGGTCATTCTTTGATTCCTGCGCAACTCCGCTATTAGATCAATGAGACCCGACCCACATAGCCCTTCGGGCGGTATACTACCTATCGTGGAGTATTCGAAGGTACCACTTCCTGTACAATATTTTATTGTTTCTATGGCACCTTCGTAACCTGGCATACCATACTTAACTAACCCTCCCTCAAAAGCTGGACCTGCAGGGCACGACGCAGCCAACATTCTAGTCGCATTGCCAATAACAACCTCGGTATTGGTGCCAACATCAACGACCATCACAACCTCATCCTTGACCGTCGCCATACCAATAGCAGTTAGGCACGCCGCAGCGTCTCCACCTACATGGCTCCCTATGAGAGGCAACCCATATAAACGTGTTTTCCTATTTGCCCGGAAACCAAGCTCCCAAGCATCACATATTATTTCTGTAGACGCCCGTTTCCCTGCCAAATATTCGTGCTCAGTTAGAGACTTATATGGTTTCTGCCCGATGCTTTGAATATCGAGACCAAACACCAGGTCCCTCATGCTGCTGTTTCCCGCTATAACTATTTCGTAGATTGCCCGGCGAGGAAATTTTCTCGCTCTCGATAGACTGCGAATGGCTCTGTTGGTTGCAGTTACGATGGCTTTTTGTAATTCCCCCTTATACGGCCCACCGTCATAAGAGATTCGGTTCATCACGTCACTACCACCGAACCGCTGAGGGTTTTCAAAACTGAGACACTCGACACTACGACCCGTCTCCAAATCGACAAGGTCAACTACAACTGTCGTAGTACCAAGGTCGATCGCTAGGCCATATAGGAAACCTCTATACTGGTCGATGGCTTCATCCTTGTAGAATACCTCTGTACCTTTGCGAGACACTGCTGGGTCAAAATCCAAAGGCACCGCACTATGGCCGGAACTCAGAATTTTTGGTTTCCGGCGTAACGGTACGAAATGAACATCGATGTCGGTGCTCTCCACTAACGCCTGACACGCCAAACGATAGTTACCTCGTAGAAAAGATTCGGGTTCACGAGCTGTGTTTAACGATTCCATACCACTGATGATTTCCACCACACACTCGTGGCACTCACCTTTCCTTCCGCAGGAAGACGGAACTTCCATCGTGAGTTCATCAGCAAAATCAAAGATTGTTTTACCGACTTCAAGTCGTTTTACACGATTTTCGTATGTTATCGTACTCAAGTGTTTTCGGATGACACTTNCGGCGTTTCTCGTTTTGCCGCCGAAATTTCCCTATTTTTCTTGATACGAGCTTTGGCTCGGTTATAAGATTCTGGATTTGTTTCCCAGGCACTTCGGTAATCAAAATGCCCATCGTGGGTGCAACGAAGCACGTCACGTTCCTCAGTGGTCTCCTGATTCCGGCAACGAAACTTNCCAGTACAACGATCCAGGCGGTCACGATAGGGACACCGGAATTTTGAAACCACCTCTGCGTGACCCGCTATATCCGCAAAAATAGCCCCCAGCCTGTCAATTCTCTGGCGATATGCCTCAGGATCAATTTTCTGAAGTGGTTTTTTCTTGGGAGAGCGCTCAAGCCTGGACACTGACAAATCCTTTCGCTACGGCAACACAATCCAGTGCATCTTTTCCATACGCGTCCGCTCCCATATCATCTGCAAATTCCTGAGTGACCGGAGCTCCTCCGACCATAATCTTCACATCTTCGCGAAGGTCCGCATCTATAAATGCTTCAATTGTCTTCCCCATGTTTGGCATTGTCGTAGTCAGCAAAGCCGACATACCCAATATCGGCGCTTTATGTTCTTCCACCGCATCAATGAATTCATCGTCTGAAGTATCTACACCAAGATCAACAACGTTAAATCCAGAACCCCGCAGCATCATAATACAGAGGTTTTTGCCAATATCATGCAAATCCCCCTTTACCGTGCCCATCACCACGGTGGCAAGAGGCTTTACCCCCGAGGCGGATAGTATTGGTTCAATATAGGTCATTCCTGCCTTCATCGCCCGCGCACAGGCAAGCACCTCAGGAACGAAGATAAAATTGTCCCGGAATTTAATACCTACAATACCCATTCCCGCAATCAGACCATCGTCCATGATCTCCAATGCGTCAATATCTTGGTCCAATGCCTTTTTTGTCAACTGATCAACAGCACCATCATTGCCCTCAATCAAAGCCGCTGCTATTTCTTGCATTAGCGGACGAGTCCGAGAAAACAGCTCAACGTTTCGCTCAATCTCGTCTGGCCGTTCGACGTATTCCTCTATCTCACGGCGAATGATCTCGTTGGCGATATTTTTAAGGTCAGCCATGGTCTTTCTATCGTGTTAGATCTAGATAAAATTTAGTGATATTATTGCGCCGCATGCCACTCTCGAACGGCACGGGGAATTGCCAGTAAATTCTGGATGGACGTCTGCAATGGGATCGCACATTCGGGACCAACCATGTGAACACCAGCATCAAGATTCGCACATACCTCCGCGTGTACCGCATCTGGCTCTTTCGCATATAACGTTTCCGGATTATTTATATTCCCGATCAAAGAAATTCGTTGCCGAACAATATCCATAGATTCCTGCGGCTTATTTTTCGAGTCAAAGTGGAATGCAGCCATCCCCGTCTCTGCAATGGAGTTCATACGATCAACGGTACGTCCACAGATATGTAGGATAAGAGGACAAGGAATTAGATCGACAAACTCGGCATGCATATCTTTTAGATAACGATCATAGTATTCACCGCTTACCAAGTCTCCTGTCGCATGATCTGGAAGAGTCAGCGCGTCAGCTCCCGCCTCTATTTGGGCTACCCCAAATTTAATTGTTGCATCTTTCATCCGCTCCAGTGCGAGTTTCGTCTTACCTGGATCGTCCAAAGACATGAGTAAAAATGGTTCAACGCCAAAGCAGTGATAGCCGAGTGTCCATGGACCCATCGTTTTTCCAATAATTGCGACCTCATCCCCGAATTCTTTTTTTAAAAGCTTAATAGCTTCTAACACGCAAGCGGTATCAGGATGGGTCAAAAAATCATCAGGAATTTTAATATCCTCAACATCACGCCAAATGGGTTCACGCATGCGGACTGTGGGCCAATTGTCTTTCTGTTCCCACTGCATTGCGCAACCCAGCGCAGATGATTCTTGGATGATTGAGAAGACAGGCATGATACTATCGAAGCCAAGCTCCGTATAACCCGTAGCAGCGAGTCGGGCCATCATTTCAGGGTCCCGATTTGCCTGTGGAAAATGGGCGTCAACAAGGTCCATAAGTTCCACAGTTGCAACGGAGGTGGGATTACAAACAGGTGTTCTATCAACTGGTTGTCGGCGGAGACCCGCAAGCACACGTTCCCGACTGGTCATAGGTTGGACTTGCATATTTTCCATTTCTAACTCCCTTAACTGCTCCTAAGTTACTACTTCTGAGCACTAGGCGCGGCAAGCATGCCGCGTCCAGCTAAGTCATCTTCCTCCCGAATCACAGCGCGGACGTTGAGGGCGCGTTTTAGCAGAAGACCGACCAGCGGGGTATGGTCGCTGTTGCAATCAAATGCAACTGCGTCATCACTACCATCCATATAGTCCATCTCAGCAAGTTTCACGAAGCCGCCAGCAATTGCTGAAATACGACGATCACGACCGTCGTCCTCACCATCGGCACTTACGCGATAACCCCCATTTCCCAGACTTTCCACTATAATATTTCTTTCTGTCTTCTTATCCAAGATTGATGGGCCGATAGGGTTTAAATCCGTCCCCAATGTGATCTTGCAGGCTTCAAGAAAGACACGCCTGCAAGCCTTCCTGTGCCGGGAACCACAACAGAAACGAACTGTCTTCCCCTCGGGGCCACCTACACGAACCATGCCTCCTAAAACAACCATTGCTGAGATCACGTAATCTAAAGTCTTATCAACACCTTCTCGCCCTGCATAACTGTGTACCTGAAACTCAAAATCACCCTCTTCCACCTGACGTTCATAAAGTGAGATGGAAATATCGTGAAAATACGGATACATAGAAACCAACTCAATACGCAAGCCGATATCTACGAGATGGGTCATCGTTAAGGTTCCTTCTGAGGGGTAACACTCATCGTCAAAGCAGAGATCTACTGAGAATTGCTCCCATATTTAAGTAAATACGTCAAATGCGTCTGAAATATAGTAATTTTAACGCCATTCTACATTAAATTTTTTAACGGAGATTCTAAACTCGTTTAAGTTCAGAATTAGTTGGTGAATTGGACTAACGGGTTATAGTTGCATTGTTAGTGTTTCATTGTAAGCCAGACATTGTAAATTTATGGCGGTAGCAAGATTTAAATTGGACTTACCTTTCACCCCTAACGTGCTAAATACTTCATACCTTCTTCAAGACCCGAAAGCGTCAACGGGTACATCCGCTCTGCAATCAACTCCCGAATCATTTGGTTGGATTGAGTGTAGGACCAATTTGCTTCAGGCTCAGGGTTCAACCAAATTGCAGACGAATAGACATGAAGAAGACGATTCATCCAGGCCCCTCCTGGCTCTTCGTTCCAATGCTCAACGCTGCCACCAGGATAAGCAATCTCATATGGGCTCATACTGGCATCTCCAACGAATATTAACTTATATTCCGCCGGATAAGTGCGGATGACGTCCCATGTTGCCATACGTTCAGTGTGGCGCCGAGAGTTATCTTTCCATAAAGCTTCATAAACACAGTTATGGAAGTAGAAATATTCTAAATCTTTGAACTCACTTCGAGCTGCTGAGAATAATTCCTCGCATGTCTTAACATGTACGTTCATTGAACCACCGACATCCATTAACAGTAGTACTCTTATTTTGTTATGTCGTTCTGGACGCATGCGAACGTCGAGCCAACCACCATTGTTAGCAGTTGCATGGATGGTGTCGTCTAAATCAAACTCCACATCAGAACCATCTCGCACAAATTGCCGCAACCTCCGTAACGCCACTTTAATATTCCGTGTTCCTATGACTACCGAATCGTCAAAATTCTTATACTCCCGTTTATCCCATACCTTGACTGCACTGCCTCGCCGACCTTCATGCTGGCCAATACGGACTCCTTCCGGGTGATCGCCATAGGCACCAAATGGAGATGTGCCTCCGGTACCTATCCATTTCGATCCGCCCTGATGACGGCCCTTTTGCTCCGCTAATCGTTCACGCAAGGTTTCCATTAACTTTTCCCAACCCAACTTATCGAGTTTGGCACGTTCCTCAGGGCTAAGTAGTTTTTCAATTTCACGTCGAAGCCATTCTTCCGGAATTTCGGAAAACAAAGAGTCCCCTAGGGCCTCCACTCCTTTGAAGTATTCACCAAACACGCGATCGAACTTATCGTAATTCCTTTCGTCTTTGACCAAGGCACTACGACTTAAATAGTAAAATTCATCGATCCCAATATCAGATACATTTTCGTCCAACGCTTCTAGCAACGTTAAATATTCCCGCAATGTCGCAGGCACATCCGATTCACGAAGTTTTAAAAAGAATTCTGTAAACATCTTACAACCTGCCTAAAACAATAGTAACGGATCGGAGACGTTTTCGGTGCACAGTCAACTTAGGTTACCGGTACCAACTAAGAACCTTGTCTACGAGATAAAAATACCAGACGTTCAAATAAATGCACGTCCTGCTCATTCTTCAGCAAAGCACCATAAAGCGGCGGGATCGCCTTAGCAGTATCCTTTGTTTTAAGCACTTCCGGATCGATATCTTCGACCAATAATAATTTTATCCAGTCGATCAATTCGGAGGTAGATGGGCGTTTTTTTAGACCCGCGGTTTCCCGAATATCGTAAAACACTTTGAGGGCCCTACTCAACAATCGCTTTTTAATGTCTGGAAAATGAACTTGCACAATTTTCTCCATAGTTTCGTTATCTGGAAACTGAATATAGTGGAAAAAACAACGGCGCAAAAAAGCATCGGGCAAGTCTTTTTCGTTATTTGAGGTAATCACTACAATAGGTCGCACTTTCGCCTTGATGTGTTGTTTAGTCTCATAAACGTAGAACTCCATACGATCGAGTTCGAGCAAAAGGTCATTAGGAAACTCNATATCGGCTTTATCAATTTCATCAATCAGCAACACTGGGGCTATGTCACGTTCAAATGCATCCCAGAGCATTCCCCGAGAAATATAATTCGAAATTTCCCTAGCTCTTTCTTCGCCCAATTGCCCATCTCGTAAACGTGCAACGGCATCATATTCGTAAAGACCCTGCTGTGCCTTAGTGGTGGACTTAATATGCCACCTCAAGAGGTCTCGTTTCAGTGCTCTCGATATCTCCTCAGCAAGCATTGTTTTACCTGTTCCAGGTTCACCTTTTACCAAAAGAGGTCGCTCGAGACGGATTGCCGCATTTACCGCAACCATTAAATCTTCAGTTGCTACGTATGTATCGGTGCCAGTGAATTTCATAACTCAGAGAACTCTTTTTGGGTGCAAGTGAGCCCGCAACATCAATGAGATAGTCGGTTTCGTCAACCCGGACTGTGACGCAGGACACAAAAACCGGCTGCCGCAAAATAAATCCTGGCAAAGACCCACTGAACCCAATGCATCGGGATAATGAACCTTTATAACCAGCATACTCTGTGAACTCAGAGGTATTCCGTTCAGTATCTAGTTGATCTCCGTAGCTACAATCATGCTTCGCTTGACCCGTAAATCCATAACGCAGCATAGCCCTTGAGTGCAGTAGCCCGTATACTGGACTCACAATATGGCCGGGAAAAAACATGGCGATCATTAAAGATATTAAAGCGATAGGACTGGAACACGACTTAGGTGAAACACATGCCTACGGGATGGCGCGTGGTCTGACCTCGGTTCGCAACGCGACCATCATACTTCTAGAAACAGATTCTGGGATAACTGGACTCGGCGAAGCCTGGGGGCCTTGCACGATGGTTGCCGCCGCCTTAGAAATTTTGAAACCATACTTTGTTGGACGAGAACTAACCCAGCATGCGCTGGTACCTCCTTATTTTTATGCCCAACGTTACCACCTGGGCGTTCAAAATACGTTCACATCGTGCCTAGGAGGTATCGACATTGCGGCACATGATGCAATAGGAAAACAAAATGATGTAGCTGTCTACCAGTTGCTTGGTGGCTTATATCAGGATCGGGTTCCCGCTTATGCGTCGGACGGGTATTTCGCCGTCCATCCGAAGAACCAACTACAAGATCAGTTGCTCTCTTTTCGTGATCAAGGATTCCGGGGAGTAAAAATAAAAATAGGCCGCGGACCGGATGATGATGAGAAGAGAGTGGCGCTAGCACGTGAAGTGCTAGGCCCTGAAATCTTCTTAATGGTTGATGCCAATGGCAACTACACCTCCGATATTGCGCGTAAGAGCATTCGACAACTTGAGGGATATAATATCCATTTTTACGAAGAACCGCTGCCTCCGACGGATTTTGATGGCTACGCTCGACTACGACCGGCATCTCACTTGCCCCTAGCAACTGGAGAAGCACTATATTCCGCGCACGATTTCAAACGATTATCGGATGCCAACGGCGCCGACTTTTGGCAACCTGATTTGACGTTATGTGGAGGTTTGACCGTAGGAAACGAGATATCCACCCTAGCGCGCGTTTCGCACGTCCGCGTTTCTCCACATGTCTGGGGTGGCGCCATCGGGCTTGCAGCGGCGCTACATTTTTCGGCCGCTCAGGTTCCCTGGCCACACACCGACAACATACCTGAACCAGCCCTATTAGAATATGACCAAGGNGACAACGCACTTCGTGACGAAATTTTGAAGACCCCAATTTCATGCATTGATGGATACCTGATAGTACCTTCGGGCCCGGGNTTGGGAATTGAATTGGACTGGGATATCGTNNATAAGTATAGGGTAGTCTAGAATATTATGGATAAAGTTTTCATCACGGGTGGCAGCGGTTTTGTNGGTGCGCATGTCGTTCGGGCATACCTGAACGAGGGATGGGAAGTTCATGTTTTTGGACCCTCCCCGAAACCTTGNTTAACCAAAGTTGATATGGCCCAAATTACGTTCCACCAGGGAAACATCGCCAATCATGACGATATTAAACAGGCCGTCAAAGCGGCAGACCCTTCCTTAGTCGTAAGTCTTGCGGCNTACGGTGATACCGGCCAAGGTCTACTGGCATCTGCCGCAGCAAATGAATCAGCAGCCCTTCAAGTAAACGTTACAGGTTTTCATAATCTGCTTTCGACATGTCTCTTCCAGAAAGTTCCCCGAGTCATCTGGGCAAGCACTTTGGCGGTCTTTGGAAGTTCCAAACTTTATAAGAATGGTGTCGCGTATGACGATTCGGNACGACGGCCTGAGACGTTTTATGGACTTACGAAGGTCTTGGCGGAAGATATTGCAGGGTTTTATCGAGCCGAACANGGCTTAACCCTNACNGGTTTACGTCTTCCTCTAGTGTTTGGCCCTGGGCTTTGGTACCAAGGGGTCGCAAGCAAGATTAAAGAAATATTCGAGTCCATCGCAGAGCAGAAAGCAGTAGAAATTAGTGCACCAGCGGAATCAATNGATCTAATGTATGTCAAAGACGTTGCACGATCATTTATCCACCTAACAAACTTTAACGGCTCGCTAGGCCCCATCTACAACCTCACGGCATACCCAGGATCAGCCTCAGCAATAGCAGATATAGTCTGNGAACTTCATCCAACCAGTAGAATTAAAGTAAACGCCGTAAAGTCCTCACGAGAATANCCGGAGGCAAATGGTNANAAACTTAGACAGGAAACCGGATTTTCCTATAAGTTCGACTTGCATGAAGCTTGCAAGGATTACATAAACGAACTTTCAGGAACCTAAATTCGGTTCCCAGATATTTCACTGTCCTANCCGTTNAGACGAGGTCGCAATGAATCTTGATTTTAGTGAGGCCGACCAAGCTTTCCGNACAGAAGTGCAAACCTTTATCCGTGACAACACACCCTCAACGATTCGGGCTAAGATTGACGCTAGGCAGAAGTTGACCAAAGAAGATTATACGGCTTGGCACAAAATCCTATATAAACGCGGATGGGTAGCCCCGAACTGGCCGACCGAGTTTGGNGGAACCGGGTGGAGCCCACTCCAAGCCCACATATTTGATGAAGAAGTTGGCCTCTCTGGATCGCCACGGGTGTTGCCATTTGGAGTAATGATGGTCGGCCCCGTAATAATGGAGTTTGGCAGTAANNAGCAAAAAGAATACTACCTACCACGAATTCTCTCCGGTGAGGACGTTTGGTGCCANGGTTATTCTGAGCCTGGATCTGGATCGGACCTCGCTTCCCTAAAAACACGTGCCGTACGTGTTGGGGATGAATATGTGGTTAACGGCTCAAAGATATGGACAACTAGTGCTCACTGGGCGGATATGATTTTCTGCTTGGTACGTACAGACCCTGAGGCAAAAAAACAGGAGGGTATCTCTTTTCTGCTTATCGATATGCATGACCCAGGAATCGACGTCCGACCCATAATTACTATGGATGGTNGCCACGATGTTAACCAAGTTTTTTTTGAAGATGTACACGTCCCAATCAAAAATTTGGTTGGAGAAGAAAACAAAGGTTGGACCTATGCAAAATTTCTCTTGAAGCATGAACGTGGAGGGATAGCCGCCATCGGGTCCCAAAAACGGCAACTTAAGAGACTGAAAGAAATCGCTAAGGCAGAACAATCAAACGGCCAATCACTGATTGAGGAGCCTCGTTTCCGAGACAAAATTTCCCAAGCTGAGATCGATTTGATGGCACTCGAGTACACTGAACTACGTGCTGTATCCACAGCAAATCAGGGAGGTGTGCCTGGAACGGAAGTAAATTTGCTAAAAATACGCGGTAGTGAAATGCAGCAAAAAATTAGCGAACTGTTGGTAGAAGCTATTGGATACTANGCCAATCCGTTTGTACCTGACTCTTTTCAATCGGGCTGGAACGAGGAACCCATCGGGCCGGCTTATGCGGCATCTCTTGCGCCAGAATATTTCAATTGGCGGAAATCATCTATCTACGCAGGATCAAACGAGATACAAAAAAATATTATCTCAAAAATGGTGCTGGGTTTATAACTTCACACAATCGCAAATATCAGAGGCATTCGGTGGACTTCACATTTTCTGACGAACAAAGACTTCTTAAAGACAGCGTCAGCCGATTTGTCGCGGAGAACTATGGACTTGAGGCACGACGAAAACTGGTATCATCGGAGGATGGTTTTGGCCTCCAAAATTGGAAAACATATGCAGAATTAGGCTGGCTGGCAGTCCCGTTCTCGGAGGATAGCGGCGGACTCGGTGGCGGCCCAGTTGAAGTCATGGTTCTGATGGAAGCGTTCGGGCGTGGACTTGTTGTCGAACCGTTCATAAGCACCATCATACTGAGCGCAAATTTGATCGAAGCCCTTGCTACCCAAAAACAAATATCGCAAATTCTCCCGGCCGTGATCGGAGGAGAAGAGTTTGTGTCCTTCGCTCATGTAGAAGCTCAAGCACGATTTAATCTCGGAGACATTACAACCAAAGCCGAATTGGCGGGTACCGGCTACCGCATATCGGGCCAAAAAGTNGTTGTATTTGGCGGTGACAAAGCAAACAAGTTTGTTGTCTCAGCTCGGACATCGGGTAACCAAAGAGACCAGGACGGAATATCTTTGTTCCTTGTTGATGCTGAAGCGTCGGGGATTTCCAGGCGAGGTTACCAGACTGTGGATGGAATGCGGGCAGCTGATGTCGCGCTAAACAACGTCATGGTCGATAAAGCGTCGCTCCTCGGAGAGGAAGGCAACGCATTTCTGACAATAGAAAACATTATTGATAGGGCGACTGCGGCTGTATGTGCTGAAGCGGTTGGTATAATGGATTCGCTCCACGAGCAAACACTCGAGTATCTAAATACCCGCGAGCAATTTGGCGTAAAACTCGGTAAATTTCAGGCCCTACAGCATCGGTCAGTGGATATGTTTATTGCATGTCAAGAGGCAAGAAGCATGACCTACTTAGCAACTCTATCTCTCGACAAACCCAGGCCAGAGAGAATACGCGCCGTCTCCGGCGCAAAGTCGCACATCGGTAAAGCCGGTCGACTGGTGGGACAGGAGGCCGTACAAATGCACGGAGGCATGGGAATGACCGACGAACTGGCTATTGGTCACTACTTCAAACGCCTTACCATGATTGATACCTTNTTTGGAAACACAGACCATCATCTAGAGCGATTTNCCACAGTCGCACATAANNGAACAAANCNTGACTNNGNACCATCTGACTGAGGGGGGAAAATGTCGGATCTTTTCGATTTAACAGGCAAAGTAGCCATAGTAACCGGTTCAAGCCTTGGTATCGGACGCGCCACGGCAGAAGCGATGGCAGCCCATGGCGCCAAAGTGGTGATCTCGAGCCGCAAGGCAGATAAATGTGAGATAGTTGCGGAAGGAATCAACCGGAATGGTGGCGAGGCCATGGTAATTTCTTGTCACTGCTCGCACAAGGACCAGCTTCAAAACCTAGTAGATAAAACGTTGGATGCGTGGGGACGTATCGACATTCTAGTGTGCAACGCTGCAGTGAATCCATTTTATGGCTCTTTGAGCGAAATCCCCGACGAAGCTTATGACAAAATCATGGACACTAACGTTAAAAGCAATGTCTGGCTTACCAGCATGGTAATACCGCAGATGATTAAATTGGGGGGTGGTTCTATTATCATAGTATCCTCTGTGGCTGCATTAATTGGAACGGCAAAGCTAGGGACCTATGGGCTCTCAAAGGCTGCCGACGTTGCTCTTGCCCGCAATCTCGCCGTGGAGTGGGGTAAAGATAACATTCGTGCGAATTGCATTAACCCAGCAATAATCCGTACAAATTTCGCTCGCGCTTTATGGGAGAACCCGGAGATATATGATCGGGCGNTAAAAAACTATGCGCTCCATCGCATTGGTGAACCGGAAGAAGTTGGCGGTGTCGCTGTAATGTTGGCAGCCAAAGCAGGCAGTTTTATTACTGGACAANCAATCGTGGTAGATGGTGGCTCCACCATATATGGCGGCGATGGATAAGTAATTCCGATATGAGGCCCAGTCGCGGAATTGCTGCGACCAAAAAACGAATCTGGTTGCGCTTGATCCGTAATGATCAGCTAGTCTTATCCATAGTCGCAATAACCATCGGCGTCGGGGGCGCCTATTTCCACCTTCCTTATAATCTTTGAACTGACTGGAAACTTTGGTCTCACCGTTGCGGTCATGCTGTCTATAACCGTATCCTCGTTGATAGTGAGACAAATGGTTGGCCACTCCCTATTTACCTAGCAGTTGGAAACACGTGGCGTAGATATATCTGGTGCAACGGAACAAGTCATTTGCCAGTCTTTATTCGTTAACGAACTGGTAACCCAGGGTTTTCAAGAGGTTGCCGGAGAAATGTCGAAGAAGGCGTTGGCGGGCCTCATCCTCTCAGAGTCTGACACTGAATATTATGTGGTGGATAAAAACCGTAACTTGACTGGCGTAATAACCTTCTCGGATGCAAAAAGTAAGATTTTAAATCCGGTTTCGGATATATCGCTCACAGCCAAAGAGTTCTCAAAACCGCCAGTTTCCGTGTTGGATCTAGACGACACCCTAGACCAGGCGTTACAGCTATTTGAATCTACTGAATCATCCGCGATACNGGTGGCAGAATCGCACCAAACTATGAAATTGGCCGGAGTAATTCGCCACCGAGATGCAATTTTATCGTACAATCAACCCTTGCTCCGCTTGCGCTGACAAGAACACGGGGAAACGTAAAAGACTAGAGGACTGAATTCGTTAAAGGATAGGATTAATGACACTCATTCAAAATCTGGCCCGACAGCGCCTGCAGTCCGGCGAACTCTCCCTTGGCATAGGGCTCCGCCAAGCCCGTACCGTCGATATNGGAAAGATTATGAAAACATGTGGTTTCGACTGGCTATTTATTGATATGGAGCATGGGTCCATGTCTGTAAATGATACAGTCCAAATCAGTGTTGCCGCCTCAGATGCTGGAATAACACCCATTGTACGGGTTCCAGGATTTCAGCATTTCCACGCAACTCGCGTATTGGATGGTGGCGCAATGGGTATCGTTTTCCCGCACGTAGATTCAGCCGAAATTGCAAAAGAATTAGCCAACTTCTGCAGATATCCACCGCGTGGGCACCGGTCAGTCGTCGGTGCACTGCCACAAATAGATTTTAGCTCCATCCCCGTGTCGGAAGCTGCAGAGGCAATCAATGATGCTATATTGGTGGTGGTAATGCTTGAATCACCCGAAGCGATAGAAAATGTCGACGCGATAGCAGCGGTTGAAGGGGTAGATGTATTGTTGGTTGGAACGGGCGATTTGACTATGGAAATGGGCATACCAGGAAAAGTGGACAGTCCGCGAGTTGTTTCTGCGTACGAAAAAGTTATTTCCGCATGCCACGCACATGGAAAATACCCGGGCTTAGGAGGGGTGTACCAGCCAGACTTAATGGAACGGTATATCGGTATGGGGATGCGTTTTATCCTTGCCACCAATGACCTCGCCATGATGATGCAAGCCTCCACCCAGAGGGCNTCNTTCCTTCGTAATTTATCCGTCGCCTAACACNCCCTGCAAAAAGACTAACTAGGAAAGAAATATTTGATGCTGAGACTTCGCCAAATCTGCCTTGTTGCCCCGGAATTGACAAAATCAGTAGCTCAGTTGGAATCTGTCCTTGGCCTAAAAACCTGTTTCCACGACCCTGGCGTTGAAAAGTACGGCCTAAACAATGCGCTCTTGCCTATTGGTACCAATTTTCTTGAGGTGGTCGCACCTTTCCAGGATGGAACCACTGCACAGCGTTATATGGACCGTCGAGGCGGCAGTGGAGGCTACATGGTGATCATGCAGTGTGACGATGTAGAAAAACGTAGACATCGCATGGCAGAACTCAACATTCGGGTCATCAACAATATTGATATTGAGCACGCCCAGTTTACTTCAATTCAAATGCACCCGAAGGATACCGGCGGAGCAATTATGGAGACCGGAACTGATAATAGAGGCGGGCAATTCGACGGACCATGGGGGCCAGCAGGAGATAACTGGAAATCATGTGTCCAAACTGAAATTGTTAGCGCACTAACCGGTGCAGAACTACAGAGTAAGAACCCGAAAGCGTTGGCAGTACGATGGGCAGAAGTACTAGATATACCATTGGGCAGTACCGCCCATGCCAATCACAGACTACAACTAGAAAATGCCACTCTTCGTTTCACGGATATTCAAGATAAGCGAGGGGAAGGACTGAGATCCCTAGACATAAAGACAGCGGACCGAGAAGAACTCATGAGAAGAGCTACAATTTTAGGCTGCGGAGTTAATGACAATACGGTGCTCATCAACGGGATATATTTCAACCTTTTATAAGAATTTTAGAATGAGTGATCCATTTGACCTTGCTGACACGCCTCCCAATCCTTCGGATGCAGAACTACGTCCAGTCAATACTCCTTATTTGTCCCAGCTAAATACTGAACAATTCCAGGCAGTCGAAACGGTTGATGGTCCGGTACTAGTCCTTGCAGGGGCCGGGACAGGAAAGACCCGTGTGCTTACCACACGACTCGCTTACCTCCTGAACAGCGGGCGAGCGCAACCAGGGCAAACACTCACTGTTACTTTCACCAATAAAGCTGCCCGCGAAATGAGAGATAGGGTAGAGGCACTCATTAATAGGACTTTGGAAGGATGGTACTTGGGTACTTTTCACTCCATCGGTGCACGCATACTCCGACAACATGCGGAAGCAGTCGGACTAAAGTCCAATTTCACTATCCTCGACACCGATGATCAGTTGCGCGTCTTGAAACAGGTGTTAGAGGCACGAGACATCGACGAGAAACGTTGGCCTGCACGCTCATTAGGAGCAATTATTAGTCGATGGAAAGATCGTGGTTTGACGTCCGATCAAGTAACCGATGCCGAAGGGTCAGATTTTGCGGATGGGCGCTCCCGTGAACTATACCACGATTACCAGAAAAGACTGCAAGTACTCAACGCAGCTGATTTTGGTGATTTGTTGCTACACAACCTAACCTTATTCATGGAAGAAAAAGAGGTATTGCGACAGTATCAAAATCGGTTTCAGTTTATCCTTGTAGATGAATATCAGGACACAAACGTAGCGCAGTACCTTTGGTTACGGCTACTAGCACAAGGGAGTACAAATATTTGCTGTGTTGGCGATGACGACCAATCCATCTATGCATGGAGAGGCGCCGAAGTGGGGAATATTCTTCGGTTTGAGAAAGACTTCCCTGGAGCGCGGGTAATTCGATTGGAAAGAAACTACCGTTCAACACCGCACATACTAGGTGCTGCCTCTAACTTGATTGCGCACAACCATGGTCGGTTGGGAAAAACACTTTGGACGGAAACAAACGAGGGAGAAAAAGTTAGAGTACTAGGTTTCTGGGATGGAGAAAACGAAGCCAGAGCAATTGGAGAACGAATAGAAACCGAGGGAAATGTTGGACACTCATTAAACAATATAGCTGTTCTAGTACGCGCAGGACATCAGACGCGTCCTTTTGAAGAACGGTTCATCCAAATTGGCCTTCCGTATCGAGTAATTGGCGTAATGAGATTCTATGAACGGCTTGAGATTCGAGACGCTATTGCCTACCTCCGTGTCGTTGCACAAAACGACGACGACCTAGCTTTCGAACGAATTGTGAACCGCCCAAAAAGAGGTATCGGNCAAACCAGCCTACAAAAACTCCATGTCGTTTCTCGTGCCAACAAGTGTTCGTTAATGAGCGCCGCCCGCGACCTAGTGGAATCGGACGANTTAAAAGGTGCAGCNCGGAATGGGCTAAAAAAATTGATTCATAATTTCGGAAAATGGAACGACTTGTCACAGGCAGAGGCACTGCCGTCCTTCACTCAAACGGTTCTGGAAGAATCGGGGTACTTAGAAATGTGGCGCACNGACCGTTCCATACAAGCCCCCGGACGTTTAGAAAACCTTAACGAGCTGATCAGCGCCCTTGAAGAGTTCGATACGCTGGACAGTTTCCTGGAGCACATAAGTCTGGTAATGGATAATGCGGAGACTGTCGACGGTGATATGGTGAATATTATGACGCTCCACGGTGCCAAAGGTCTAGAATTTGATACCGTATATCTACCTGGTTGGGAGGAAGGTCTTTTTCCTCACCAACGCGCACTTGATGAAGGCGGCTCACAGGGGCTTGAGGAAGAACGTCGACTCGCATATGTCGGCCTAACACGGGCACGCCTTAGCGCCGTGATATCCTACGCAGCAAATCGAAATTTATTTGGTACGTGGAATTCTGCTCTACCATCAAGATTTATCAGCGAACTACCGGATGAACACGTCATCCGGACAAGCCAGGTTAACAACATGGTAGACACACCAGAAGACTGGGCAGTTAGCACTCCTGATCGCCCTAACCTGGGGCAGCGGCGCAGCAATTGGACACGCTACACGAGTAAGCACCAGGGCAATACCCCTCAGGGTATTGCAAAAACGGAACATGCCCCTGGAGTATTGCAAGTGGGAAAGCGGATTTTTCATCAAAAATTTGGTTATGGAAAGATTTTGGATATAGACGGCAACAAGCTTGAAGTTTCTTTTGAGAAAGCAGGAGAAAAAAAAGTAATGGCCAACTATGTTGAACCCGCTTAGAAACGTTATTTATGATTTAGCCGCAAAAGGAACACGCTCCAAATTACCCTCTAAATGTACATATCCAGAAGATTATAATTTTTCAGGATCGATTCCCGCGTCTCATTTGTCCAACGATACTTATCTTCTTCACCTTCCAGTGGCTTATATACATATGGCGCTTCCCCGGAAAAATGTTGTCTCCTAGCATCTATGGCCAGCGCTATAATGCCGCTTCGTTTTTTAATTCGTTCTTCGTCATACACCTCTTCTTCCCCATTTAACCGCGTTGCTTTGACATTAAGAACGCGCTCCCGCGGAAAGAANCCTTCATTTAGCGTAATACGTAAATCGTTGGAAGTATTCGCAAACGAACCATGTAGCATTTGCCGGTTGTTAACTATCACATCTCCTGCGCCGGNAAGAAGCGGAACNGCNCCCTCTATTCGCTCCGAACCACTCTCCAGAACTTTCTTGGCGATATCCAATTTTCCCATTTTATGACTGCCTGGCAAAACCCACACTGAATTACCAGCAGTACTCGGGTACAGTTGCACCATAAAATTAAAACCATGCGCNCCTTGATCCCAATCCTGGGAACCCCAGTGTGTGGTGCCGTCCTGATGCCAGGCTACCGAAGGTCCNAAACCCGGCTTCTTGATGAAGGTAACCTCATTGTAGGGAACAAAATCGGAACCGTTGATAGCTTCGGCTACTGACAAAAGCCCGGGATGGCCATACAACCGCAAACAAGAATCCATCAGTTGCAAATTGCCATTTAAGTTCTGCAATACCCAGTGTGGTGCTTCTGTNGACGGCANTGGTGTTTCCATTTTGACCGGGTGGCGNCCCTTGTTTCTTGTTGTACCNCCCAAAGGATCGCTTAAGGGTCTGGCAAACCGATAGGACGGTTTGGCAAATCCGTTATGTAACTCAGCTTCACCGTTTTTATTTCCATCTACATCAGAGCCAGGAACACTAGCTTCCTTTAGAACTCGCTCCATATCGGCCCGCAACTCCNCTAGTTCAGTCTCCAAAATCANATTTTCGAAAACATAGAAGCCATGTTCCCAATATTCGTCGAGAATTTGTGGACTTAGCTGACCATTATCCCCAAGCTTAATCGGACCACGGTTGTTCAACGCCCGGGCTTTCTTCTTCCCCACGGTGATGTATTCCTCCATAGCCAACGCATGTTCCGTCGCAGATGCCCCTCCGCCAGCGCTGTGCCCGAATACCGCAATATCCTCATTCATGCCACTTTCCCGTTCTGAATTTAAACCAGGATCTTCTGTTTGATCGATCAAACAACTCTCTGTATTCCCGAAGCAATTTCCAATTCCTTTGCAAGCACCCTCACCATTTCTCCGGTACTCATGTTTCTTACCATATTTGCCCCTTGTCCAGCCCACATCGAAAGGAATTCTGGCTTGTTTGTTTTTGCTGCGACGGCACGAATTTCAGAAGTAAGAATATGCTGGTACGGAAAAGGAAGAATTGCATTGGGGGTTTTTTCAATATCCTCCATCATCCGGTTCACTATGCCACGGGCTGGGCGCCCGGAAAAAGCTCGCGTAAACCTCGGAACACCCCCTTTCCTCTCGAGCAAAAGTTTCTTGTGGAGGTCATGTGCCTTGCTTTCTTGGGTTGCAAGAAACGCAGTCCCCAGTTGTCCAGCACCCGCACCTAAGGCCAAGGCAGCCGCCAACCCGCGGCCATCCATTAACCCACCGGCAGCTATGACAGGGACTGAAACCGCATCAACAATTTGCGGAATGAGTGACATTAGGCCAATCGTGGAAGGTTCTTCGGCAGCTATAAATGTTCCTTGATGTCCACCCGCCTCAAACCCTTGGGCAACTATAATATCAGCACCGCTTTGTTCTAGAATGACTGCATCGGAGGGTCTGGTTGCACAGCCTATTAGCAGTGCCCCCGAGGCCTTTACTTGTTCTACCTCCTCAGTTTCCGGCAAGCCAAAATGGAATCCGATGATAGATATATTTTCTTCCAACAAAACCTTAAGTTGAGCCAGAAATTGGTCCTTGAATTGTGGCACTTCGTTTGGTTCCGTGAGATCTAGTTCTTGACGAATAGCCCGCAACGGTTCCATTGCACGACCAACATCGCTATCCGACAGTTTGCGGGGTTCCGGTGGCGAAAAAAGGTTAACCTGAAATGGACGGATTGTTGCCCTTCTAATCTGATGTATGGAACTACGAATCTCATCGGGAGACATGTACGCTGCCCCAAGCGACCCGAGCGCTCCTGCCTCTGAAGCCGCAATAACCATCTCCGGTGTTGCCGCACTGGCCATCGGAGCCTGTATGATCGGGTGCTCAATTCCAAGCAGATCTGTTAACGCATTTTGCATCATCGGAACCTTTACCACAGTATAGTTGTGAAGTTTAATCCGAAAATGATACCACTTCATCTAATATGATGACTATCGATTCAGTGACAACGTGGCAAATATCAATTGATGTACCCATTCATTCTTTAGATTTTATGCAAAACGCTCTTGAACCAGTGGTCAACGCGCTGAGCGTAAAAATCAATACTAAAGACTGCTTAATACGAGCCTATACGCAAAAACGACCAGAGCACGAAAAAATCTTATCCGCCGTGGCCCGTGCTGCTGCAGAAGCCAACATCCAAACACCTTATGTGGAAATAATTGTGTTACCACCGACCGATTGGGTAACTCAAAGTATTCGACATTTAAATCCGGTAAAAATTGGTCGTTTCCTAATACGAGGAAGTCACATCAAAAGATGNGGGAATCCCTCTGTAATTGAACTTGAAATAAATGCAGGTAACGCATTTGGAACAGGTCACCACGCAACGACACAAGGGTGCCTTCTTGCACTAACCAAGCTGGCTTATAGAAGAGGACCACTAAATTCACTGGATTTGGGTTGTGGTGCAGGAACTTTGGCATTTGCAATTGCCAAACTCTGGAAAACAAGAACAGTCGCAATTGATATCGACGAAAACGCCATCCAGGCGACAAAAGAAAACGCANTAACGAATGGCATCCAAAGGCTTGTATGTTGNGAAGTCTGCGATGGTTTGAACTCACCAGTCGTACGTACACGTGGACCATATGATTTGTTAGTTGCCAATATTCTTTTCCGACCATTGATCAAACTCGCTCGGTCCATAACGGACAACNTATCGGNCGGTGGCACAGTCATTCTATCAGGGATATTAGATCAGCAGGCATCNGCATTGGTCACAACCTATCGTAACCATGGCGTAACCCTGAATGATCGTTTTTCGATAGACGGTTGGACAACTTTGATAATGAAAAAACCTTCAAAAATACAACACACAGTTTAATACCAAAGTTATGCAGAATCTCGTATTCTCTCACAAATATACTGGAAACAAGCATGGAAAATGCCATGGATCAGAAGACCCTAACCAAATTTCTTCAAGAAGAAGGTATCCTCATACCGGTAGAGGAATTGGTTGCCCTGGTTCAGGGTGTTGCAGCAGCACCAAAAGGCATTCATCCAACCAAATGGATGACGTTGATCACTGCTTCCCCTAGTCAGTCCCTTGAAAGAGCTCTTGCGGACCTACTTCAGGAAGCAACTGAAAAGAAGCAGCATGTTCAACCAACTGCAGCTCGGCTCACACAACTGCGTGAAGTTCTGGAGAAAACAGAAGTGGACGGGTTTATCGTCCCACGCGCGGATGAATACCAAGGCGAATATGTTCCGAAGTGTGCACAGCGCCTCGCTTGGCTAACTGGGTTTACCGGCTCTGCCGGAACGGCGGTAGTTCTTGAAAACCATGCGGCCGTTTTCGTAGACGGCCGCTACACTCTGCAGGCTGAAGTGGAAATAGACNCTCAACAATACCAAGTTGTATCCATTGGCAAGACCTCAGTGAATAGTTGGCTTAGGGAGAATCTGTGCGCCGGGAAACGGCTGGGCTTTGACCCAAAGCTACACACAAGAACAGAAACACAAGGTTTGAAAAAGGTGTGTCACTCCGTAGGCGCCAATTTGATCGGACTAAGTCAAAATCCGTTGGATTCCATTTGGAAATCGCAACCCGCTGCCCCAATCTCTCCGGTGGTGGCGCACGACGAAATATATGCCGGAGTAGGCCTACGGGATAAATGTGCTCAAATAGCCGCCAACATCTCAAGAAACGGCTCAGATGCGGTAGTTCTCACCATGACAGACTCGATTGCTTGGCTACTAAATTTACGAGGTGGGGACGTGGAATTCACACCTTTACCATTGTCGTTTGCCATTTTACACAAAGATACCGCAGTAGACCTATTCATCGACAAACGAAAATTAGTCCCAAGTCTTAGTGCCCATCTCGGCAATCACGTAACAACTCACACAACAGAGGAATTCGGGAGCATCCTCAACAACCTCAAAAACAATGACATACAAATACAAATTGACCCTGCCACTGCCAGTGAGTGGATTCATCATCAGCTACAGGGAGGAACTGCCAGAGTTTTTGAAGATTCAGATCCATGCTCCCTTCCGAAAGCAGTCAAAAACAACATTGAATTGGAAGGAAGCCGCGCGGCACATAGTCGAGATGGAGTCGCACTTACAAAATTTCTACATTGGCTGGAGGAAACATCTATTCATGGTCATGTAACGGAACTTGAAGCCTCCGATAAGTTAGAAGCATTTCGGCGAGAGGGNAAAAATTTTCAAGGATTAAGTTTTCCGACTATTGCAGGGGCTGGAGAACACGGTGCAATCGTTCACTATCGTGTNGACGAAGAAAGCAATCGACCAATCCTATCAGGNGAACTTTTTCTAGTGGATTCTGGGGCTCAATATTTGGATGGTACCACCGACGTNACTCGCACCGTTGCCATTGGTTCGCCCACTAAAGAAATGAGAGACCGTTTTACACGAGTTCTGAAAGGTCACATCGCAATTGCCACTGCAACGTTTCCCACCGGCACCGTCGGCGGACAACTGGATACTCTCGCTCGACAGTCTCTTTGGAGTGCGGGACTTGACTACAACCACGGAACGGGCCACGGCGTAGGAAGTTTTCTCAGCGTTCACGAGGGACCACACCGAATCTCNAAGGGATTTGCNGGGGCTCCTCTGGAGCCCGGCATGATTGTGTCCAACGAACCAGGTTATTACAAAACCAATGAATACGGAATTCGTATTGAAAACCTAGTCACCGTGGTAAAACGTGACCGCCCTAAAGGAGGCGAGTTGGACGTCCTGGGATTCGAAACTTTGACACTTTCCCCCATNGACCTTTGCCTCATAGAAAAAAGCCTGTTANNACAAGAAGAAAAAGNTTGGCTAAATTCGTATCACACCACGGTACGGGAGGCTTTAACACCGTTATTAACGAGCGGCGTTGCTGGGTGGCTCCAACGTTCTACGCAGCCCATTTAATTTACAAAAAATAATGAAGACCCACCGTTACAGAAAATCTCGTTAATCGCCCTCAATTTTTCCTGATAATGCAGATATATATGACCGGATACGTGCTGCATTGACCCCTACATCACTTTTACCAACGCGACTTAGAGACCGTATATCAACCCGGCTACTACCATTTTCCTCTACCACGCGGATCACTATATCATCAGTAAATCCATACCAAAATGAGGTATCAGAGGCCTCAATTCGACCGTTCGTTGCGTCTACNTCAATAATTTTCCAACCCATTTCCTCGACCAACTTCAAAGCAGCATCAAATGTCTCCGACGGTGGTGACTTGGCTATGAAGGGGGAAAGGTCTTTGTACGGCTCATTAAANCCACCATACCTTTGTAAAAGTGCCAACTTATCTCCCTCATAATTATGGGGATTGGCATTCAAAGACTCTCTGATNGCTACGACGGCAGAAAAGGGAGGCGGATTATTAGTATCCGTCGTTATATCATGAATAAATGGGCTTGTTTGCACCATTTTCCAGTGATCGAAAATGGTCCAAAAAGAGCCAAATCCAATAACAACGCCCAGTAAAGACATCACCAAACCGCGCGAATTCCCCCCCGGCCANGATTTGCCGACCCCAATCAGGGACACGGCCGCNCCAGCAAAGGCGCCATACGTCGCATATTTGGTTAAAGCAAGCAGGGCGAACTTTACGGACCAGAGATCCCACCGATAACCAATAGCTGCAGCAACAAGGATGAGAGAAGAAAGAACGGACAAAGCGAAACCGGAAACCACAAAATATGATAACNGGACCTCTTCTACTTCAAACAATTCNNTGGATTTTGATATGTCCATCTTAAAGACCTCAGATATCTGTTTTACCCTGCTTCATCATGACTTTCCAGACAACAAAGCTCCGTCCAGGGATCTAATATTCTTCACACCTCAAGAANCTTTCGCCACTCTTTTTCGTTCATCACCTTCACGTCAAGAGCNATCGCTTTCTTTACCTTGGAGCCTGGATTCTCCCCAAAAACCACGTAATCCGTNNTGCTTGACACNGACCCGACTACTTTCAAACCCATCGCCTGNGCCTGAGCCTTAGNCTCCGCTCGGGTCATTGAACTCAGTGTACCAGTAAAAACCACCACTTTCCCTGACAAGGGAGACTCACTTGTCGTATCAGNAAAGTTTAAAACCCGGACTTCCTCTAGAAGACCCGAGACAATATTCTTATTGTCACCGTCCGAAAAAAACCTCACCAGATCCATCGCCATCTGTTCTCCCACCCCGTCAATGGCGACCAAGGAACTGTAAGCCACACTTTCAACATCTTTGGCTTCCTCCATCGCAACCAAAAAGAGATCCAAACGCCCATAATTTAACGCCAACAAACGNGCATTNTTCTGCCCCACCTTTGGAACTCCAAGAGCATAAATGAAGTTTTCAAAAGCAATACCTCGCCTTGCCTCTATCGCAGACAAGAGATTGCTGATAGAGGTTGCAGCCCAGCCATCTCGTGATTCTAGCAACGGACGCTTTTCCGCCAGACGAAACAAATCAGGGGGCGTTTTAACTAAACCATCTCGCCAGAACACCTCAATTTGTTTGACTCCTAATCCTTCAATATCAAAACCATCACGGCTGATAAAATGGCGAAGACGTTCNATGGCCTGNGCTGAACAACTTAGACCTCCAGTACAACGTCGAACAGNTTCCCCGGTTTCTCGTTTCGCTTCACTTNNGCAAATGGGGCAAGTTTCTGGAAACACGAAGGACCTCGATTTCTTCCCACGCC
>PAVD01000041.1 GCA_002712985.1 Rhodospirillaceae bacterium
GATCGGAGTACATCATTCACTCCGGGGACCCAGTGATCCCATATTCCTAATGATAGCTTCCCTGCAGAGTGAGTTGATTTCACGTAGGGTACAGCAAGAGTTGCAGCAGTCGCTGCAGTTAGGCCTAGAAAGCGCCGTCGAGTCTGCCGTGTGCTTTTCACCATAGTTCCCTCCAGTTTTTGCTGACCGTTACTGACGGATAATCCTGGTGTCGGCAAAACTCCGTTTTCTCCAGAATCTATCCGACGGCACTTCTGCTAAAACAATAACAAAAACGACCTATGAAATGCCACGAATTATTTGCTGCGACCGTGAACGGAAATCGCGCCTATATAGAACCACTGTGACACACGTTGTAGTGATTATGAATGCTACGGGGTGGACTACCCATGCAAGTGCTGCAAGCGCAAAATAGAACGCTCGCAATCCACGATTGAAATGCCGTGACGCAAGGTTTGCGATTTTCCCGGCGCGCTCTGCCTGATCCTTAGCATTTGTATCTATATTTGTACTGTCGGGGACCGCACCGATTAAAACTGCACAGTAGGTGTTGAGACGATAGGCCCAGACGAACTTAAAAAATGCAAATACGAAAATAAGTAATAAAAGCAGGATTTTTAATTCCCACTCGATCCGAGAGGTTTCTCCAATGAGTGGAAGAGAGGAGAGTATGGCAATTGCCTTTTCTGTCGCTCCAAGCGATGCCACTAGACCGCCGACCGCAAGAATGCTCGTTGAGGCAAACATCGCAATACCACTCTGAAGGTGATTGAGAATTAGAGCATCGAGCATCCGCATATCCCGTTGCAGCATTTCAGTCATCCAACGGCTGCGATGCTCATCCATAATTCCCATAACGGAAATATGCTTCAGTCGTTCACTATCCGCTATTAGCGTATAGCCGACCCAGGAAATAAAAAACCATGTGAGGGCAACAATATCGAGCGGTGTAAGCAACGAAACCATCTACGAAATTCTCCTGGAGTCCATTCAATACTGCGCATGCAATAATGTCATAAACGCTCCCTGTCACCGATCATACATTTTTTGTTGCGGATTTTCCTACTCTCCACACCTGTTGAGATCCGGCATCCGCGTCGGGAAAAGGCCCACTATGCTGATATGGTGCCTAGGACATCAACTTTCTACAGTAGTTCATAAGGCTGATGACCGCGTAATTTCTTAGGCGATTTCGATCTCCTGGCAAGCCAACTTCCTCCACAAAACTTGTATCTCCAATCATTACACCAAGGTAGACAGTTCCTCGCGGTTTTCCTTCTGAAGTGCACGGTTCGACGGCGGCTACGCTAACATCTGCATTGTATGTTTCTTTAGCTTTTTTCGCGGCAAGCAGTGCACGATCTGTCCCGGTAACACCGTTCTCGATCCCTTTAAAAACTATCGCCCCCTTGAAACTCGTCATTTCGGGATCCGAGCTTGTTAAACGGGATGACATGACGCCTCCAGTCAACGTTTCTGCAACCGCAACCGTCATATCTTTTTTACGCAGGCTATTCAGAACTACAGTTTCAATTGTTTCATCGTCAACACCAAAGACAATATCGCCTAGCAGTCGACGCAGGACGGCTTCTTCATCTCCGAGTATCTGCACAGCGGCTGCCTCATCTTCTGCCTTTGCTGTAATACGCACTTTAATGCCTTCAATACCGCTGGCCAAAAATGCCAGTGTAGGATTTCCGGTTTTGTCTAGCTGTTGAATGCGATCCCCAAGAGTTTCGGCCAGCCCCGATTCACTATTGCCCCAGGTGCGTAGCACTCGGCTACGTATGACTGCTCGTTGTCCGGATCGTTTCTGTAAGTCGGATAATATGAAATGCTCCATCATCTCACGCATCTCATACGGCACACCTGGAACTGCATAAATCACTTTGTTATCGACGGGGCAATAAAGACCAGGGGCAGTTCCAGGCATTTTTGGGATTGGCGAGGCTCCCGCAGGAATATCTGCTTGTCGTCGGTTATTATCTGTCATGATCCGACCCCGAGACTCAAACATGTGTCGTATCTTTTCCACTATCGCCTCATCACGGATGAGATCTACTCCCATAATATTGGCAATTACATCTCGGGTAATATCGTCTTGGGTTGGCCCCAATCCACCACAGCAAATTACGGCCTCGCTTCGATCCAGTCCTTGTTGAATGCTAGACTTCATTCGTTCAAAGTTGTCTCCCACCTTCGTTTGGAAATGTGAGTCAATGCCGGCTAAAGCTAGTTGTTCACCGATCCATGACGAATTAGTATCGACGATCTGGCCAAGAAGCAGTTCCGTGCCAATTGCCACCACCTCACATCGCATATAAACATCCTCCCTGGATGATAGTGAGCGAGTAACTCGGGGTCCTACCGGATACTCTAATGTGCTTTGTATAGAATACTTGGAAGACAATAATAGTCAGCAATGTATCGAGACCTTAAACAATTAAAGATATCAATTATAGATGTGTCGAAATGATAGATAAAATAAGAATTTTTGTAATTTACCATTGCTTTGAACAACTAGGGTCTTAAAACGTGCGGAGATTCAGTTGTCTTTTGAACGGTTTTTCGTGACCAGTCTTTTTATTTCCTTTTCTAGAATTTATTGAATACGGACACTCGATGACCGACCACTCTATCGGACTTCGCAATATAGCGATTATCGCCCATGTTGATCATGGGAAAACCACACTTGTCGACCAGTTGCTTAAGCAGTCCGGGACACTTAGTCGTTCCGAACAGAGTTCTGTGAGAGTGATGGACTCCAATGATCTGGAACGGGAACGCGGTATTACGATTCTTTCCAAGAATACGGGCCTCCAGTGGGATGGCACGTATATTAATATCGTTGATACTCCTGGCCATGCCGACTTTGGGGGAGAGGTAGAACGAATTCTATCGATGGTAGACTCTGTTCTGTTGTTGGTAGATGCGGTGGAGGGGCCAATGCCGCAGACTCGTTTCGTTACCAGTAAGGCTCTGGCCCTGGGGCTGTGTCCCATCGTCGTGATCAATAAAGTGGACCGTTCAAGCGCCCGTCCGGACTGGGTAGTAGACCAGACCTTCGACTTATTCGATCGGTTAGGGGCAAGTGACGCCCAACTCGACTTCCCGGTGGTGTATAGCTCGGCACTAGAAGGTTGGGCGTCGTTGGGAGTTGACGACCCCCGGGAAGATATGGTGGCTCTATTTCAGACGATAAAGGATCATGTGCCCCCACCGGATGTAGATGAGATAGGGCCGTTCCAGCTTCAGGTTAGTGCTCTTACATACTCTAGCTATGTTGGAGTCATCGGTATTGGCCGTGTTCAACGCGGGTGTGTTTCTCAGAACTCTGCCGTAATGCTGATTGATGTTGATGGCAACATCCGTACCGAGAGAATTATGCAAATTTTTGGTTTTCACGGGCTTGAGCGAGTGGAACTCAGCGAGGCCGTAGCGGGACAGATAGTTGCCTTTACCGGCTTTGACANGCTCCATATTTCGGACACGATCTGTGCTCCCGAAATGGTTGAAGCACTNCCTGCCCTTGTGGTGGATGAACCCACTATAAGCATGACGTTTCAGGTAAATACTTCGCCATTTGCTGGCCGGGACGGGCGTTTTGTTACCAGCCGGAATATCGGAGAACGCCTCTCTAGAGAAATTATCCATAACGTCGCGCTTCGGGTCGAGCCAACGCCGGATCCAGATAAATTTAAGGTCTCTGGGCGTGGTGAATTGCATCTCAGCATACTCATCGAAACCATGCGTCGGGAAGGATACGAACTTGCGATTTCGCGCCCTGAAGTGATCATGAAAGAGGTAAAAGGGAAGACATGTGAGCCCTGGCAAACCCTGATGGTCGATGTTGAAGATCACCATCAAGGTGCCATCATGGAAAAGTTGGGAGAACGAAGGGGTGAATTACGAAACGTTGGATCGGACGGAAGAGGCCGAACCCAGTTGGAGTATTTGATACCAACACGCGGATTGATAGGGTTTCGCTCAGAGTTTCTAACGTCGACTTCTGGAACAGGCCTCATGTATCATGCTTTTGACCACTATGGACCAAAAGTAGAAGCCGCACTCGGGCGTCGCAATAACGGTGTTTTGGTTTCAATGGCTACCGGAAAGTCTCTGGGTTATTCCTTGTTTAATCTGCAGGAGCGAGGTCGTCTTTTTGTGTCCCCCGGGGCCGAAATTTATGAAGGAATGGTTGTAGGGATACATGCCCGCGCGAATGATTTAGCTGTAAATCCTACGAAAGCTAAGCAACTGACGAATATTCGTGCTGCNGGAACTGATGAAAATATATTGCTGACGCCACCAATTGAAACGACCCTTGAATATGGGCTTGAATTTATCAACGATGATGAGTTGATTGAAGTCACGCCAAGGTCTATTCGAATTCGAAAAAAACTTTTGAAGCAACATGAACGTAAAAAGGCGGAACGAAATCTAAAGCAAATATCCTCATCTTTGCATAACTAACTTATTTGCGTTGATGCGGGATCGATGTTTATGGATACTTATGTCCGTAGTCTCACTATAAAAAGTTGATTCCTTGTCTAGTGTCGGGGCGTCGTGCCACTAATGCTTTAGAGCATTGGTGTGGAGGGAGATATCATGGGATTGGATTTGCTGATTAAAAATGGGACGGTCGTAGACGGTACTGGAAGCCCACGGTATAGCGCGGACATTGGTATCCAGGACGGAAAAATTGTTGAGATCGGCAGGATCCGAGAGAGTGCCCAGAAAACGGTAAACGCAGATGGATTGATCGTAGCGCCCGGCTTTATNGATGGTCACACTCATATGGATGCGCAAGTTGCATGGGATCCACTAGGTAGTTGCTCCTGTTGGCATGGAGTCACGACAGTTATAATGGGGAATTGTGGCTTTGCCCTCGCGCCGTGTGGGCCAGATGATCGGGAATGGTTTGCCCGTTGCCTGGAGGCCGTGGAAGATATTCCGACAGAAGCCATGATGGCNGGTATTGATTGGAACTGGGAAACGTTTCCAGAGTACCTGGCCAATGTGGAACGATTGCCAAAAGGTCTTAATTACGGAGCTTATATTGGTCACTCCGCATTGCGTATGTATGTCATGGGTGAGAGAGCTCTGAGCGAGGTTGCTACCGAGGAAGATCTCGATGCAATGGTTGCTAATGTTCAGGACGCTTTGAGGGTAGGTGCTATAGGTTTTTCGACGTCACGGGCAAACACACATATTACCCCCGATGGGACACCAGTGCCCAGTCGGATTGCCGAATGGAATGAGTTGGACCGATTGGTGGCAGCAATGGCTGAGATGAATGCCGGAGTTTTCCAGATTGGTCCTGATATATCTTCAGGANCGGCATATAAAAAATTCCTTCAGCAACTTAAAAAAATCTGTCTCGATAATGGTAGGCCTGTAATGTTTGGAGTCTCTTCTACGAGGCAGGGTGAGGACCCACTACCCTGGCAACAACAGCTGGATTTGATAGACGAGGTGGTTGCGGCAGGGGGAAAGATGTGGGGGCAGGCAACCACACGTGCTATCAATGCCATATTTTCTGCGAAATCTTATTTGCCGTTTGATACTTTGCCGGCCTGGAGCGAGATACGGGGTCTATCGATTGAAAATCAGAAAGCGCAATTTGCGGACCCGGAGGTCCGACGTCGGTTAATTGCCGACGAGTCCCTAATGAAGCCTAGGGACAAAGTTTTTCAAGGTGGAGGCGCNGCTACCACTGACCCAAGAAAACCGGATTATAGCAACTTGTATGTTATGCAAGGAGTCGATTGGGATGATCCAAGTGTAGATGATATAGCAAGGACACGCGGCAAGCATCACGTCGAGGTGATCCTCGATCTGGTGATGGAAAACGAAAATCAGATGTTTGTACAACCGTTAGTCAACGAGGAACCATCTCATGTCCGAGGCATGCTGGAGCATCCACGAACACTTGCGACTTTTTCCGACTCGGGGGCGCATGTTTGTCAGGAAATGGGTTCTTCCTTACAGACCCACATGCTGAACTATTGGGTGCGCGGCCAGGAAGCGTTTTCTTTAGAAGAAGCAGTGCGCATGATGACCTCTGATAACGCAGCAGCGTGGGACCTTTCCGATCGAGGTGTGCTACACTCGGGCTATGCGGCAGATATAGTGTTATTTGAGGAAGATAGTGTCAAACCGTGCATCCCGACTGTTCAGGAGGACTTGCCTGGCGGTGCGAGGCGCCTAGTGCAAAAGGCAGAAGGTATTGCCTACACAATAGTAAATGGGCAAATCACGCTCCAGGATGGCAACTCGACAGGCAACTATTCAGGGCAGGTAATAAAAGGACCATTGGCTGCTGGTGCTTAGCGTCTTTAGGTTATCTCGCTAGATGAGATTCGCTGGACACCCTCTTGTTTCATGGCCTGCCAAGCTGCCTTGAGCGATCCGTTCAGGTCAATAGCCCGGCACGCGTCCTCAATTACCGAAACGCCCAGTCCTGCGCGGCGGGCATCGATTGCTGACCAACTCACGCAAAAATCCGTTGCCAGGCCGCACACGTATACTTCGTTTAACCCTCGTTCCTTTAAGTAGCCAGTGAGTCCAGTCTTGGTTTCTCCATCTGCAGCGACGAAGGTGGAGTAACTGTCAATCTCGCTGTGGTACCCTTTCCGTATGATAAGTTGTGCGTGAGGGATATTGAGACCTTCGGCCAGACGGGCGTCATCTGAACCTTGAATACAGTGATCCGGCCAAAGGACTTGGGTTCCATATGAAAGTTCGATAGTTTCGAAGGGATTTTTCCCCGGGTGGCTTGATGCGAACGAAGCATGATTTTCAGTATGCCAGTCTTGGGTGAAAATCACGTTCTCAAATTTTTTCCCAAGAGCATTAATTACCGGAATAATTTCGTTTCCATCTGGTACGGCTAGTGTTCCACCTGGCAAAAAACAGTTCTGAACATCAACAACCAACAGGACGGAGTTAGTAGAAGGCTTTGTAGCCGGTTGAGCCAGAGTCGGAGAGAAAAGGGTGACGCCAGAAAAACTTGCCGCTCCAATTACAAACGTTCGTCGCTTCATATTGGTCATCATCTGCAATGCTCCCCTATCACATACAATGCGCATTCAAATGAATGCCGCAGCCAATCAGTTTCAGAATGAACATGCAAACATTTTATATAAGACGCGTCTACAATGCTTCCACTATTTTCTGCATACTTTCGCCAACCTGCAGAAGATTACGTTGATAGAAAAAACGATCCCACCCCACACAAAAATGACGTACACCCAGGTCCACATACCGTTTTGCTTTTTCCGGGTCACCTATCTCAGTACGGGGGTGGATGCCGTATTCAATGCATTTACGGATTACTAATTCTTCCACGGGTTGAATCTCTGGAGTATTCATCATGTTTGGTTCTCCACGGGAGAACCCGTAATCGGCAGGCCCCCACTGTGTCATGTCTACTCCACACTCTTTGGCGGCTGAAAGAACTTCATCCAGGTTTTCCACCGCCACATTTTTTTCTATCATGATCAAAAAGACGACTGATTTTAAATCCTGAACATAGCTTTCGGGGGAGCTTCCGGGTCCCTGATCGGAATACCCGCTAAGGGCAGGGCGCCGTAATTTAACTCCCATGTGACCACGGTTTTCTGGGGTGTCCGGCCGGATTGCCTGTTGGCAACGGACAATATCTGCGGGCGTTCGTATATCCGTGAACAAGACGGCCTTAAAACCTGCGCCTAGTGCCGCTTGTGCCCAAAAAGACTCACTTTTTTGATCAGGTTTTATCATTAGTGGTAGGTTTCCACACTGGCCGGCGCGCGCCATGTGGTACAGCAGAGGCATGTCAAAAGCCGCATATTCTGCACAAAATTCGCCATAATCATATAAGCCGGTATCACCAATAATTTCTGGGATATCGGGGTCGGAGGACAAGAAATGTGTGCCAACCGTTGGCTCTTGTTTCGCCAATTTCTCCCGAAAGGTATTCGACATAATCATGATTTATCCCCTGCAAAGAAGTTTTGTTCACACACCTTCGCTATTGATGACTATAATTTTGTCCTAGACTCAAGTTTTTGACAGTGATGTCCGGGTTTCGCAAGGGTCTTGGGCCAATAAAATCGGGCTTAGTGATTGGGAAGGCGAGGAAACAAATGAGACGCAGGTCTTTTCTTAAAGGCGCCGGGGTCAGCACGGGCGCGGTAATTGCATCAAGTATCAGCCACTCGGCGCCAGCGATAGCGAATGAACGAATTCAGTGGAAAATGGTGACTCTCTGGCCCAAGAATTTTCCGGGACTGGGAACTGGATCACAACGTATTGCTGATGCCATCAGAGAAATGTCCGACGGAAAGTTGGACATAAAGGTATATGGGGCCGGAGAACTGGTGCCAGCATATGAGGCTTTTGATGCAGTCCGAGAGGGAATTGCAGAATGTATGCACGAAGCACCCTATATATGGATTGCCAAACACCCNGCTATGGCCTTCTTTTGCGGNATGCCAGGGGGNTTAACNCCACAAGAACATAATGCNTGGATTCANTTTGGNGGGGGCCAAGAGTTATGGGANGANCTCTACNGAAGGTTTGGANTGCGGGGTTTCCTTGCGGGNAACAGNGGNACNAATATGGGTGGATGGTATAACCNGGAAATACAGACTCTNGAAGATTTTAGGGGTTTAAGNATGCGNATNCCAGGACTAGGTGCTGAGGTNTTAACCAGGCTTGGTTCCTTNACCATGAATATTCCNGGTGGNGAAATTCTGCCNGCACTTCAGACAGGGNTAGTTGATGCTGCCGAGTGGATNGCGCCATANGCNGATCTTGCNCTGGGCTTACATAAAGCNGCTAAATACTACTANGGTCCNAGCATTTTGGAACCGGGTCCCGCCAATCCACTAACTGTAAACGAAGAATCNTACATGGCGCTTTCANGCTGAATTGCGAGCGATTGTCCGACAAGCGGCCGGGCATGAGACTGCTCGCATGAAAGCAGAAGTTGATCATGGGAATGCACGGGCCTTGGAAGTCTTGGTAAAGCGTTTCAATGTGGAACTTAGGCGTTTTCCGGAAGATGTATCGGACGGCCTATTTTCGGTATCGGAGCAGGTGGTAGCCGAAGTGTCTGAGGAGGATGACCTAAGTCGACGGATATATAATAGTTGGTCCGAGTTTCGAGAGAAGGCTTCAATACTGGCGCCGTACAGTACACACGGGTTTATGGCTGGACGGAATAAGTACAAAAATAGTGTAGAGGGGTGACGGACTGCCCCAATGCAATATGAGTGAGGAGTGAAGAAAATGAGCGTACTTGATGGCCCAAGGAGTGAATTGCGGCGGGTTGTGTTCTCTGGGACACCACACTGGTGTGCCGCTATCAACGGCCGTTTAGAACTGGATGATGGGCGTGTGGTCGATGAGGACGAGGTTCAACATTTGCCACCATGCAATCCAACTAAGATCATTTGTCCGCATGGGAACTATCGGTCGCGTTGGTATGAATTCGGCGGTAAGGGTGAACCAAAAGAGCCGACATATTTTCATAAACCCGTTTCTTCCCTGAATGCACATGGAGGTCAGTTAGTCAGGCCCGGCGGCCATATGTACCTGAATTACGAGGGAGAGTTGGCTGTCGTTATTGGGAAACCAACACGGAACATCTCAATGGAAGATGCCTGGGATCACATCGCTGGTTTTACGGTTGCCAATGATGCGGGACTACAAGACATGCGAGATACGGATGCTGGTTCNATGCTTCGAGTAAAAGGAGCCGATACCCTTTGTCCCATAGGTCCTGGCATAGTCAGCGGAGTGGACGTTCGTAATTCTACCTTGCGAACATACCGTAATGGAATGATCGTACAAGAAGCGGTGATTGGTGAAGACATGTGGTTTGGCATCGATTACTTGGTTTCTGACTTGGCTCGTCATATCACTCTAGTACCAGGTGACCTGGTTCTTACGGGGACGCCTGCAAATTCGAGAGCAGTTGAACCGGGAGACGTAATCGAGGTGGAAATAACTGATATTGGCCGATTGCGTAACCAGGTGGTTGAGGGTGAGGAACCGAGAGCCGGGATCGGTCATAGGCCAACTGATAGCGAGGAAGTCCGTCGTATTGCGCTAGGTAACGACGATCGTCTGCCCGACCATCTCTCAAAAAGATAGCAAACACGCATGACTAGCGTGAACGTCACGCGGAAAGATAAGGTCGTGGTGAGCTATTAGAAATCGTAATTTGTATCGTTTACAATTCTAACGTCAATTTCGGGTGTAGTCAGTATCCAATTANATGGCAAAATTCTATATTCTTCCATGTAAATACGAACTTTGTTTCTGATTCACCCGATGTTGCCGCTGCTCGTATCACTTTATGCAGGTTTAAATACGGGGATCTTTTGACCATTCTCGCTTTCTAGCATGACGAGTAAGACAGCCTGTCCCACCTGTACAGTTTCCGGCTTACAGTCCACGATGTTTGTCATCATGGTGACACCTTCCTCAAGACGAACATAAGCGATAACATACTGCGGATCCGCACGGCGCATTATGGAAAATGTATAAATCATTCCCTTTCCAGAAGCTTGGATCCACTCAATATTGTCACTGAGAGTGAAGGGACTAATTTTGCGAGGGTACCAGAAGAACTGGTTAGTATCTTTGCAACGAGGTATCATCAGTTTTCCCTCGTTTGCAGCCAACCAGAATTCTTCGTACTCCACACTTGAAGGTGGGGCCGGAAATGTTTTGACTGCACTCATGCATCTGCCCTTCCAAGAATAACGGTTGAACTACCCATCCTCGTTCCGAGAGAGCCGCCAGTTCCATGCGCCAAAGCGACTTGACAATCTTTTACCTGGACGGACGGGTGNGNTTCATCACGAAGCTGGCGAACAGCTTCGAGGACCTTTGTCAGACCGCCGCGATTNACTGGATGGTTATTGCAAAGACCTCCGCCATCTGTGTTGAAAGGCAATTTTCCGCTTCCCGAAATGAGGTTTCCATCTGAGACAAAAAATCCTCCTTTCCCTTTCTCGCAAAATCCAAGGTCCTCTATTGTCTCCAACACGGTGATGGTAAAACTATCGTATATCGAAGCGTAGTCGATATCAGACGCCGAAACGCCAGCTTCTTCAAAAGCTATTGGCCCCGACCAACGAGCTCCTGTATATGTCAAATCAACTTGGCCGTTGTTGATAGTTTTTGGCGCTTCTCCATGGCCCATAATTTTGATGCAGTCTCTTTCTAGCGTTTTAGCAACTTCTGGGCTTGTGATGATGATTGCACCTCCCCCATCTGAAATCACACAGCAGTCTAGGCGATGTAAGGGATCAGAAATCATTGGAGAATTCAAAACGTCTTCAACGGTTACCACGTTACGAAGCATTGCATGTTCATTATGTTGTGCATGTTGGGATGCCGCNACTTTGATCCATGCTAGTTGTGCACTGGTCGTTCCAAATTCGTACATGTGCCGATGCGCTGCCATGGCGTACATATTGACGACTGTCGGGCCATATATGAACTCGAAGGGTACGTCGGGCGCGGTGGAGTCGTAGTTTCTCGCGGCAGTCCCTGTAGCCATACCGTCTGCCCGAGGTCGACCAGCGAGAGTGATTAAAGCAACGTTGGCTTTTCCTAGTGCAATTGCCTGGGCGGCGTGNCCTACATGTACGACATAAGATGAACCGCCTGTCTCCGTGGCGTCCATGTGTCGCACGTTTCGCAATCCCATGTAATCAATCATCGAAAGTGGTCCGAGACCNGGAGCATCTCCGGCGCAGTAATATGCATCAATATCGTCCGGACTGAGCCCCGCATCCAAAAGTGCTCCAGCCGCACTCTCTGCATGCAGTTGTGCAACAGACTTGTCTAATGCCTTTCTCGTCGGATGTTCATAAATGCCCGCTATAAAGGCTTTGTTTTTTATGCTCATAGTGAGAGTTGCTCCTAGAAGCTCTATTAGATTTTGTTACTGCCTATTCCTGTTAAGTTCAGATCTGTTGCAATATCGAATATTTGGTGCCTGGTATCCTGGTNATGTTGGTGGCGTGTTACTCTGGTCAATTAATTAAATCTAGTAAATGACAAAATACGTGCGCCTATCAAGACATGAATGGAACCCCTATGTAAAGTGAAAGCGGGCTTCTGCGCCTAACGGAGCGCATAGCAACTTTTTGTTGCCTGGGTGTTCACGCTTGGTGAGAGCTTCCGCACTAATAAGAAGTTGCACCGTTATCACCCATCGTGGGTGGTTCCATGGGCTAAACCTCATAAATTTCAATAGGGTAATTGAAGTAAAGTCTTTGCATTTCTATATCAATGACCCTAGTTTCCAATACTATAATCTGGTACAGAATATATAAGGAAGACGCGTAGTCAGTGGGGCTTTCGAGGATAACGGCACAAACTTTGAGAATGGCTTACTTGCACGCGATGTTGAGTTTTGGCAAGCTTGGGGAAACGTAAGAGGGTGGGACAATAATGGACGCCATATTTGCCTCTGGTCCGGTCCAGGTTGTCAGCGCCATAATTATGGCCACGGCGTTGTTACAGGTGTTGGCTCTTCTTTTTTCTACGTGGCGTAGTGTAGTTTATGCCCGCGATCAACAAGAATTGGCTCTGAAGCTTCTACAACGTCGGGTTGAAGCAGAAACGCTGCAACGTGAAATAGAGCGAGAAAAAGGTACTTCCAGCTGGTCTGGGCTCCGTAAGTTTCGTATTGACCGGAAGGTGGCAGAAGGTGGCGGCATCGCTTCATTCTACCTTGTGCCGCATGACGGTAAGGAGATTCCTCAATTTGAACCAGGTCAATATTTGACGTTCAGCCTGAGGGTGCCGGAGAGAGAAAAACCGCTTGTTCGGTGCTACTCGTTGTCGGATAGCCCCCTACAAAAAAGTAGCTATCGAGTTAGCATCAAAAGAGCAGATCCACCTCGCCAAAACCCGGATGCCCCTGCGGGCTTATCCTCTACTTTTTTTCACAATTCTCTTAACCAGGGAGATATCGTAGATGTTAAGGCGCCCTCCGGAAATTTTTTCCTGGATATGTCCAAACATACACCTGTAGTCCTGATAGGGGGTGGGATAGGGCTCACTCCAATGCTTAGCATGTTGAATGCACTGTGTGATTCAGGATCACAACGGGAGACCTGGTTGTTTTATGGCGTTCGCAACGGCGAAGAACATATCGTGAGTGAACATTTAGCNCGGATGGAAGCTGAAAACGAGCACGTACACCTGCAAGTATGTTACAGCAATCCTCGAGAAGGTGCGGATGTCCGAGGGACGGATTACGACCACGGGGAAAGGGTCAGTGTAGAACTCTTCAAAAAGGTTTTACCATCGAATAATTATGAATACTACATTTGTGGTCCGGGACCGATGATGGAATCGATGACCAACGGTCTCCGAGAGTGGGGTGTTCCTGACAGTGATGTTCATTTTGAGGCATTCGGGCCCGCTAGTGTGAAAAAGACAGCCCCTTCCGAGAANAAGGCAGCGGTNGCCGGGGNNCCCGAACTTGAGGTTACGTTCTCGAAGTCTGGGAAAACCCTAAAATGGGATGGAACATCTGAATCTATNTTGGAGCTTGCTGAAGACAACGGGATCGATATGGATTCTGGTTGCAGGGCAGGAAGCTGTGGAACGTGCATTACCGCCGTCAAAGANGGCGAGGTAGATTACATAGAAGAACCGGGCGCACTGCCGGAAGACAGTTCCTGTCTTACCTGTATTGCANNACCCAAAATGAATTTAACTCTNGATGCTTGAACTTNGAGCCANGCANAAGGGGACATTTATCAAAGCGAAGCGTGTCATTAGTAGATGGAGGCTTGGAGACATGAAAAATACAACATTGGTTGACTTGTTTTTGAGGGCTTTTGGGGTGCCCTTTCTTGTACTGGGCCTATTTGTGAGCTTAGTTGATAGTCCTTCCGTTGCTACAGCGCAGGAAATGAGGCTTGATCCGGGCCTGGTTAAGGGGCCAGATGCGTGTGGAGAGTGCCANAAATCTTCTGTGTCAGTTTGGAAGGATACCCATCACGCTACCACNTTTCAAAACCTACCTCGCAGCGACAAAGGNAAGGAAATTGCGAAGGCAATGGGCATCCGGCGCATTAAAAACGAAAGCGACTGTTTAACGTGTCACTTTACCGCCGCTGTCGTAGACGAAAAAGTCAAACCCATTGCAGGGATCACCTGCGAATCGTGTCATGGTGCAGGTAAGGATTGGATAGATATACATAGCGATTTCGGAGGGAAAGGAGTAACNGCNGAAACCGAAGATCCTGCNCACAAGACGGNTCGCTATGAACAATCCGAAGCAAACGGATTAATTAGACCTTCCCGGATCTATGCAGTTGCTCAAAATTGCTACAGTTGCCACACCGTTCCGAACGAAAAACTTGTCAATGTAGGTGGCCATCCTGCGGGCAGTAAATTTGAGCTGGTTAAATGGAGTCAGGGAGAGGTTCGGCACAATGTTTGGTATACAAAGGAAAACAATGCGTCGTCGATAGAGCGTCAGAGGATGATGTATATTGTTGGNCAAGCACTTGACTTGGAGCACGCTTTACGAGGNGTAGCAAAAGCAACNGAAAAAGCNAAATACGCGGTTGCTATGGCTAAAAGAGCAAAAATCGCAGAGAAACGGCTTCAGAAAGTTGCGGAAGTAGTCGATGTTCCGGAACTACAAGCGATACTGGCTATCGCCGGCGCGGTGAAGCTTAAACTGAACAACGAGGAGCAGCTCACGACTGCGGCAAACGATGTTGCGGCAGAGGCTATGAAACTGGCGGACAGCTATGACGGAAGTCAGTTTGCAGGGTTGGATTCTATGCTGCCAAAACTCGACCAATAGGNNAAAGGCGTATTATTAAGACCATACCGCTCAAGAGGAAACGGTAATGGCNGNNACNGCNACTACGATCCAGCGTCCTCAACGCTGGGATAGTCCGTTTGGCCCGGANATGACAGATGCGGATGTGAAACGCATCTTGTCTCTCAAGCCATTCTCTGACATGGACGTGGATCGTTTNCCTGCTAACCAGTCGCTGGCAGACATTATAAAGAATGACATGCGCCTAAGCCGCTACAACGATGGTGATATCGTTGTCCGGGCCGGGGATTACGGGAATTCAGCCTTCCTGGTAGTGTCGGGGGAGGCGCACGTAGCTTTGCCTCCGGGACTCCCAGAGGAAATGCTCGGCAGGTCATCGGAACAGCCTCGAGGTGTTTTTGCGGCGTTAAGCCAGCTGTGGAAGAATCCAAGATACCCTGAGGTTCGAGATACCAAGCGCTATAGCTCTGGTGCTAGCGGTGCTACCGGGACTCGGGGGCAAGACCAAGATGCGCGTATTTTTCTGCAAGATGTCCCGGCAGTTTTGGATAAACACAGAACTGCCACGATAAGCGCTGGTGAAATGTTCGGTGAAATTGCGGCACTAGGACGAACACAGCGAACTGCCACGGTTTTTGCGGCAGGTGAGGCGGAATTATTGGAGATCCGTTGGCAAGGGTTCAAAGAAATTCGTCGTCGGGTGGACGATTTTCGGAAACACGTTGACAACCTGTATCGGAAAAACAGCCTGACGGCTCATTTGCAAGCTATGCCGATGTTTTCCCATTTGAGCGACGATATCATTGAGAAAATTGCCAAAGAAACCTTGTTTGAAACATACGGGAATTTTGATTGGCACACGTCGTATAACCGATTATCGGAAGGATCCTCTCAAGAACGTCTTGCGCGCGAACCGATAATAGTTGCTGAAGGAGATTACCCGGACGGTTTACTATTGGTCCGCTCTGGTTTTGCAAGAATTAGTAAATCCGTAAACAACGGTCACCGAACGCTTCAGTATATTGGACGAGGAAATGTTTTTGGGCTTCCCGAAATCATTCATAATTGGCGACAGAAAGACTCGAAACCACTGCAGACGAGTCTTCGAGCGCTCGGATATACCGACATACTTCGGGTTCCGACAAGCATTATCGAAGAATTGTTACTGCCAACTTTAACGACAGAAACGATTGATGGTCTAGCGGGTTCCGGGGAGGATCTAGAAAGCACTGGAGAAATGGATTCGGCAGGAGCAACCGACCTAGATCCCGGTATGTTGGAGTTTTTGGTCGAAAATCGGTACATCAATGGTAGCGCCACAATGTTAATCGATCTAGATCGCTGTGTTCGATGCGACGAATGCGTCGTTGCCTGTTCCAAAGGCCATGACAATAACCCACGTTTCAACCGCCACGGAAGAACGTATGACCACTACATGGTTGCTAACGCCTGTATGCACTGTGCAGATCCGGTATGCATGATTGGATGTCCGACAGGGGCTATTCACCGCTCATCGTCAGCAGGCCAAGTGGTAATAAATGATGATACCTGCATTGGCTGCGCTACTTGCGCAAACTCATGTCCCTACGACAACATCCGCATGGTGGATGTTCGCGATCAGGCTGGTGCTTTTATAGTTGATGCAACGATGAATGTACCGATCGCAAAGGCTACAAAATGCGACCTCTGCGTTGATCAGTTGGGTGGCCCCGCTTGCCAAAGGGCATGTCCTCATGACGCCCTGAAACGGACCGATATGGAAGATCTTAGGTCACTTGCGGATTGGTTGGACAGATAATGAGGTTTGCCTCCCGTCGGTTCCGTAGTATATCGATTGTACTTTTGGCAATTCTTCTTATTTGGACAGGTCACCAAGCCGTTAGAGTAGCACTATATCAGGAGCAGTTTTTGACGGGCTGGATCTTGGCCGCGATCATCCTGATTTTAGTTTTTTATAATATTCGAAAGAAAATTAGTGTCCTGCCGATAGGGAGTGCATCAACTTGGTTACAGATGCATATCTACTTGGGATTGGTTTCTATTTTTCTGTTTTTTCTGCACACCGGATGGCGTTTTCCCAGTGGTTGGCTGGAAAGTCTATTAGCATTTCTCTTCCTTGGGGTTTCGTTGAGTGGAGTAGTCGGACTTTATTTAAATCGCCGACTTTCCAAGTTGCTGACTCGACGCGGGGAAGAAATTATCTTTGAGCGTATTCCTGGATTTATCTCCGAACTGCGTAACCAGGCCGAAGAGGTTGTGCTTGNATGCGCAAATGAGACCAGTTCATCAACTCTCAATNATCTCTATGCAACGCATTTAGCATCTTTTTTTGCTGGGCCTAAAAACCTTTTCCGGCATTTTCGAGGGTCCCGCCAAGCACTGTTTGATTTAATCAAACAAACNACAAAAATGGACCGCTACTTGAACGAGAAAGAGCGAGTACATGCCGAGAAGCTCCGTCTGTTAATCGAACAAAAAGATGAACTGGACTATCACTACGCCCTNCAAGCGACGCTCAAGGGGTGGCTGTTTATTCACGTNCCTCTCACTTATGGAATGNTTGTGCTCATAACTATTCACCTGGTTGTTGNCTACGCATTCAGTGGAGGCATTTGAGCATGGCGCNACTTCAACGGTTTTCCTTCAAGGACAGTCCCTACCAACGACCCACTCAAAAATGGATTTGNGGGAGAATGGCGGAAGGAACNCCATGCCACATTGGGCCGGACAACAATGGNANCTGTAGAGAAACCTCGGAATGNCGNCCACGAAAAGACGGATCCCGCTGGTATTGTACTCGTTCCCAGCTTTCGGGCGGNCCCTGTAAGTCGGGACCGCTTCCTAATGGGGACTGCTGCAACAGAATTCCAAAATGCCGGCCGACCCGAAGNTGGCGGGCAAAACGCGGNGCGCTCACCAGGTGGGTCACTGCCGTTACGGTTGGAATCGTCCTACTTTGCCTGTCAAGTGGCAGTTCTCAAGATTTTATAAACCCGGGAAACCTGACCGCACAGCACGCGGAACTTTCAGACTGTAGCAACTGCCATGCTGGTAGTAGCTTAAAACCGGCCGAGTGGTTGCATGCTGCCTTTGTGGACTCTTCGGCACGGGAAGATAANGAAAAGTGTATATCGTGCCACAAACTTGGAGAAAATTCTCTCAACCCGCATGGNTTAGAGCATGATGCAATNGCATCCTTGACTTTGACTGCTGCAATCANTGATCCGTCAAAGGCAACAATGAGTACAGAAATTGCGAATGCACTTTTTGAGAAACCCAACGCGGCGACGCGAACACTGAGCTGTAGCACCTGTCACAGCGAGCACCATGGTACCGAATTTGATTTGACTTTCATGTCAGATGCAAGCTGCAATTCTTGCCATACTGCTCAGTTTGCTAGTTTTTCGGAGGGGCATCCACCGTATTTGAATTATCCCTATGAACGGCGCACTCGCATACAATTTGACCATCTCAGTCACTTTGGGAAACATTTCACAGCGAACGGAAATCAGGGTGAGGCTTTCAAGGATTGTGGTACTTGTCATGAACCGGATTCTGCCGGCCAACTCATGCAAGTGAAGTCCTTTGATGCCATATGTGGCGCCTGCCATGGTAGCCAGATTGAGGGTGAGGGTCGCGCAAGTGCTAAAGGCATAGCCGTACTCAGTGTTCCCGGCATAGATGTGTATACCCTTCAGGATCACGCAGTTGGGGTTGGGGAGTGGCCTGAGGATGCGGAGGGTCCTATTACTCCATTTATGGAGCTCCTGCTTTCCACACAAGACGAGTATAGGACCGCAAGAAGCAGTGTAGAGGGTGTGGATCTAATGGATCTCATGGATGCCAATGAAGATCAAATTGGGGCAGTCAAAAATATTGTCTGGAGTGTCAAAGGGTTGTTTTTTGACCTCCGTGTTAATGGATTAACAGAGCTCAAAAAACGACTGGAGACTGTATTTGGAAGGGAATTGATGAGTAGCGAGGTTGCACAATTGACAGCTCTAGTTCCGCTAGGTGTAATTCAGTCAGCACAAGAGGAATGGTTCCCAAACCTACTCGTTGAAGTTTCTCGGTATCGGAATGGCGAGGCTGTCCTCATGCTGTCGGAGGCGGAAACCGACTCATCGGTGGCCTCTGAAAGTGACTTCTCCGACCAGAGTGTCCCTGGGGATGACGAAATTGATCTTGGGGACGATGAAATTGACCTCGGGGACGATGAAATTGATC
>PAVD01000042.1 GCA_002712985.1 Rhodospirillaceae bacterium
TAAAAACCGAACGTAGTCTGGTGGGCACGATATTTATGCACTGGCGATTCGTTGCGGTTTCGGCTTCGGTCGGAGTTGTAATATGCATAGTAAAGATCTGTTCCTATAGTGCTGTGATGATGTTGACCAGCCGCTGTCCATTCGATGTTGCCGCGTGGCGTTAGTGACCAAGTGGTTAACTCGGTATCCACAATTTGGTTGAATACACCGCCGTTATTGTCTCTGATCGATGAATCTTGATCTTTTTTTCTTGCACCGGCGTCTATGATTAGTTCGACGGCCGAAGAGAGTTCCCGGGTGACGCCGATGTTAAGGCGAAGGCCGCTTTGTAGCGCTTTGTCGGTAGGCGTCGTGGCGTCGTTTGGAGTCGCGAGAAATTCATTCGTGCCGTCGCCCCGATCAATCAGGCGTGCACCTGGTAGGCCCAAAGATTGGAAATCACCACCCAGTTTGATAAAGGCTTCTCCGTTGTTACCGGTGTAACGCAGCTGGCTGAGTGCGTTACGCTGCAGTAAATTGTTGTTATCCCGAAAGCCCTTCGCGTGAACAAAGTTAGACGACAAGTTTAATGAGTAAGGTCCCCTTGTTTTCGATATCGACAAATTAGTCTCGTGTCTTCCTCGGTCGGCGACGCCGTAATCAATGTTTGCTGAATCGGGTTGATTGGCCGGGGATTTAGTCACGATGTTGATGACACCTCCTACCGCACCGTCCCCATAGAGAACAGACCCGGCATTGCCCCGGATAATTTCGATTCTTTTTATGCTGTGAATGGGAATGTTTGTGAAGTCGATTGCGGCGAGGTCGATGTCGTTAAGACGCCGCCCATCAAGCAACAAAAGAGTGTTCTGGGTTCCGACGGNACCAAAGCCTCGCATATCAACAGTTGCTTGGNCCCCGCCTACNCCTGAAAAAAGGTCGCGATTATAAACGCCGGCCTCAAGTCCAAGTANGTTNGGGAGGTCCTCNGCCGGTGAGTTTTGAATGTCNCGCTCTGTAANGATCGTTACAGAAGCACCTTTTGGAGGATCGTTGAGGCGAGTCGCAGTGACNATTAATTCGTCGGTTAGCACGGGTTCTGCCCANACGGGGCTTGTCATGAGTAGAGAAAGAAAGGCGCCGAGCGCGGTGGAATTAATACGACGTTGTTTCATGTTGATCCCTATGTGCCCTCACTTCANTGAATCCCTGACAAAGCAAACGACGACACACCCCAATGAAGGAGCAGGATGGACCTTAACTAACGGAACCTAACACTTNTGTTTCGGAAACTAGTTCCGGACGGTTCCGTAGTGCAGTTAGCCGCGACTTTGCCACGTCACCGCAGACGGAATCCGTCCCAGGAAATCTCCTCGCTTCCCTGGTGGGCGACGATATCAACGGCAGGTCTCCTGGCTCGCAATTTTTCGCCTGAACTCCACCTTCCCAGCGGACGCCAGTGGTAGAATTGAACTCAAGCAAATCGCTTACAGTTGCGGGAGCAGCCACGGATTAGCCTTAAGTTTTAGNCTCACCGTATTCCCTTTTTCACCTCCACGTGGAGGCACCGTTGTATCCGCAATATATAGAGTTAACCTGGGGTCGAGCAAGAACGGAGTCTAGAATGAGACTGTAGCTATCAACAAAANCTGAAAAAGNATTACCAGACTTCGTGAAATGGTCTTAGTTCGACATCAAAGGACCAGGCAGAGCGATCTTGNTGGGCNATATGAAACATTTCTTCTGCGATCGCGCTNGGCTTTGCAAAAAAATCATCAGGTTTGTCTGCCGCCAATCGGGGNCGTGTCCAAGGCGTATCGATAAGCGCATCAATAGTGATGTATGCGACATGAATGCCTTGCGGTCCGAAGTCGCGCGCCATCGATTGTGCTAGAATCCGTTGAGCTGCTTTGGTTGGTGCAAAAATCGGGGTATGCGCTTTGCCGCGATGCGCTGACGTATTGCCAGTTACAAGTATTACGCCCCTACCGGCTTCAATCATGGCGGGGACGACTTCACGACCAATGTAGAACAACGCCGTAGTATTTATTCGGAAATTCCTTTCTAAAAGATCTGGATCCGCTTCCAGAAATTTTACCCATCCACCCCCAACAGCGTTATGGAGTACAACTTGCGGCGATCCCATTTCCGATTTAATCCGACCAATGGTGTGAACCAGGTGTTGCAGGTCTGCGACGTCACAGGGATATCCTTTAGACCCAGGGAGCTCAGCTTCAAATTTGTCCAGACGTTCCTTTGAACGTGCAAGCATAGCAACTCTATAGCCACCTTTTGCAAATCTTCTGGCTGTAGCGCCTCCGGTACCTTCACCCAATCCGGTAACAAGAAAAACCGGTGCGTCCGAACTTGTCATACTATTTCTCCCAATATCATCATTATAATCATCATTATACTAGGGATCGTAATCACCGTTTTCTGGATCACCCTTTACTTAAAAACTATCCTAAATTTCGACGGTAAAGACTGACTAATCGTTCCCAATGCTGCTCGGCTGCAGTTTTGTCGTAGCACCAACGTTGAGGAAATGCGAAACCGTGATGGACTTTAGAATATATTTCGATTTCTCCTCTTGCCCCGGATTGTTGAAAGGCCGTTTCCAGTTCCGATACCATCGGCATTGGAGCCAAATCATCATGTTCCGCACAAGCGATATAAACCTCACCTTTTGTTTTTGCGAAGGTTAGGTGTGGGCTTTCTTCCGCATCGCTCACGAGCCACGTACCATAAAACGATGCGGCTGCTGCAANCCGGTCAGGATAACGTGATGCGGCGGCGAGAGCATATGGCCCGCTCATGCAATATCCGTGAACTCCGACCGAACCTTGTTTGGCATCCGGTTGAGTGTCCACAAAATCTAGCAAAGCGGCGACGTCATCCATTACGGGAGGGATAGTCATTTTTGTTCGAATTTCTCGCATTTTGGTCCATTCCGAACTTCCCTCTTCCAAAACGTCTGGGCCGAAGAAGGTATCCGGTCCGGCCCGGTAATATAAATTGGGTAGAACCACAAAATAACCGCTAGTTGCCATCCGTCTCGCCATATCCCTCAGTTCTTCCCTGATTCCAGGAGCATCCATCATTAAAAAGATNGCCGGNAATGGGCCGTTTCTATCCGGTCGGCAAAGAAAACTTTCCATGTCACCGGCGGGTGTCTTGATGCCAATAATTTCTTCAATCATTTTTCAGTATTCCTGGATTTTCGTCCGATAGAATGCGTCGAGAACACTAGAAATATACCGACCAGTTGGTTCGCGAGAACAAGTTGTGCCCCGAGTATTTCCATACCCAGCAAGGGAAATCAGTCTGTGCGGCTGGTGACTTCGATTAGATGGTAACCAAACTGCGTCTTTATCGGGCCCTGCACTTCATTCAAATCGGTACTAAAGACCACGCTATCAAATTCTTGGACCATTTGCCCCGGTCCAAACTTACCGAGATCACCACCTTGCTGACTTGACGGGCAAATAGAGTGTGTTTTTGCAACTTCGGAAAAGTCCTCCCCATTTTGTATTTTTGACTTTAGCTCTGCGCACAGAGTTTCATCTTCTACGAGGATATGTCTGGCTTCAGCCTGGGGCATGGCGTGGTTCCTTATTTTAAGTTTNGTTGGGAAAGGCAACTCTTTGCACAACATATCTCAGAACTGGTTGTTGGAACAGGGCCGACAAATAAAGTTTGTCAGGTTTAATAATCTGTTAGGGTTAGTATTGTTCACTTGGCACACAAGTCGTGTTGATTGTCCATGAGAGATGAGGAGGTTGCCCGTGCAGCGGTATCTGGTACGTCGCTTGTTGGCGGTCATCCCCACACTATTTTTTGCTAGTATCATTGTATTTCTGGTCATCCGGCTGCTCCCAGGCGATGCCGTGGATCTGATAATTAAAAGTAGTCCGTTCATCGAAAACACGGAGGAAATGCGGGAGCAAATTGAGGCTGATCTTGGTTTGGATAAGCCCATGCACCTGCAATATGTGCGTTGGATATCAGACATTGTTATCCGCGGGGATCTGGGCACGTCACTAGTAAGAAAAACCTCAGTTGGCGGGGAGATTTCGGAAAGAGTACCCATCACAATCACCATGGGTCTGCTCGCAGTACTGTTTGCATTACTGATTGCTATCCCAGTAGGGGTCTATTCGGCGGTCCGCCAAGATACGTTGGGAGATCATGTTGGGAGAAGTGTTGCCATACTAGGGCTAGCAATTCCAAGCTTTTGGCTTGGAACGATGGTGGTGATTCTTCCGGCAATTTGGTGGGGATGGTCTCCGCCGACGCGACTAGTGCCGTTTTTAGATGCTCCGTTGAAATATCTTTCTGTTTTTGTGACGCCGGCTGCGATCCTGGGTGCATCCTTGGCGGCAGTAACGATGCGCATGACCCGCACCATGATGTTGGAAGTTCTGCGTCAGGACTACATAAGGACTGCACGCGCCAAAGGGCTTGGGGAATGGTTAGTAGTGACTCGGCACGCAATGCGGAATGCTCTGATACCCGTAATTACACTTGTTGGCTTGTTTGTCCCCATCGTCATTGGAGGTACGGTGATTTTAGAACGAATTTTCGACATACCTGGTATAGGGCAGCTGCTGCTGCTTGGAGTCCAAGATAGGGATTACCCAGTAATCACCGGAATTTTCCTGGTCGTCGGCGTATTCGTAATTCTGGTGAATTTGCTCGTTGACGTAAGTTACGGTTTTCTCGATCCCAAGGTAAGAGATCAGGAGTAGGGATACAGGATGGCCGACCTTGCTTTAGGAAATAACCGAGCGGGCGACCCTGTCAGGTCGGCTGGAGGTTTTTCTAACTTTTTGCATCGGCTTTTTACCGAAAAGCTACTAGGAGCTGTCGGTGCGGTCATCTGCATTTTATTTCTTTGTACAGGTATTTTTGCTGAAGTAATAGCCCCGTACGGCTACAACGAAATGAACCCAATTGATCGTTTACAACCACCGTCGGCGGAGTATTTGTTCGGCACCGACCAGATTGGGAGAGATGTATTCAGCAGGATCGTGCATGGTGCACGCACCTCCCTCATCATCGGGTTCTCGGCGGCGTTCATTTCCATCCTGATTTCGACTTTTATTGGGGTGACGACGGGTTTTTTTCGGGGCAAATTCGATATGATTGTCCAGCGTATGGTCGATGCGTGGATGAGTTTTCCCGATTTGGTCGTTGTTATCGTGGCGGTTTCCGTATTTGGGCCAGGGATGTGGCAGGTGATATTGGTGCTTAGTCTGCTGTATGGTATTGCCGGTTCCCGAATTGTCCGTAGCGCCGTGCTAACCGTCAAAGAGAACGATTATGTCCATGCGGCAGAGTCGATTGGCGTTTCTGTTCCGAGAATTTTATTACGGCATATTTTGCCAAATATTATGGCCCCTCTGATCGTGCTGTTTACGACTAGACTGGCAGGAGTAATTTTGGTGGAGGCTGCATTAAGTTTTTTGGGTTTGGGCATTCCACCTCCTGCCCCGAGTTGGGGTGGGATGCTTAGCTTCGAAGGGCGGAGCTATATGTTCCAAGCACCGTGGTTGGCGATTATGCCAGGTTTGGCGATTACCATCGTTGTGTATAACATCAACATGTTTGGGGATGCCTTGCGAGATCTTCTGGATCCACGGATGCGCGGATCTGGAGGGAAAAACATGTAATGTAGAGGTCCATTTATTTGTAGAGGGGGATAGAAGTAATGAAGGTACCAAATATTGTTTTCGGCGTATTTTTCGTTTTGTCCATCGTCTTCGTAGTGAATCCTACTTTGGCAGGGCCAGAGCGGGGAGAGCCGCAATATGGCGGTACCGTCAACATCCTTACGAGACTTGCTGGCCTGAACGCTTTATCGTTTAACCAGTACGACTGGGTCTGGAAGACAAATCATGATGGATTATTTCTGGAGCATTTGGCCAAGGGGGATCTGGATTTCGGACCGCGGGGCGCAGCCGAAAATCCCTTCAAATCGCTCAGCTATCTTCCGGATAAACACCTAACGGGTGAATTAGCCGAGAGTTGGTCGGTAGAAGAAAATCCCTTGCGCTTGATATTCAAGATTCGGCGGGGTGTGTTCTGGCCGGCCAAGGAAGGAGTCATGGAACGCCGTGAATTGGTCGCGGAAGATATTGTATTCAACTATACGCACATGAAGACGGGTCCCAGAGGCATTCCTACCTGGTGGGATTTTATTAGCGAGTGGAAGGCAGAGGATAAATACACCGCTGTCGCATATTTAAAGGAATGGAATGCCAATATTGGCTATCGTCTCCTGTGGGGATATTTCAGTGGGATAGCGCCCCCAGAAGTCTTGAAGATGAATGATGGGAAAGGCTCCGATGANTGGCGCCTAAAAACCGGAACCGGTCCCTACAAAGTGGTAAATGTCCGGCCCGACGACGTTCAGGTCTATGACCGAAATGACGAATATTGGGACAAGGAAGTGATCAACGGTGTGGCCTATGATCTACCGTACAACGACCGCGTTGTATATCACATCATGGGCGATGAATCGGCCCGCATCGCGGCTATTCGTACGTGTAAGGTGGACATTCTCGAGGCATTTCGCTGGCAGTTTGCGGAGCAACTTAAACGCTCCGCACCGGAATTAATTGTTCAAAGTTATCTTGGGAATCCAGGATACCTTGCGCTCAGAAATGACAAACCACCCTTCGATGACGTTCGGGTGCGACGTGCGATGAATTTGGCTATAAACCAGCANGAGATANTGGATACNCTTCTCAACGGTGAAGGTGAAATTCTCAATTATCCCTTCTCGGTGCGGTGGCCCGATTACTACACTCCTTTGGAAGACTTGCCTTCGGAAGCACGAGAGCTTTTTGAGTACCATCCGGAAAAGGCCAAACAATTGTTGGCGGAGGCCGGTTATCCGGACGGATTTAAATTTGAAATCATGTTTGCAAGTGTGAATCCTTACCATCTGGACCTGATGGCCATGTTCGAGGCTTACTATCAGCGTATAGGCGTCAAGGTGATAGCCAAGCCGATGGATTATTCCGCATTTCGGGCGGCAATGCGTGACCCAGAGCAGGCTCTTGGATATCTTGCGGATACCGATGAAGGGAATCCATTTCAGGTTCTCAGATCTCGGTTTGTAACCGGTCAGACCTGGAATGCAGCAATGCATTCGGATCCGCAGCATGATGAAACCTTCTTCAAGGCGATTTCTATGCAAGACGCGGAGAAACGTGACGAACTCCTGAGGGAAATGAATATTCGCATTATTGGAGAACGAGTCCCGTACGTCTGGCTCCCGACACCCACTATGTATGAAGCCTGGTGGCCGTACGTCAAAAACTATTGGGGTGAGCATAGCGTCGGTACGCAAGACCCGGGTCCCATATACGCTCGTATCTGGATCGATCAAGAGTTGNAACGGGAAATGGGCTGCGGGTCGTAAAACCATGAAGAATGTCTCGTGCCATCCCTTCTAGAGGTTCGCAATTTAACCACCCATTTCCACTCGGATGGCAGAGTGGTGAAAGCGGTTGACGGAGTTTCTTTTGACGTCAATGCGGGAGAGACAGTTGCCGTAGTAGGGGAAAGCGGTTCCGGGAAAAGTGTAACAGCCCTCTCCGTGTTGCGTTTGATCCCGAGCCCTCCCGGAAAAATTGTGTCTGGAGAGATCCGTTTTGGGGGTCGTGATCTCCTATCTATCACCGAGGAAGAGGTGCGATCAATTCGTGGTAACCGCATAGCCATGATTTTTCAGGAACCGATGACGTCACTAAATCCTTCCCTTACAGTGGGACGACAAGTGGGAGAACCGATAGAGGTACACCAAAACGTTACGAAAAGAACAGTGTGGGACAAATGTATCGGATTATTAGAAAAGGTTCGGATCCCAGACCCTGAGCAACGGGCTCAAGCATTCCCATACCAGTTTTCAGGCGGCATGCGGCAGCGCGCCATGATTGCCATGAGTCTTGCATGTGAACCCGAATTAATCTTTGCCGACGAACCCACTACNGCACTTGATGTTACAGTGCAGGCGCAGGTACTCGATTTACTNAAGAACCTAACNCGTGAAACAGGGGCTGCACTGGTNCTTATNACNCATGATCTTGGCGTTGTTGCTCGGTATGCGGATCGCGTAAATGTTATGTATGCAGGCCGCATCGTAGAGTCNGGAAGCGCTCGTCAGATTTATAATAGCCCTAAACATCCGTATACAGTTGGTCTTATGAAATCAGTCCCTCAACTCGACGGAGAGGCGAAGGCAGCGTTGACCCCAATTGAAGGGCAACCACCGGATCTTGCGGACTTGCCGGTTGGCTGTGCTTTTCAGGATCGTTGTACCCATGCGGTTGAACAGTGCCTCAGGGAGAGACCGGAACTAGTTGAGTCGGTCGACAACCACATGGCAGCTTGTTGGGTGAATTTACATGAATGAGACGGAACCTTTGCTGTCTGTCGAGGATCTGAGAGTTGAGTTTCCGGTCAAAGGTGGACTTTTGGGAGGGCGTCAAACGGGTACCGTAAAAGCCGTAGATGGCGTTTCTTTTCAGGTGCATTCGGGAGAAACCTTGGGGGTGGTTGGGGAGAGCGGTTGCGGCAAGACGACGACGGCTTTGGCTATTTTGCGCATGGTTGACATTACCTCGGGGCGTATCGTGTTCGATAGACAGGAGATTAGTTCCTTGGATAGACGGGCGATGCGTCCGCTGAGACGCAAAATGCAGATGGTCTATCAGGATCCGTTTGGCGCTTTGGATCCTCGAATGCGGGTAAGAGCTATTATCGGTGAGCCACTGATCGCACACGGGGTTTCCGGGGATCGTTCCAGATACGAGGAAAGGGTATCCGAGCTTCTAGAAATGGTAGGGTTGGACCAGTCTATGGGTCAACGCTACCCTCATGAATTTTCGGGAGGGCAACGTCAACGCATTGGAATTGCCAGGGCTCTTGCTTTACAACCTAGTCTGGTGGTGTGCGACGAGCCGGTTTCCGCCCTAGATGTTTCCATACAAGCTCAAATCATAAATTTATTGGAAACTCTGCAAGGCGAGCTTGGTTTAACCTATTTGTTTATCGCCCATGATCTTTCCGTGGTTCAGCACATCAGTGACCGTGTAATGGTGATGTATCTGGGGAAAGTAGTCGAAATCGCAAAACGTTCCGATCTTTATAGGGATCCCAAGCATCCCTATACGAAGGCACTACTATCTGCAGTGCCGATACCCTCCCCTGACGAAGAGGCCAAACGTGACGTTGTAATATTGGAGGGAGAGGTGCCAAGCCCCCTAAATCCCCCTTCGGGATGCCCATTCCATCCTCGTTGTTCCTTTGCGGTACCCGCCTGTAGTGAGGTGATGCCCGATCTATCAGAAGCGAGTGATGGACATAAAGTTGCGTGTCACTTGTACGTATAGAATCTTTGCCGGGTAAACCTGTACCGTGAGGNTTTTCGCATGAATTCAAAATCTGATGCCGTATACATCGAGTCCATTAGCGCCCTCACACTTGCCACTTCCGATATAGCGCGGGCAGTAAATTTCTATCAATTACTTGGATTTCAATTGGCAAGGGGAGACATCGATACAAAATTTGTAACGTTTCGGGCTGGTGACCAATATCTAAATATCACCATGGAGAGACCCGAACGTGAACCGTGTTGGTGGGGACGTGCAATTTTTTATGTGAACGATGTTGATGNCATNTATANGAGAGCTATTTCAAATAAACTTGATCCGGATTTTGCTCCTCGAGATGCCGTTTGGGGGGAACGTTATTTCCACATCACAGATCCAGACGGTCACGAATTGAGTTTTGCTCGTCGTCTACAGGATTAAGTTGAGCAGCTCTTAATTAGACGGAATAATTTTCCGTTTCTCTCCCGTCGTAACAACCGTCATCACGGTTAGTAAGCTCACNATACCGACTACCCAAAAAACGGTATTCGCGTTGTAGTTGTCAAGAATATATCCAAATAATGGTGGTGCAATAATTCCAGCTACATTGAATCCCGTCGATACAAAACCAAAAACCTTTCCCATTTCGGTAGGGGGGGCGAGCGAACGGATTAACATATCTCGGGACGGGGACACGATCCCTGAGAGGAATCCAGCGACGACAAAAAGTAGTGCGATAGCGGTTAGATTCATGGAGATACCAGCCACGGCGAAAAAGAGTACCGATATGCCCATGAAACAAAATCCGGCAAAGATGTGATGGTTCCCGATGCGGTCTGCAATCCAGCCACCGACCAAAACACCTACTGGAGAGGCAAACAGATATGCCGAGAGAATTGTAGCTGCATCGCTTACAGTAATTTCATGAATGACTGTTAATGTGGCGATACCGAAACTACCGATGCCGTAACCGGCTACGGCGATACCGAGAAAAAACAGTGCCCCTAGCAGGATTGGAAGGCTAAACAAAAGGCGCAAGCCAGATTGGGTTGTAGCGGCANTAGATCGACCACCGGAAGCGGGATCGTGNAACAAGTGCCTGTTNATTCCAATTACCAGGCTCACGGAAACCCCGAAAAGTCCGCATATCATTAGCGCTGTTTGCCAATCAAAAATCGACATCAGAGAAACCAACGTTAACGGGGCAACAGCATTCCCCAGCATGCCCGAGGCAGTGTGAATGGAAAATGCCTTCCCCATGCGTTCGTTTTGGATGGACGCATTCAAGATCGAGTAATTGCACGGGTGATACACAGAATTTGCCAGGCCAGCGAGACCCATCATGGCGACAAGCATCCAATAACTCGGTGCAAGCCCTATACAAATGAAAGCTCCTGATCCCAGCAACATCCCACATAGCAATATTTTTCTTGCACCAAACCGGTCCACGAGGAAACCGACTGGTGTTTGAGTCAATCCGGTAACGACACTAAATACTGCGATTGCAATTCCCAGTTCTGTGTATGAGACTCCGAACTCATCTTTTAGTATCGGGAATAGGGGAGGTATGAGCAGCATGTAAAAATGGCTCACGAAGTGACCCATACTAATCAAGCCAACGACTTTGAAAGCTGGATGTTTTGATGAGGAAGCGTCGGGGAGACTGGAAACGAGGTTTCTCATTTTCATCAAATATTACTCAGCCTTTAGCCCAGTGATGAAGTTAGTGGGTACCTCCGCCCGAACCTCATTATCGATCAGTACTACCTGGCAGGTACAATCGGAAACCTCATAATGCCGAGCCATTTGTTCGCATCCTTGGTGGGCAGTACGGATCGCAAAATCTTCCTTTGCCATTGAGTAGGAGAAGCCAATCGCCTCGAAAATGCCTCCCTCAAGGAAGGCTGGGTCTATATCGTTCCACGGTATGCATGCCACTCCCACCTTTGTCTCATCCAATTTATTATAGTCGAAATTCCAATGGGCCATTGTTCGGTGAAATACCTCTCCCAGTTTGTTTTTTATTTGGTCCACATTTGAGTCGGCATTTGAGTTACCGGACAGCCATAAAATAGCCAGTATAAGGATCACGAGTTGTTTAGTACTATGTAGCATAGTTGGGTATAATTTCTTTTCTGGGATTGGGTTCTGTCGCATATTGACATCAATCAGGCGGCCTCGACAAGCGGGACGCTTGAAAGTACGCCGACTATATTTGAGACGGATTAATATGGATAAGGTAAAATAGGATAATTGCAGTTCAGATAGTTCACTTTGTTATGACTTACCATAAAGTGGTGTTGGGAGGGAATTTTTAGCATGAGTCAGAAACGAAAATTTGAAGGTATTTATACCGCACTGATTACTCCAATGAACTCGGATCACGAGTTAAACGAAGAGGTGTTTCGCGAGGTTGTAGAGTTTAATATCCAGTCGGGGATTAATGGTTTCTGGGTGGCTGGTGGTAGTGGAGAGAGTGTCCTGNTGGACGACGAAGAAAACAGCCGGATTGCCGCCATTGTGGCAGACCAAACCGCGGGTCGAGCAAAAATCATTATGCANGTTGGGGCACCAACCACCAAGCGGGCAGCGAAGATGGCNGAAAATGCGGCGAAGGCTGGTGTAGATGCGATCTGTTGTGTCCCACCATTTTTCTATNTGCAAAGTGANGAGGCTGTTGCAGAGCACTACCGGAGTGTGTCNAGTGCTGCGTCCCTTCCATTTTTTGCATATAATTTACCGAGTTCTACGGGTTGCGAAATTACTCCTGCAATGATGGCCCTTTTCCAAGAACGTGTTCCTAATATGGANGGTCTAAAACACTCGGCGTATAATTTCACGTATGTACGGGACTTCGTGAACTTGGGCTTGAGTTGTTTTATCGGGTTCAGTGCNTTGACATTNCCAGCACTCAGTCTTGGTGCAGTCGGAACGGTAGATGGGGCTCCTGGAATTGGTCCAGAATTCTGGGTTGAGCTTTGGGATGCTTTTCAAAGTGGCGATATGGAGCGTGCGCGTGCGGCACAAGACAAAGGAATTTCAGTTTGTAATTTACTTCGTATCGGCGGTTTTCATGCAGTATTGAAATCGGCCGTGGGGCATCGTCTTGGCCTAGACTGTGGAAGTCCACGGCCCCCAGGATCTCCTCTCACACCGGAACAAGATAAATTGTTGAGAAACCGTCTCACCGAACTGGGATTGTTGGAAAGTAAAACATAGTTGGAATTTTTTGGCGGTTTCGAATCCGCTCTTCGGTGGTGGGACTTGAGGATTGTTAANTTTTTTCTTTTTGAACCTTTAGGTTGCAAATAACAGACACGCTATGAGGCTGAAGCTTATGACTGAGCAACAACAATATGAGACCTGGAGTATAAAAAAACCGCCGGTAGTTTCAGAACATGGCCTGGTCTCAAGTCAACATTACATCGCATCAAATATTGGAGCCAATGTACTAAGAGACGGTGGCAATGCCATAGATGCAGCGGTCGCTGCNAGCCTTAGTATTGGCACCGTGGAACCATGGATGAGTGGTTTAGGCGGGGGCGGTTTCATGCTTGTCTACGTNGCCGCAGAAGATCAAGTCTATGCAGTNGATTTTGGAATGATAGCGCCNNAGAATCTTAATGAGGCCGATTATCCACTTGTAGGTGGAAACGCTTCTGACTTGTTTGGATGGCCTGCTGTACAAGATGACCGAAATCTGCGTGGATTTCCATCAATAGCGGTTCCCGGCTATGTGGCTGGNATTTCTGCTGCGTTGCAACGATTTGGAACAAGGTCTTGGGNTGAGACAATTACACCAGCACTAGNACTGGCNGAAGANGGAATGATTGCNGATTGGTATGCCACATTGATGATTTCTACGGCTGCGAAAGACNTGGCATGTTTTCCAGAAAGCGCGCGAGTCTTTTTGCCATCAGGATACCCTCCAGTGGGTGAATGGGGTGCTGCTCCTCCGCGGTTGAAGTTAGGAAATCTAGGGAAGACGTTACGTCGTTTGCATGATGCCGGCCCACGAGATTTTTACCAGGGGGAAATTGCAGACTCCCTTCTTTCCGAGTTGTCTGAGGGTGGCAATAAAATTTCAGGCGAGGATTTAAAGAATTACGCCGCTACAATACTGCCTGCTGATATGGGAACTTACCGCGATGCTACCGTGCACGTTGCGCCCGGGTTGACTGCCGGGCCAAGTTTGCTCACGGCCCTAGAACAGTTGGGTCGCTACACTCCTGAAACTGCTCCGGATGCTAATGCTTATATGGCTTATGCCGAAAGCTTAGATGCCGCATATTCAGAACGTTTTGAAACAATGGGGCATAATGATGACTCTAAGGCGCCTTCCTGTACGACACATTTATGTGCAGTGGATCGCGACGGTAACTTTGTGGCGTTAACCCAAACCTTGTTGTCTCTGTTTGGCTCCAAGGTCATGTTGCCAGGTACTGGCATTCTCATGAATAACGGTATCATGTGGTTTGATCCTAGGCCCGAACGGCCCAATTCTATTGCTGCTGGTCGAAGGCCGTTGTCCAACATGTGCCCAACGATTGTTACTCACGATGGTCAGCGTACTGCCCTTGGTGCCTCGGGTGGCAGAAGAATTATGCCGGCTGTATTTCAGCTCCTCTCGTTTTTAGTAGATTATAAAATGGATGTCGGTACTGCACTGGCGCAACCAAGAATAGATGTCAGTGGGAACGAGATTATAAACATTGATAACAAACTAATAACCCCGATACAAAAACGACTTGCCGAGAAATTTTCGATATTGGCGAGTCAGCATGGGGTTTATCCGTCGCTTTTTGCATGTCCGAATCTGGTGAGCAGTCCTTTGACGGGTGGGTCGCAGATTGGTGCAGCGTTTATTCCTTCTCCTTGGGCAAAGGTTGCCAAGCCAGAAGCGTAGTCATTGGATTCTCCCAAAGAGTTGAGTTTGGTAAACGAGATAGTTCTGAGCTAAACGATAGCCTCTTTGGTTGTGAACTTTTTGAAACTTTAAAAACGGAAGATGAAGTGATGTCATCATTTTTTTCCACAGTTGTGAAGGTCGTCTCGGTTATATCGGTGATCTTCTTTATGGCGAACCCAGAAGTATCTGCAGAGGGACTGCCANGAACCTTTGGCTGGACGGCTTATGGNACTACNTCAGCTGGATATGCNGTTTCAGTCGCGATNGGGAATGCATTGGCGGATGANGGNTATCGCCTTCGTGTGATACCTGGNAAAAATGATATTTCCCGAATGACACCATTGCGTGCTGGNAGAGTTCATTTCTCTGCAATGGGGATAGGAAGNTATCTTGCACAAGAGGGTGTNAACGAATTTGGTGCAAGACGTTGGGGCCCACAGCCCGTTCGGTTGATTATGATGAGTTGGTCAGACGTGAATATCGGTTTGCCGGTTGTNGCAAGAGATTCCGGAGTNGAAACNGCGTACGATCTGATTGGAAAACGTGTCGCCTGGGTGGTGGGGGGGCCAGCCCTAAATATGAACATGACGGGATACCTAGCGTTCGGCAACTTGACTTGGGATGATGTGGTTCGGATGGAGGTTTCAGGCTGGAAGGCCTCCATTCAAGGTATGATTGATGGCACGATCGATGCCGCGATTGCCTCGACTAATTCTTCTATGTTGTATCAATTGGAAGGCTCGCCGCGTGGGATGCGTTTCATCCCAGCGCCACACGAAGATGCGGCCGGTTGGGGGCGTATGAGTAGTATTACGCCGTGGATTCTACCACATATTGCGACCGCTGGGGTGGGTTTGTCGCCAGATAACGTCCTGGAAGGCGGGAGTTATGGATACCCAATTCTTATTACCTATTCTGACCGCGATGAGGAAATGGCATACGATCTTGCTAGGCTGCTTCATGTGAATTTTGATAAATATAAAAACGCACATTCCAGCGGGCTCGGCTTTGCAATAGAGCGTCAAGTTTTTGATTGGATCGTGCCCTATCATTCCGGTGCAATCCGCTACTTCAAGGAAATAGGCGTATGGAGTGATGATTACGATGTTCACAACCGGTTACTCGTAGAACGGCAAATGGTACTAAAAGATGCGTGGGAAAGTATTCATGAATCAGAGAAGGCGGGTGGAGCCTTCGAAGACATCTGGCTCGCGGCACGTAATGCTGCTCTGAGCGCAGCTGGAATGGATACGGTATGGTAGATCAAGAAGAAAGCAACGATGACGGGGTATCAACCGAGCCCGGCGTTCCAAGTTCTAGGTTTCGAAAATTAAGCGGTGTTTACCGCTTTTGTTTTTTAGGTTTCACGGTTGTAGGGGTTTTGCTTGCAGTACACCAAATCCTAGCACTGCAGGTGTTAAGTACTGTGGTACTGCTTGAAAATAGCTATCTATACCTACTGCTTGCATTTTACCTTTCGAACATATTTTTAATTTTCCCATTTTCTCNGAAGAGTCCAAGGAATCATGTTCCTATTTATGATTTGGTTATGTTCGGGCTGTGCCTATTCATTAGTGTCTATTTCGCTGTTACGGGATTGCAAAGTTTGGAGGAGGGGTGGGAGTTTTTATCTCCAACATTNCCTGTCGTACTGGCGTTTTTCCTCTGGGGACTAATCATGGAGGCTGCCCGGCGAACGGGTGGGCCCGCTATTGCAGTAATTTTTGGGTTATTTTCATTGTATCCAATTTTTGCGGATGCAAGCTTTATGCCGGCCCTTTTTTCTGGGCTCCCGCAGGATATTGTCTCGACTGCCAGGTATCATCTTATGAGTGAGGAGTCNGTTTTGGGTATNCCGATGCGGGTATTTGGGACTCTCATAATTGGTTTTATTTTGTTTGGTGTGGCGTTGCAGACCACAGGTGGTGGACGTTTTTTTATTAATTTGGCTTTTGCCCTTTTGGGGGGTGTTCGCGGTGGGCCTGCGAAGGTTGCGATTTTCGCAAGCGGCTTATTCGGGTCACTTAGCGGGAGTGTAGTCACGAANGTGCTGACTACAGGNGCCATGACTATTCCNGCCATGAAGCGTACCGGGTATCCAGCCCGGTATGCGGGTGGAATAGAGGCTTGTGCATCTACGGGTGGTGTGTTGATGCCACCTGTAATGGGTGCGACCGCATTCGTAATGGCATCATTTCTTGAAGTTCCATACGTGGCCGTAGCGACTGCAGCTGTCGTTCCATCGTTTCTATATTTTTTCGGACTCTTTGTTCAGATTGACTCTTATGCTGCTCGCAACGGCGTCAAGGGACTGCCCCCTGCCGAATTGCCCTCTTTGAGAAAGACGATATCTGAAGGGTGGTTTTACGTGTTCGGGTTTCTTTTACTTGTGTACTTGCTGATCTATCTTAAGCGAGAAGCGCATGCGCCCTTTTATGCAACAATTGCTTTGCTTGCCCTTAGTCAGTTTGGCAAACTTTCTTTTCGTGAGGTTTGGTATTACGTTCTTGGCTTTGGTATTCTGGTGTATCTGGTTGTTGTTTTAGCAAGCGTACGAATGCCAGCTGCTTACACCACGACACTTCCGATTGGTGCAGGGATCCTCCTACTGCTGCTTTGTAATGTTCCCGCGCACATTCGTGTGGCTGCCGACAAAATAGTAGACTTTGTGGAGTCCAGTGGCCGTTTGCTCGCCGAACTTGTGGCAATATTGGCTGCCGTTGGGTTGATCATTGGTGGCTTGATGATGACCGGGATGGCCAGCTCTTTCTCCGGAGAAATAACAAGGGTAGCAGGTGGAAAACTTGTTCCTCTCTTATTGCTGGGTGCCGCGACCTCATTTGTTTTGGGTGTCGGAATGACAGTAACTGCCGCTTATATCCTATTAGCGATTGTGCTTGCTCCTGCTTTAATTGGGCTTGGGTTAGATCCGATTGCTGTGCATCTCTTCATACTTTATTGGGGAATGATTTCGTACATTACTCCTCCTGTCGCCCTAGGTGCATTTGCGGCGTCCAGTCTTGCTGGCTCGACACCTATGAGAACAGGGTTTGAAGCTATGCGTCTCGGAAGTGTGATTTACTTTCTGCCATTTTTCTTTGTCCTTAATCCCGCTTTAGTTTTACACGGCGACATATATACAATTGTTCTTGAAGTAGGGTCTGCAGTATTAGGAATTGTATTAGTGGCTTCTGGTCTACAGGGGCATCTGGTGTGGCTTGGCTCGTTTTCAGGATCGAGCCGTTGTATGTTGAGTCGGTTCATTCTCGTAATCGGAGGTTTGGCACTGGCCTATCCGGAAATAATATCGAACCTTGTTGGTTTGTCTGCTATTCCACTGGCTGCTATTTTGAGAAACCGGCGGTCTGTGTAAATCTATCTCTGATACAAGGATGTTGCGCGTATGGGTATGGAAATAGTTTGGAAGGATTATGATGTTATTGTGGTTGGTTCCGGCGGGGCAGGTAGCGCCGCCGCCCACGCGGCCTCTGGGGCGGGAGCCCGTGTTCTTGTTGTAGCAAAAGACCCGATCGGGTGCTCAGATAGCAAAATTGCAGAAGGTATCGTGACGGTACGGGGGGTTGCAGAAGATACAGATAGTCATGAGGCGTTATCAGATAATCTCCGTATTGCAGGTGGTGATCTGCCGATACCCGAGATTACGCAGGCATTCGCCGATGATTCCGAGGAGGCATACGACTGGCTTCGTCGACAAGGCGTTCGTCCCCGTATTGAGAAAAACAAGGCGGCGCCTGTTGCTCTCCCGATCCCGCTTGGTGGACATACCCATAGGCGCTCAGTGGGCCATGATAATGGCGGACTTTCTGTGGGCCANGCTGCGTGGAATGCTGTCGTTCAAGGTAATGGCATCGATTATGTGGAAGATTCTTGGTTTCTTGAAATAGTGACTGCTTCCACATCAGACGANCCTTCTGTCGTCGGTGGTTTGATTTATGATGCTGGTAGGGGTGAGTTGCTATGTGTACGTGCACCAGCCGTCATCGTGGCGGCAGGTGGGCTAAGCACCTTGTATTTTCCAAATACAGACACGATGCGNGGNAACACGGGAGATTCCTACGCGCTGGCGGTTCGGGCGGGAGCAGAGCTTNTTGACATGGAGCAGGTACAGTTCTTGCCGTTTTGCCTAACCGCTCCGCCATCCTATGAAGGATTATTGGCTGGGGAACCAGGGACTGCAGGCTATTTGGGTGTTATTCGCGATGCCGATGGAAAAGTAATACTCGACAGTGTCATGCTTAGAACAAGGGCGGAATGTGCCGCTGCAATCGTTAAAGCCGTGGAAGCTGGAAAGGGTACCGAACGCGGTGGATGCTATCTTGATCTCACAGCGAATGTGAAAGGAGAACGTTCAGGCGTCTATTATAAGAGGTTCCTGGAAACGTCACTGAGTGGTGTGATGGCTACCGTCCGTCAGGCCCTTGGCCGTGCAGCTGCAGAATGTAAAGAATTGTGGGAGGTTCGTCCGGGAGCACATTATTCCATGGGNGGAATAAGGGTAGATGAATTTGGCTCTGCTGTTTCTCTGGAGTCCCGTGCTGTTGTGAGAGGGTTATTTGCAGCNGGCCAGGCAATGGGTGGGGTATTTGGCGCCAACCGGCTNGGGTCTACTTCGTTGTCAGAAGGCCCAATATTTGGGAGCCGAGCAGGCCGTGCCGCGGCGGCCTTATGCACCGGAAAAGATAGAATTGAGTCTAAGGTAACGCAGGACGCGTTCGCGCCTTACCTACATTTCTATCGTAANCTTCCGGGNCAAAAAGGAGANAAAACGGGATCGGGTCTGATACGGAAACTGCAGGAGACGGCTTGGACAAATATTGGGCCTGCCCGCACTAAGGGTGGAATAGAAAAATTCTTGGCGCAGATCAATAAGTTTCGAAAGGATGCACGAAAAATTAATATAAGTGAGGAATCCCTTTGGAATCAGTCTTTCATCGATTATGTGGAACTTNCCAATATGCTTGATACTGCGCATGCCATCGCAGTTTCTGCTTTGNATCGGGAAGATAGTTTAGGTGCCCATATGCGCCTCGANGGAGGTGTNACTTCAATACTGTTTGATAAGCCCTACTCTGTGGCTACTTACCTTGACGATGANTCGACTTTTGAGGTGGANCGACTTCCACGNCCATCGACCCCATGGCAACGTCTNATGGCNTANNTTCTGCGAGACAGGAAGCGCAAGCTCGGAATGAAATTGCTTCGAATATTACCGGTATCNCTACAAGACAGAATNATTGAAGAACGGTATCGCTCAGTAATGGGAAACATTGACCCTGAACCTCACAGTCCTAGTACCGAGGTTCAGTCCGACTCCNTAGATCGGGCGGCAGCATGAAGGTGGAACTGGTCACTGTCCGTGAGGGGAAACCCAAATCGGTAATGTACGAATATTTACCNCGTGAGGAGGGGGAAAAGCCGATGGCCTTAGATGTGTTGTTGCAGGCACAGGCGACAAAGATTCCNGACCTTTCATTCCGATATGGCTGCCGCAATCGCACCTGCGGAATTTGTACAGTGGATATAAATGGTAAGCCCAGAATTGCTTGTCGCGCCCGAGTGCGTGACGGGGACAAGGTAAGTGCGGTTTCGACTCTTCCGGTTGTTCGTGACATGGTGGCTAAAAGAGACGGCATTGCGCGTCAGCTTCGAGGAAAACTCCCNACCAGTTTAAGGGGAAACGATCTGAACGTAGAGGCTCCTGAGGACTATCATGCGTTAACTGCTTGCATTGAATGCTACGCGTGCCTTGATCACTGTCCTATGCATGAACGNAATTTGACTGNCGATGGGGATGAGCGGGATGAAAACGGTTCCTATCGTTGGGGTAGTCCATTTTCTTTTTTGAAAATGCAACGAATTCGTTTAGATCCTGTCGCAAGTGAATCGGACAAAGAAGAGGCACTCAGTGCAGCCCAGCATTTGGGTCTCGAAATATGTCGTGACTGTCCGGGTTGCAAGTGTGGTGTAGGAATAGATCTGAAGCGTAAAGTGGTAAAACCTCTATTAGAGGCGATTTCTGATTCAGTGAGTGGGGACTAAGTATGATGCTCGGCTCCCTGTACTGCCGTTGGCATAGTTCAAAGTAGCTTAATGGTAAGAAAGCTATCTCTGTGCTAAGTACTGAGCAAGTGAACATCTACCGTAAAAACGGGTTTTTGGTAGTCCGGGAGTTGTTGAATGAGGCACAGCTGCAGCCTCTGAGGGGGCGTACTTACGAAATTGCTGAGGGGCTTGTTGAGTTTCCAACGGAGAACATAGAATTCGAGCCCGATGGTTTGGGTCGGTCCCATCGTATCGACAAACTACGTAAATTGAATCATTGTGCGCAGCACGATCGAATATTTCTTGAGCATGCTAACAATCCCGATATACTTGACGTTGTCGAAGGCTTGATTGGTCCAGATATTAAGTTGTTGTCGGACCAACTTTTTATGAAACCTCCAGGTGGAATGGAGAAAACCTATCATCAGGATTCTCCTTATTTTCCGATAGAGCCGATGGACTTGGTTTCGTCTTGGGTAGCGCTTGATGATGTTACCCTGGATAACGGCTGTTTATGGGTAGTTCCTGGGAGCCATCTTAATGGTCCGAAGGAACACTCTGAAAAATGGATGGTTGGAGACCGTGAAGACATGCATGTCCCCGACAAAGAGATAGATAGGGAGAAGGAGTGCCCCATTCTACTGAAATCAGGGGATGTTTCGTTTCATCACAGCTTATTACTTCATCGGTCGGGTCCCAACGAGTCACAATTTCGTCGCCGGGGGTTGGCAACTCATTTTATGAGTGCAAGGTCTCGTTGGACGGGTAATCTGTCCGAGAAACCCGACTACGTCTTGTTACGAGGCAAAGCGCATCTAGGTTGCGTTTGATATTCCATCGCCCCAATTTTTTATAAAGGCTCGCCAAGGTTTTCGGAAAAATTGGTTTCGGAGCCTGATTCAAAGACTAAAAATACCGCGTTTACGTGTTCTGTGGTTCATAGATGATGCCTGTCGTTACCCCCAATTACGGATGAATCGGTAGTTTCTAGTGTTTCAACGATATCTACGCCCTTTGAGGTTTCCTAGGGGCAATCCCCGTGGTATCGGATTGATGCTGTTAAGCACAATTTGCTATTCTTTGCTGCATGCTTTGATTCGGGGGATGTCGAACGAACTACACCCATTCGAGCTTGCTTTTTTCCGTAACCTATTTGGGCTGTTGGTGGTACTCCCCTGGTTTATCCGATATGGTTTGGCCCCACTTCGAACCTCTCGTTTAGGGCTTCACGCGGTGCGTGCGGGACTAAACGTGATTGCTGTATTATCGTATTTCTATGCCCTAAGCGTTGTCCCTTTGGCTGATGCCACAGCGCTGTCGTTTACGGCACCAATCTTCACGACGGTGTTGGCTATCTTCTTTTTTCGTGAGTTCGTTGGGGTCCGACGTTGGATCGCAATTCTTATCGGATTTACGGGTGCTTTTGTAGTCCTGAGGCCTGGTATTGAGAGCGTTACTGTAGGGCAACTGCTGGTTCTAACGTATGCATTGTTTTTTGCGTTCGCCTTGATTGTCACAAAAATATTAGGACAAACAGAGTCGAGTGTAACGATAATCACCTACGTGAGTTTGTTGATGGTTCCAATTTCGGTGATTCCGGCGGTGTTAGTTTGGCAGACCCCAAGTTTAGTTCAAATTGGGGTAATGCTCATCATGGGGATACTTGGTACCTCTGCTCAATTGCTCATGACCCAGGCGTTAAAGGAGGGGGAGACGCACGTCGTCATGCCATTTGACTTCACTAAAATGATTTGGGCGGTATTACTCGGACTACTGGTGTTCCAGGAAATTCCAGGAATATATACCTGGCTTGGAGTTGCAATGATAATTTCCAGCGCCTTCTATATTGGTTACCGGGAACATGTTGTCAGGGTTAGTGGTATAGAGGACGGGAAGTGACANCTTTCGCAACAGGAAAGTAGTCTATAGNTTAATAGGTTGCAGGAACGCGGACGCCATTCGGGNATTGATAATAAGACGCAGGTGGGGTGAGGNTTTTGAATGTGACTACTGATGAGNAAATNAACTGGCATCAGGACATNTACGATGCCCTGCGGGATCATGANATCACCCTGGTGGCTCATGTTCCGGATGCCGGGCATACGCCCCTCATTCAGAAGTGTGAAGCGCANAATGATATAGATGTTGTGACTCTGACTACTGAGGAGGAAGGCGTAGGCCTGCTATGTGGCGCGTGGGCCGGAGACAGAAAAGGTGTGCTGCTTATGCAGTCAAGTGGTGTCGGGAACTGCATCAATGCGCTGGCCCTACCCAATATATGTCGAATACCATTTCTCACGATAATTTCGATGCGCGGTGAATGGGGTGAATTTATTCCGTGGCAAGTCCCAATGGGTCAGGCTACACCAAAGGTCCTAGAGGCCATAGATGTTCGTGTTTTTAGAGCTGACTATAAACGGGAAGTCGGTTCAACGGTGGATGCTGCGGCGAATTTTGCCTTCAACACACGACAATCCTCGGCTGTGTTGCTGTCGCAAAAGATGATTGGTGCAAAACAGTTTAGGGAGGGTTAAGGGAATGTTGGATCGTCGCCCTTTGATCAAGTTTCTTCTTGATGGTCGCCCAAAAAATTTACTGGCGGTTTCTGGTCTTGGTTCGTCTACTTGGGACCTTACCGCTGCTGGGGAACACGCAGGTAACTTCAGGTTCATTGGGGCTATGGGGCAGGCCGGGCCTTTCGCCCTAGGTTTAGCTATGGCACAGCCAAAAAAACGTGTTGTCCTTTTTACGGGTGATGGGGAGATATTGATGGGGCTTGGAATACTTGCAACTATTGCCAACCAGGCACCCTCGAATTTGGCAGTAGTGATACTTGATAACGAATCGTACGTCGAAACAGGAAGTCAGCCAACGGCTACGGCAGGACCAACCGATCTTGAGGCAGTGGCCCGTGGATGCGGTATTGCGAATACGTTGACTGTCAAGAATGAATCTCAAGTGCAGGATTTAAAAGATATGATTGTAAATGGACGNGAGCTGATGTTTGCAAATGTGAAAATTAAAGCAGAAGCTCTGCCTCTGGTATTTCCTCATTCTTTTGATGGAGTAACGGCAATCAACCGATTCAGAGAGAATGCAGTTTCATGAATTAAAAGAAATGNACATTCTGGGCGAAACNTTTTGTGCATAGNACTGTNTACTTGAAGNTATTATGTTAGGTNTTTTTTNTAACGTGTGCGACTAACGGAGGGACCTTCCATGAGTAGAATGCATGTTCATGTTGGCGTGAAGGATATCGAAAGTTCAGTTGACTTCTATACCGGCTTGTTTGGTGTGGAGCCAACCGTATGCGAGACCGATTATGCAAAGTGGATGTTAGAGAATCCCAGAGTCAATTTTGCGATCTCAACACGCTGCGAAGTAGGCGTCAATCACCTAGGGATTCAATGCGAGAATGAGAAAATATTGGCAGAAACCTCTGAAAGGTTGTCACAATCGGGACGGCCCTTAATAAAACAAGAAACTGCTTCTTGCTGTTACGCTACGGGCCAGAAGGTTTGGGTGTCAGATCCTCAAGGTGTAGCTTGGGAGACTTTTATGACAACAGGAGATATCACTAGCTACGGGGAAGACAGCGTTGATATGTCGCAGCTTAAGGTGATGTCTACGTAGAATTCATGAGTTGATATGTAGATGGGCCATGCGTATTGCGTCGATTAAACAGCGTGTGATGTTTGTCTTGGGTATAGCCTTCAGAGCCTCGAGAGATAGCATAGTGCTGCTGACTGGCTCGGCCAATCCAGATATAAAAATTCCTTCAGTTGTCTCCAAAGTCATCTCGATCGCTTCCTCAATAGCCAGAGCGGCGCTGGTGTCAACGTAAGTCATGTGAGAGAAGTCAAAGATTGTTGCTTTGTGCCCTTTGGCGTCGGTGCTAATGTGTGTCATTAGGGCTCGAGCAGAAGCATAGGACAAATTCCCACTCAGAATAACGATGTTTACCTCTCCACGAAGATTTAGTATTTCTTTCTTTTCTGCCTCGGAAAGCTTGTCATATTTATCCAGCGTTGCCAGCGTATAAATACCTTTAAGTTCTTTTTTCTCCAACCATAGCGAGGTGACAAAACTCGCAAGTATGAGTCCCACCGCGACTGCCACAATGAGATCTACGAAAACGGTTAGACCTAATGTAGCTAGCATGACAAATACTTCGGGTCGCGGTGCTATTCGAATTTTGGTTAGAAATCTCCAGTCGACAATATCCCAACCTACTTTGATCAGAATGCCGGAAAGAACAGCATGAGGTATATTGGCAGCCAAGGAACCTAGGCCGAGTAATAGGGACAATAGCACTATGCTATGGAATGCCCCTGAAATAGGGGTTGTGCCACCAGCTTTCACATTTACGACAGTGCGCATGGTAGCACCGGCNCCAGGCAATCCCCCGATAATGCCTGCAGCCATGTTTCCNAATCCCTGCCCAATGAGTTCCTTATTTGAGTTGTGTCTTGTTCGTGTAANTGAGTCAGCTACAAGCGATGTAAGCAAGCTATCGATACAGCCAAGGAGCGCCAGGATTAAGGCAGGTTGAATAAGTGATGGAATTGTAAAGATGCTCGGGGTCGGTATGTAGAGGTCTGGGAGTCCCGTCGGTACCGCACCGATTATTGGGGCACCTCCAAAAATAAATAATCCTAATAAACTTCCAACGATCAATGATGCTAGTGCGGGCGGCAATAGCTTTCGCAGTTTGGTCGGCCACATAATCATTATAGCAAGAGAAATTATGGAGAGGGTCAAAGCGTCCAAATTTAGTGCTAACGGAATTTGGCTCCATTGCGCTATGGCGCCAAGGGGTCCCCCAGAGGCACTTGCCAATCCAAAAAATGGTAATGTCTGAATTAGTATTATGATTACTCCAATTCCTGACATGAATCCTGAAACGACGGGATAGGGCGTATAAGACACGAAGCGCCCAACTTTGATGACTCCAAGAAAGATTTGTATGAGCCCGGCAAGAAACACAATTGTGAATGCTTCCGGAAGGTTGTCCGCATGTTCTGCCACTATGATCGCCATGACGACGGTCATAGGGCCGGTAGGTCCCGACACTTGAGATGGAGTTCCACCAAACACTGCGGCGAAAAACCCGACAGCTATTGCGCCATAAAGTCCAGCAATCGGTCCTATTCCAGACGCAACACCAAATGCCAGTGCAAGAGGAAGAGCAACAACTGCTGCAGTTATTCCGCCGTATATGTCTCCCCGAATTGAGGCAACACTGAGTTTTTTTAATCCACTGCCGGTCATGGCTATTTTGTCTTTTTTTCAAGTAGGTTTGCGTAGAGTGCCAAAAGAATAGAAAAAATAAAATAGGTTATTGCGATGGTAGTCATTAGAGAGATTGAAATATTTTGATCAAGTGCAAAGCCAAGAGTTGGCGGTCCAATAGCTGAGGCAAACACTCCTAAGGTAGCGACGAAACTTCGAATAGCTCCAATATGTTGTGTGCCGTAGAACTCCGATAAAACAACAGGGACGATAGTTGCTCTCAATCCGGATCCTACTCCAAACAAGCCCAGATAAACCCAAGCCCAGATAGGGTTTTCGAAACTAACTAGAACTAGCAAACCCAATAGGTAGGGAATTAAAGAGTATGCAAAATAATATTTGGATCCCACCTTATCAATGATAG
>PAVD01000043.1 GCA_002712985.1 Rhodospirillaceae bacterium
CGGTTAAGTAGTACGTTGGACGCCGATCCTCCTGACATGCTAGATACCCACTAGACTAGTCAATACTGAACCCTTTCTGACATCTGAAAAACCCACAAGTCCTGACTAGCGCATTTTTTAACAGTCTGGGGGTAAATGATATTCGAGTTCCTCCATAGCGGCACGAATAGCAAAATTGCCATAATCCAAGTCCATGCTGGGCGAAACCCCATTCTCCATAATGGTGAAGTGTACCTCAAACTCCGGTTCATGGTCTCCGGACCCATAGGGGAAATATGCCATTGCTACTGGCCAAGACCGAAGTAACAAAAGACTATCACTATCGGAGAGCTCACTTTCCGATGATCCAGCAACCATTTTCTCCGGTTCAATCAACCGCCCAATAAAGGCAGAAACTTCATTTAAACTATCATCCCCGGTACCACTAAAAACATGAGCTGTCAGCACAGTTTCTCCTGCCATGGCGTGATCAATCGTTAGAAAAAGATGCTCCGTCGGAAACAATGTACCAGGTGGCAACGGCACCTGTTTCTTCTCTGGACTGATAAACAAGGCAACGCCGCCGGCACCCCCCTCTTCCAACTCGGCTCTTCCTTCAATTTGCTCATTCAATTCATCATTGGTCGTACTACGCATTGTGTAGCGAAATTCATTTCCATCTCGGGACTCCCAACTTGAAAAGGTAAAATCGTTTTGTATTTCCTGACCCGTGCGACCAATAAAATTGAGCCGAACGTGCTGCGTTAGCGTCCACCCATCACAAACATCGCTCCAATCAAGNTACATTTTTCCATTCACANTGGTAAAATTGGATCCGCTCCCGCCGGACAGCTGACGAAGGTCATAAATAGCCCTATGCGCCGTTAGTTCCGCAGACCAAGCCGTTGCNGCTACAAAAAAAGCATATAAAGTGACCGTTGTCAGAAAGCCTGTTCGAAATAACATCATTTTNCCTCCAACGGAGTTGGCCGTACCTATTTGAATGTCGTCGCCAATCGGGCCGTAACATTTTTTTCCTGACNCGTATAACTTAACCACTTCTTTTTGTATGTNCCAAACCCGTGGGGCCTCCCGATCCAACCAGGACTATTGATCCAGAAAGAGCGGGGNCCGTTTTTCAACAAAGGCGCTCATGCCTTCCGCAGCATCTTTACTTTGATAAGCCTGCGTGGAACAGTCTGCCTCTATCTTCAGTCCAGCATGGACCGGTTGATCCAAAGCCCGCTTGGTAGCATTACGAGCATGTGCCAGAGCCACCGAACTGTATCCTGTAAATCTCCTCGAAAACTTGATTGCNGCCTGAAGGCCGTCCCCTTCCACTAAACAATTGACTAGCCCGATTCTCTCAGCCTCTGAAGCAGAAATAGCCTGCCCAGTGAGGATTAGCTCAAGAGCCCGTGCCTCTCCAATCAGTCGAGGTAACCTTTGGGTGCCGCCGTAGCCCGGGATCAATCCCAATTTGATCTCAGGCAAACCTAACTTTGCACTTGGCAGTGCCAATCGAAAATCACAAGCNAAAGCAAGTTCGAGGCCNCCACCAAANGCGTACCCGTTGATGAGGGCGATAACCGGTACAGGGAAACGAGACAGTCCCTCAAATAAAGCCTGACCTCTTTCTANACCACGCCGGTGTTCCGCGGGGGTTTTCCCAGTAAGCTCGACAACATCGGCCCCTGCACAAAAAGCCTTATCGCCAGTGCCCGTGACAATAAGCACCCTGCTTTTNGAGCCATTAACCTTCCGGAAACACACNTCCATCTCNTCCAGTAAACCGAATGACAGGGCGTTCAAGGACTTTGGGCGGTTGATCTTCATTACCGCTACATCTTCATACCAATCAAGATTTATCAGTTTCATCTTCTACCGCTTCATCCCCAATATGATTATCAACCTTAAACCGTACAGGCACCGGAACTAAGGTTCCTTGTTTTACCTCTGCTATCAAGGCTCGCTTCAATATTTTGCCACTTGCGGTAAGAGGGAAAGANTCNGATACCGCGTAATATTCCGGCATGTCATATATAGAAAGTCCTGATGCGTACAAAAAATTCAAAACTTCATNTGNATCGGGTTTGCGACCGCCATCGCTCAAAATGACTAGACATACCTTCTCCCCAAGTCGCCGGTCCGGAACAGGGATNGCGGCCGCTTTTTGGATTCCTGNAAACNCCAGCACAAGATCTTCTATCTTGCGTGGATGTATATTGCGCCCGCCTCTAATAATGATGTCTTTTGACCTACCNACAACNTCTAGATTGCCACTTGCATCGATTCGGCCCAGGTCGCCACTCATAAACCATCCGTCTTTATTAAAAGACTTTTCCGTTGATCCCTGATCATTAAAGTAACCGAGCATTAAAGCGGCACCACGCCCNCCAATTTCTCCCACCTGACCCATGCCAATAGATTTATCTCTATCCTCAGGATTAAAAATTCTCACCTCATATGCCCTACCTCCACGCCCACAACTAGAAACAATAATATCGGTATCGTCCTCTGGATGTGTATATTGATGGGAAGAATTTTCAGTCATTCCGTATACATTTTGCGGCACGATACCCTGTGCCAGGAAACATTCTGCAATACTACGGGGAATGGGTGCGCCAGCCATATAAAAAANTTTTACCATTCCAAGTGACTTCTGTCGTCGCTCACGCTGCTCTTGGAGTAGATCNATCGCGTGTGTCGGGACACCCATCACATAAGTGGCGTTANCTTNGCAAAGCCANTCTAAAGTAGTCATACCGNGNGGAGGATCNTNNATCACAAATTCCGAACCACCAATTAAAGCCTGAGCCAAACCAACCCATGCAATATGGTGGGATAGTGGACTAAGTGAGAGCAACACGGTCGATCGGTCATGTTGCCAATCGGTCACCAAATCTCGGGCATTTGCAAGAAGGGTATTATCGCTGTGCATTACACCTTTTGCCCTNCCNGTAGTCCCAGAGGTAAAGGCAAGATAGCAAACTTTNTCCGCCCCCAATTGAGGAGACGCACCATCATTTCCCTCACTTTCCAAATTTGAGAATTCCTCAGCTAAGGTGCGATCGTCTGATAGGGAAAAGCAAACACGATTCTGGTTCTTTGTTTGAATTAGTTTGGCGAGATCCCCTTTATCGGCGCTCCATCCTTTTTCGCTAATTACTGCCGCTGCATCTATTTCGTTTACAAGCGTTAGCATCTCAGCGGTGCTATAATTTCNATGAAGGGAGGGAGTGCATACGTATCCGTTCCGGGAACATGCAAGAAGTACTAAAGGTGCTTCGACACGATTGGAAAGNCCCATAGCCACCCGATCCCCCGTCTTTAAACCCATGCCTGCTAAAACATGCGCTATATTACAAGACCGTTGGACAACCTCCTGCCAAGTGAGACGATTACGACTATCTCGTAGGGCGAAATCATTTGGATTGGTTCTTGCATGGTGAGCCGCGTAGTCATATAGGCCTTCTTCACGCCAAAGCCCCTTCTCATAGTAGCGACTTGCGTTTGTAGGATCATGCAGAGTCAACAAAGGCATTTCTTATTGACCAAATTTTGAGGTATCAGGTGATCTCCTCTCGCGAAAAGACGCGCTTAACTCCGCCGATTCCCCGCTACTAAGATACTGCGGCAACAGTACATCGTGGGCCAACCGGGCAAGACCGCCAACGCCTCCGTGCCTTGCATTGAAGGAAGCTTTGAGGGAAGCCAGCGCAACCGAACCGCGATCTGCAACTTCCAACGCAAAAGCCTCTGTCGCCTCAACAAGTTCTGCATCCGGGACGACTCTATTAATAAGNCCTATTTCTCGNGCTTCTTTAGCGCTTAATTTTTGGTTGGTATACCACATTTCCTTGGCACGTTTTTTTCCGACTAAATCTTCCAGGTACCAAGTTCCATATCCNGCATCAAACGAACCCATCATGGGNCCNACTTGTCGAAACACTGCACTTTCCTTAGCAATCGTCAGGTCACAAACCATTTGNAGAACGTTCCCTCCACCTACAGCNAAGCCATTAACACTGGCAATAACAGGTTTTTGAATCTTGTCGATTGCCTCATACATCTCCAACGTCGGCAGAACNCCGGCGTANAGATTTGTACGTTCCATACCCTCTTTTCTCCCACCGATGCAGAAAAATTTGTCCCCCGACCCNGTTAAGACCAGCACCCGTGTCCGCGTTTCNCGGCGACAGTCATTGATACAGTCCCGAATTTCATGACACATAATNGGGGTGAACATATTGCCATCATCGGGCCGGTTTAGCGTGAGCCAACCGATGGCTCCCTCTTCTCTATATAAAATTTCAGTATATGGCACGTTTCCTCTACCTTTTTCTCTCGATGTAATTCCTCTTTAGAGTCTAGCCGACGGACGAAGGTTTTTGAAACANCCAANCCTTCNTAATGAGCTGAAGAAGAAATACCCCGTTTATCAAAAAATTGTTGNTGGTAATCCTCTGCCAACCAGAAATCACCTACCTCTTCAATCGTCGTTGAAATCGCTTTAGCAAACCGTTTGGACTGCTCAAGTGCTTTTTTAGACTGATGTGCAGCGAGTGATTGATCCTCGGAGTGTGCAAAAATAACTGTCCGGTATTGACNCCCGGTATCTGGTCCTTGCCGGTTCACTTGAGTTGGATCATGAATACCCCAGAACAAGTCTAGCAGTTGTTTGTAGCTAACCTCCGTGGGATCGAACATGACCCGCACCACCTCGACATGGCCGGTCNTATCAGTNCATACCTGTTCATACGTTGGGTTGGCTACATGCCCTCCACAATAACCGACTGAGGTCTCCGCCACCCCAGGAACTTTCCGAAANGCCGCTTCTATCCCCCAAAAACAACCNGCACCGAACGTTGCTTGTTCCATTAGAATCTCATTTCCTTCCCAGTTCCAAAAAAAATCTATCNGCCTATCCTTATTTGCCCTCCCAGAGCTGTATTGGCAAGTAAGACTAGTTCNAATTTTGTGTTAAACNATAATAGTCTATAATAAAAAAAAATGGGGGCTGTTATGTCAGGGAAAATCGAAAAGCGACTAGATGATTTGGGTATTGTTTTACCAGAACCCGCCTCACCNGCGGCAAATTATGTNCCTTTTATAATTTCGGGATCACTGGTTTTTATAGCGGGCCAAATACCTTTCTGGAATGGTGACATACTTCATATCGGAAAAGTTGGAGCCGAACTAACCNTGGAGGAGGCTAAAAAAGCCGCCCGAATATGTGGGCTGAATATATTAGCCCAGTTAAAAANTGCATGTGGCAGCGACCTTGATCGGGTTAACAAATGTGTCAAGATTGGCGTGTTTGTAAACTGTATTGATGGCTTTAAACAGCAACCTGAGATTGCTAATGGGGTCTCGGACTTAATGGTCGAGGTATTCGGAGAAACGGGCCGACATGCACGTTTTGCCATTGGCACCAATGCCCTACCCAGAAATTGTGCCACAGAAGCAGATGCAGTATTTGAAATCTCTTCGAACTAAATGCNTTTAATAACCAGAGGGACACTCAAAATGACCNNCCATGATACCTCNCGCAATATTTCACTCGCGGAGATGGACAAACAAAGCCTACTCCACCCGTACACNTCTATTNCCGAACACCTGGATCATGGGCCAATCGTCATTACGGAGGGTCANGCGGCACGGGTAACCGATAACAACGGTCGGGACTACCTTGATGCCATGGGTGGNCTTTGGTGCGTAAATATTGGTTATGGACGACAGGAAATGGTAGAGGCAATTACGGAACAGGCGCGGAAAATTTCCTATTACCACCTCTTTTTCTCCATGGCCAATGAGCCCGCAATTCGGCTAGCAGACAAAGTCCTTGAGCTTGCCCCGGANCACATGAGTAAAGTCTTTTTCTGCAACTCCGGTTCAGAGGCCAATGACACGCAAGTGAAAATTGCATGGTATTACAATAATCTACGCGGAAAACCTGAAAAGAAAAAAATCATCTCGCGTAAGCTTGGATACCATGGTGTCACAGCTGTNGCNGCGAGCATGACGGGATTGCCNCGAAATCACGCCTCTTTCAATCTACCACTAGATGGCTTCCTTCATGCCTCCGCTCCGCACCATTTTTGGGGAGCAAATAAAGATGAGTCAGAGCCTGCATTTTCAAAACGTCTCGCAGCCGAACTCGATACTTTAATCGAGAAAGAAGGTCCTGCGACGGTTGCTGCCTTCATAGCTGAACCAGTAATGGGTGCAGGGGGTGTAATTACCCCACCTGACGGTTATTTCTCAGAAGTTCAGGAAGTCTTAAAGAAACATGATGTATTGTTCATAGCTGACGAAGTGATTTGTGGCTTCGGCAGGTTGGGAACTATGTTTGGTTCGGATCGATATAACCTGGAACCCGATATGATGACCATCGCAAAAGGTCTAACTAGTGCATATGTGCCAATGTCAGCCGCCATTATTTCCGAAAAAGTGTGGGATGTCCTGAAGTCTGGATCGCCAGATACTGGCCCCTTTGCGCATGGATATACGTACGGAGGACATCCGCTCGCTGCTGCTGCTGGCCTTAAGACAATAGAAATTATGCAACGTGAAAATTTAGTCGAAAATGCAAATAAGATTGGGGCCTATCTGCAAAAGAAGTTCCGNAAAAGTTTTTCCGACCACCCNTTAGTTGGGGAAGTGAGAGGCGTGGGACTGATGGCGGGAATAGAGTTGGTATCGGACAAGAAAAATAAGATACCTTTTGATCCCTCTGTGCAAATTGGGGAAAAAATCACNCGACTACTTCTAGAGGAGGGGATGATAAACAGGGCCATCNTAAACACCATCGCCTTCTCCCCGCCGCTGGTGGTAACGGAAGGCGACGTGGACGAAATGGCAGAACGTTGCGGTCGTGGACTAACGAAATTGGCGGACCAACTAATCAGTGAAGGAATGTGGAAAGCCGCTTGACTACTTCACCCGTTGTAGACACGANACGGGCAGTGGATAAAACTGTTACTGCACGCACAATTTCCTCCTTAGCGGAGGTCAATGCAGATGAGTGGGACGCATGCGCAGGTACCTCCAACCCTTTTCTGCTTCANGCCTTTCTTTCTTCACTGGAGGAAAGTGGTTCCTGTACCGCTGAGACAGGATGGCTACCTCAGCATCTGCTACTGGAGGGTAATCAACATAAATTAATCGGTGCAATGCCGTTGTACGTAAAAGGACATTCGCAGGGTGAATATGTCTTTGACCATAATTGGGCTCATGCATACGAGAATGCCGGCGGGCATTATTATCCCAAACTCCAAGCATCAGTGCCATTTACCCCNGCTACGGGGCCGCGGCTTCTGGTCCCACCAGGGAAATCCAGAGAACGAAATCAAAGAATTTTGATCCGGGCGGCTACTCAAGTCGCTGACAANCTTGGTGTGTCTTCGCTACATATTACTTTCCCCACCGAAAGAGAGTGGGAATTAATGGGTGACAACGGCCTTTTACAAAGGACCGGNGAACAGTTCCACTGGGAAAACCATGGGTACGAGTCTTTCGAAGAGTTTCTTGCAAATCTGACTTCGCGCAAACGTAAATCAATCCGGAAAGAACGCACCAGGGCTGCAGCGAATGGTATCAAAATCGAGACACTTACCGGTGATGATATAAAAACAGAGCANTGGGACGCCTTCTTTCAATTTTATACGGATACCGGACATCGAAAATGGGGTACACCCTACTTAACACGAAGTTTTTTTGATTTAGTCCATGAACGTATGCGGNAAAACATCGCATTGATAATGTGTCAGCGGGACAATCGTTATATTGCAGGAGCATTGAATTTTATTGGTGCTGATACGCTTTTTGGACGGCATTGGGGATGCGTTGAAGAGCATGATTGCCTCCATTTTGAAGTATGCTATTACCGAGCCATCGACTTCGCCATTCATCGAGGGCTAAAACACGTTGAGGCTGGAGCCCAAGGCTCCCACAAAGTCCATCGTGGATACCTACCCCGCCTTACTTACAGTGCCCACTGGATTCGCAATGACAACTTTAGAACNGCNGTAGCCAATTATTTAAAACATGAACGGGAAGAGGTTGAATCTCATGTCGGTGGAATAGAGCTACACTACTCTCCTTTTCGCCAGACCAACCACCATAAGGATAACTAGCCTCATCAAGGAAAAAATAACTNTAAGTATTCTAGTATAGGCCATCTTCAGGTCAGGGAGGACTACAACCATGCAAACTAAGGCTGCCGTTGCACACAANGCTAANGAGCAACTAACNATAGAGACGNTGAATCTTGATGGACCGAAAGAAGGTGAATGTCTGGTTGAAATTAAGGCGACNGGGATCTGCCATACNGACGAATTNACTCTCTNTGGTGCAGATCCNGAAGGANTNTTCCCCGCNATTCTNGGCCACGAAGGTGCAGGNATAGTTGTAGATGTTGGTCCCGGGGTCACNGGACTCGCAAAGGGAGACCACGTCATTCCCCTGTACACCCCTGAATGCAGACAGTGTGAATATTGCCTAAGCGGAAAAACCAATCTATGCCAAGCCATCCGGGTAACTCAAGGGCAAGGACTCATGCCGGATGGCACGAGTAGATTCACCTTGGGACAGGAAAAAATATATCATTACATGGGCACGTCTACATTTTCTAACTATACGGTAGTGCCGGAAATAGCTTTAGCAAAAATACGGCCGGATGCTCCTTTCGATAAGGTCTGTTATATTGGCTGTGGTGTCACTACTGGGCTAGGTGCAGTGATGAATACAGCTNAAGTGCAGCCNGGTGATAANGTCGTNGTATTTGGACTTGGCGGTATCGGGCTCAACGTAATACAGGGTGCCAGGATCGCCGGAGCNGACGTGATCGTCGGGGTAGATACCAATCCTACTAAACAACCACTTGCGGAAAAATTCGGCTTGACTCACTTTGTCAACCCGACTGATCTTGAAAAAGACCTAGTACCTTACCTTGTGGATCTAACAAAAGGTGGTGCCGACTATAGTTTTGAATGCATTGGNAATGTTGAAGTCATGCGCCAAGCACTAGAATGCTGCCACAAGGGCTGGGGAACATCCNTTATCATCGGTGTTGCAGGATCAGGGCAGGAAATTGCGACACGTCCATTTCAATTGGTCACGGGAAGAACCTGGAAGGGTACGGCTTTTGGCGGTGCTAAAGGACGAACAGACGTCCCACGAATAGTAGATTGGTATATGGATGGNAAAATAAATATTGACGATCTGATAACCCATACAATGTCTTTGAACGATATCAATAAAGGATTCGATTTAATGCGAGATGGGGAGTCAATCAGAAGTGTCGTTCTATTCTAGACACAACATTTCAAATTCAAACTTATTTCTATGGGCGTAAAAATTTAGTACAATAATCTTTGCATCGTTGTTTGGAACCTTAAATCGAATCAAATANAACGGATCGGCCCTTCGACAACTTTATAGTAAATAATGCCTCCAAAATTGCCGCCCGAAGCACCTGACGAACCACCGCCAATAATCATACCAGATATTGAGGAAGACACTCCCTCGGACCCACAGAAAGATCCTGATGAGGAGATGCCACCTATGCCGCCAAGCGTGCCAGAGCAACCTTGGATAGATCCACCCACAATCAATTGATCAACAAACGAGAAACCAAGATACACCGGAACGTAACTTGCATAATTTCAACAAAATTTTGCTGTGGCACCACCGAGACCCTCTATCTCGATTTCGACCGTGTCCCCCTCTGCAACCCACTTTGTTTCCACTACACTGCCAAGTAGTACAAATTGCCCCGACTCTAGATACTTTCCACGGGAACTAAACAAGTTCGCCAACCAGGCCAATGCATTCATCGGGTGTTCCATTATATCCCAGCCCTTTCCACGACCCACCTCCGTTCCATTTATTCGCATCAAACCAACAGCATTCTCCAAGTCCAGTGACTGCCAATTTTCGCCTGCCTCCCCCAGAACACAGCCTGCATCAAAGAAATCATCTGCTATCAAGGTCGGGGGGCCTAACGACTTATAATCTTCGTACCGATCATCTACTATTTCGATGGCTGCCATCACCTCTACAACAGATTGGGATACTGCTTTTGCATCGTAAAAAGCACCCTCCCCACCAAGTGCCGCGTCAAGTCGAACTGCTATTTCACATTCCACTCCCACGTGAGAATAATTACGATGAACAAAGTTCCCGTCCTGAATTTGCGCAGTAGATGCTAATACAGAACCAGCACAAGGGTTATTGATACCAAGAAAATTCTGCATAACTGGTGTTGTACAGCCAATCTTATGACCAACAACCGGACCAAAGCTGGTGCCGGAAATATAGTCATGCAACACATCTTGCACTAAATAAGCTTCAACTTCGTTGTGAGGACGACAGGAGGCGGGAAGCTCACTCACGGTCTCACCATTTAGACGACAATCCAGCAGTATTTGCGCAGCGCGATGAATATCAGTCTCTTTCAAAACAATTCTCCACGTAAAACCGTTACCGCTGAACCAGATAATCGAATACGCTCTCTATCCACAACAACCCGTACTTCTCCGCCTCGCCTAGATAATTGACGCCCCACCAGAGTGTTCTTTTTCAGCTTGGAGCACCAATATGGCCCAAGCGAGCAGTGAGCCGAACCAGTAACGGGATCTTCGTCAATCCCGAAGCGCGGTGCGAAGAACCGCGATACGAAATCAGCGCGACTCCCATCGTCTGACAATGCCGTAACGATTATACCCCGTGTTTCTACTTTCGCTAATTCAGAAAAATTCGGTTTCAGGTCTTTTACGGCGGCAGCGCTGCTCAACTCTAGAAGGAAGTCGCTACCTGTGAACCCCACCCACAATATATTCACCGATAGCAAGGAACTAAAATCAGGCGGTGACGGTGCGAGCTTGGCTTCCAGTGCCGGAAAATTCAGTTCTATTGCCCCCATATTTCGTACAGCCCGCAATTCCCCACTTCGAGTTTGGAAGCTGACCTCGTCCACACCCGACCAAGCGCCGGTTTCCCAAAGGACATGAGCACTAGCAAGCGTGGCATGTCCACACAGATCTACTTCCATTGTGGGTGTAAACCATCGCAAATTATATTTGTTGGATGACTTCTTGGTCTTCGGATATAAGAAAGCGGTCTCCGAGAGGTTCATTTCCTGCGCAACGTCCTGCATCCAGGACCCTTCAGCCGCTTCACGCAAAAGGCAAACCCCTGCCGCATTGCCCGAAAAAGGTGAGCTTGTAAATGCGTCGACTATATACAGTGGAGTTGGCATACACTTCCCTTTACAATACGATTGAATATCACTTTCTACGCGGCAGACTAGCCCCCTGATTACCGAAAGCAATATAGCATGGCATTACTAGGTAATGGGTTACTTGGGATTTGGCACGATGTAGAAGTGTCCGACAATGCGGACCTCTCCGATTTTCACAATTGGTATCGAACCGAACATTTTCCTGAGAGACTTCGTGTCCCCGGATTCATGCGAGGAAGGCGTTACCAGTCGGTGGACAGCAATCCACGTTTTTCAGCTCTTTACGAGACAGAGAACCTAGCAACACTGGCAAGCAATGTTTATCGTGAACAGCTTGACAATCCAACGCTTTGTTCCCAACGGAATCTAGCTCGTTTTAGGAATACCAATCGTACTGCCTTTAACATTGAATACAGTGCCGGATTTGGTGTAGGTGGTGCATTAGCTGTGATTTCCATAGTTCCAATGAATTCGAAAAGAAACCTTTTGAAAAGCTGGTGCACCGAAGATGCCCTACCAAACATCCTTCACGATACAGGAATCATTGGAGCGCACTTGTGTATTTCTGATCCTGTTATAACCAAAGTTGACAGCGTCGAAGCCCAAATAAGGGACGCACCAGATCAAATCGCAGACTGGGCCATCCTGATTGAAAGTCGTGATCAGAAGACTCTTAGCGACGCCATTACAAAAGACTTCTCGATGGAAGAATGTAGAAATAACGGAGCCCAAACTGCTTCCATCACGCAACATCGCCTAATGCACTGCGCAAGCGCTGGAGAAGCATCGAACTTTTCCCTTTAGGTACGGGGGATGGAGGAAAAGTCACCACGGTCTCGGGGCAACCTCTATGTCCAAGTCTGGCGTTTGGCGATACCTCTTATTCTCGCAAATCTCACCCTTCCCCTACTAGGACTGGTAGACACGGCGGTTATTGGAGATCTGAGTGCTGCCCATATCGGTTCCGTAGCTCTCGGAGCGACGGTATTTTCCTTTCTTTACTGGGGTCTGGCATTTCTAAAGCTTTCTACCACTGGGCTCGCTGCTCAAGCCTATGGCGCTGGCGATATCGAAACCGCCCTAACCTGGCTTGCACGATCTCTTTTGATCGCAATCAGTTTTGGCGCCCTAATGGTGTTATTACAAGTACCAATTATTTACACGGCAATAACTCTGATTTCTCCAACAGCCGACGTAAATCAATACCTTCAGGATTACATGTTTTTCCGCATTTGGGGCGCACCGGCCGCTTTGGCCAACATTGCCATTCTTGGGTGGCTAATTGGTCTTCAGAGAGTTAACCACGCCCTGTTACTCCAGGTTGTTATTAATGGCCTAAACATTTTTCTAGATATTGTGCTCGCACAATGGCTGGAGATGGAAGTTGCGGGTGTCGCGCTAGCCACAATGATATCACAATTCGCCGGCTTTGGTGCGGGCCTTTATCTTGTCGCACGAATAAAAAATCAGTACGCGCTAGACTGGAAAATAAAAAAGATTCTTGATCAAAAGCATCTTGTGGCGCTGATGGTGTTAAATCGAGACATCTTCGTCCGGAGTCTACTTCTGATTGTTGCTGTTTCAATGTTTACCATCCAGGGCAGTCGAATGGGAGAACTCATTCTGGCGGCAAACGGCATTTTACTTATCTTTCANTCTTTTATTGCATACGGACTCGACGGCTTCGCCCATGCGGCCGAGTCTTTGGTAGGTAAAGCAGTCGGTGCCAATGATCGGGTATCTTTGCGAAGTGCTGTCAAAGTCAGCACACTATTAGCAGTCATAGTGTCAGTGGGTTGTAGCATTTTCTTAATTATTTTTGGAGGTGGTATTATTGTTTGGATGACAAGCCTTCCAGACGTGCAAGCTGCCACAGGACAATTCTTCATATGGATAGTCATATCTCCGATTATCTCGGTCTGGGCCTTTCAATTTGATGGAATATTTATAGGCGCAACCAGGGCGAGAGAGATGCGAAATGCCATGATAGTCTCATTTTCCTTTTACTTGGTACTGATGGTTAGTTTGGTTGATTATATGGGAAATCATGGTTTATGGCTCGCATTTAGTATTTTCATGATCGCCCGGGGAGCTACCTTAATTGCCCTCTACCCCCGCCTGGAAANAGGNGCAATCGAAAANAATGAAAAAAATTAAACTGATTGGTGTTGATGTCCCCTTAATAAGTCTCATAAAATACGAGTACTAAATCGTGTTTTTGTCCATTGTCGACCTCATCTTTTCGGGTCGACTCCCAATAGGTAAAAANGATGAAAATCGGAGTTCCAAAGGAATTGCGCGACGGTGAAACCCGGGTCGCAGCATCTCCCGACATGATCAGAAAACTTGTTGGGAGCGGGCTGGATGTCATGGTCGAAACAGGTGCAGGCACCAAAGCAATGCTACCAGACACGATCTACGAAAATGCCGGTGCCTCGATAGGCCGCGATGCAAACGAAACATATAGTGAAGCCGACATCATCTTAAAAGTTGGTGCACCATTGGTTGAAGGTGAGGAAATAAACGAACTTTCCATGATGAAAAATGGTGCCGTCCTAATTGGACTGTTGAATCCACTCCAAAACAAGGCAGCAGTAGACGCATATGCCCAGGCTGGAATCACAGCCTTTGCAATGGAACTACTCCCGCGGATCAGTCGTGCACAAGGCATGGATGTACTTTCTTCCCAGAGTAACTTAGCCGGATATAAGGCTGTTATCGAGGCAGCGGCGACTTTTGGCAAAGCGTTCCCCATGATGATGACGGCAGCAGGAACGATTGCTCCAGCTAAAGTTCTTGTTTTGGGTGCTGGGGTCGCTGGGCTGCAGGCCATTGCAACAGCGAAACGTCTTGGCGCCGTCGTTTCTGCTTTTGATGTCCGACCCGCAACAAAGGAGCAGGTACAAAGCCTTGGTGCAAAATTTATAGAAGTAGCACAGGAATCGGGTGAAGTTTCAGAAACCAAAGGGGGCTACGCAAAGGAAATGAATGAGGAATATAAGCGCAAGCAGGGAGCACTCATTCATGAGACACTAAAAACCCATGATGTTATAATTACNACTGCTTTAATCCCTGGGAAACCCGCACCTGAATTAATAGGTGAAACAATGTTAAAAGATATGAAACCAGGTTCAGTAATTGTCGACCTGGCCGCAGAATCCGGTGGAAACTGCCCCGAGACAGAAGCCGGTAAAGTTATTGTGAAATATGGAGTTACACTTATCGGGTACACCAATATGCCAGGACGCGCGCCCGTTGACGCAAGCGCCTTGTATGCCCGAAACCTGGTAAACTTTATTGCTCCAATGATAGACCCTGAAACTAAGGCCCTTGCGATCGACCGGAATGACGAAATCATCGCTGGTACATTGATCACGTANGAGGGAAAGATTGTNCACCCCATGCTTACAAATGGAGAATAGGTATGACGGACCCTTTCGTCACNGATATTACAATTTTTGTCCTGGCAATCTTCGTCGGTTATTATGTGGTTTGGAATGTAACCCCCGCATTACACACCCCTCTAATGTCAGTGACCAATGCCATCTCCGGAATAATTGTAGTAGGTGCTGTGATAGCGGTGGGTTCGCAAAGCGGTGTGACAATGATAGACGGCACTGACGACAGTGTATTTTCCTTCTCTCGTGTCCTCGGTTTCTTCGCCGTAATGTTAGCTTCCGTAAATATTTTCGGTGGCTTTATTGTTACGCAGCGAATGCTGCAAATGTTTAAGAAAAAGAAATAACGGGAAGCAACAGTGACAGAAAGCTTATCCACCCTCCTATATCTTGCAGCTTCAATCTGTTTCATCCTTGCTTTAAAGGGTTTGTCATCGCCTACTTCAGCAAGGTCTGGAAACCTGTTTGGCATGGCAGGCATGGTAATTGCCATTGGTACTACTTTGCTGAAGCCAGACATTACAAGCTATATGTTGATAGTCATCGCCGTTGCAATCGGTGGAATATTTGGCGGCATTATCGCTTTACGTATTCAAATGACGGCAATGCCTCAGCTAGTGGCTGCCTTCCATAGTTTAGTCGGACTAGCGGCAGTACTGGTCGCAGCCGCAGCACTTTATGCACCAAATGCCTATGGCATAGGAACAGTGGGAGATATCAAGGCGGCAAGTCTTATTGAGATGTCGTTAGGTGTCATAATCGGCGCAATCACACTTACGGGCTCAATCATCGCGTTTGCCAAACTTCAAGCACTAATGGGTGGTGCACCAATAGTCTTTCCGGGTCAACACGCCCTAAATTTGTCTATTGGAATTGTAGTTCTTGGGTTGATCATTTGGTTCTGCCTAACAGAGAGTTACACTCTATTTTGGACGATGACGGTTCTTGCTCTACTGTTGGGGATCCTGATTATTATTCCAATCGGCGGTGCCGACATGCCTGTAGTAGTTTCAATGCTCAACTCTTATTCAGGTTGGGCGGCGGCTGGGATAGGATTTACCCTACAAAACCCCGCTCTTATTATCGTAGGGGCACTCGTTGGCTCTTCAGGCGCGATACTCAGTTATATAATGTGCAAAGCAATGAACCGGTCGTTNTTTAGCGTCATTCTCGGAGGATTTGGAGCTGNAATTGACACAAATACGGCTGCCATGGNTGACAGAAATGCTANAGCCGGGAGTGCCGAAGATGCCGCATTCATTCTGAAAAATTCACAGTCAGTAATAGTTGTACCAGGTTANGGGATGGCAGTTGCCCAAGCACAACACTCACTGCGAGAGATGTCCGATGTTTTAAAGGAGCAAGGGGTGGACGTGAAATACGCAATACATCCGGTTGCAGGCCGTATGCCAGGACATATGAATGTCTTGCTGGCGGAGGCCAATGTGCCCTATGACGAGGTTTTTGAACTTGAAGAGATAAATAATGATTTTGCAACATGCGACGTTGCGTTCGTGATTGGTGCCAACGACGTGACAAACCCGGCCGCAAAAAAAGATCCCGCTAGCCCTATTGCAGGAATGCCAATTTTAGATGTAGGGAAGTCCAATACGGTGTTATTTGTTAAACGGTCCCTCTCCCCCGGTTACGCGGGCATTGATAACGAAGTATTCTACGATGATAAAACTATGATGCTGTTTGGTGACGCAAAAAAAATGGTAGAGGACATCGTGAAGGTACTGTAACTGAGGAGACAGAGATGGCCGGAGAATTACATAATTTATCGGCGAATGAGTTAATAGAACTGTATAGGAGCAAGAAGGCTTCTCCTGTAGACGCAGCAAAATCTGTACTACAGCAAATAGACAAACTTCAACCAACATATAACGCTTTTTGTGTAATAGACCAGGAACGAACCCTAGAAGATGCACGGGCATCTGAAGATAGGTGGAATAAAGGAGAACCGATTGGTCTCGTTGATGGGATACCAACCACAATTAAAGACCTTATGCTTTCCAAAGGTTGGCCCACCCTAAGAGGGTCAAAGACAGTCGAACGGGCGCAAGTATGGAATGAAGACGCCCCAATTGTCGCTCGCATGCGAAGCCACGGCGCTGTCTTTGTCGGCAAGACTACCACACCTGAATTTGGTTGGAAGGGCGTGACGGACAGTCCTTTGACAGGGAGCACAAAAAACCCATGGGATCCTCAAAAGACACCGGGCGGAAGTTCTGGAGGAGCCGCAGTGGCGGCGGCGCTCGGCATGGGCACACTGAATATCGGATCAGACGGTGGCGGTTCCATCCGAATGCCCGCTGGGTTTTGTGGAATATACGGGATTAAACCAACTTTTGGAGTGGTCCCGGCCTATCCGCAATCTTCTATGGGTAGCCTTTCACATCATGGCCCTATGACACGTACAGTTGCTGACGCTGCGCTTATGTTAACCGTCATTAGCCAACCGGACCCCAGAGACTGGTACGCCGGTCCGTTTCGAGAGATCAACTATCACCACGATCTTTGTAAGGGAATAAAAGGTCTACGTGTCGCGTATAGTCGCGCACTCGGATATGCCAAGGTTGCAAGCCATGTGGCCGAAACAATAGAAAAGTCCATAAAGTTTTTTGCAGAGCTTGGTGCGGAAGTTATCGATGTTGACCCNGGAATAGAAGATCCAATTGAAACAATGATTACTTTGTGGTCGGTTGGGCTTGCCGTACTCGTGAATAACACTCCCCCCGAAAAACACGAACTAATGGATCAGCCTATTCTACAATTAGCAGAGCAAGGACGGGCTGTCAGNTCCATCGAACTCCGTCGCGCCGAACAGGCTCGCGAGGAACTGGCGGTTAAATTGAATTTATTTCTAGAAGAATATGATTTCTTAGTGACGCCCCAATTACCGATAACCGCATTTCAGGCCGGAAACGAGGTTCCGCCAGAAAGTGGAATGTCCCGATGGTGGGAGTGGTCACCATTCACTTACCCGTTTAACCTGAGCCAACACCCAGCAGCGACTGTGCCATGCGGCTTTAGCAGGGACAACCTACCTGTATGCCTACAGATCATAGCATCCCGTTTCAACGAACATAAACTGCTTCAAGCCTCTCAAGCTTTAGAAACAGTAAATCCATTTATTATGCCTAAAGTTTCTGGAGGCAGAATCTAACACAAAGNGCGCTCGGTTTGGTTTGAGTGCTACTTAGTCAATTCTGTTTGTAATAAAAATTATTAACTACGTAGAAGANGTATTTAAGGCTGCTATTCTTCTCTCATGGNCTTCTTACGAGCGAGCTTGCGCGCCCTTCGAATAGCCTCAGCCTTTTCCCTAGCTCTCTTCTCTGAAGGTTTCTCAAAAGAACGTCGCATTTTCATTTCACGAAAAATGCCCTCGCGCTGCATCTTCTTCTTTAAGGCACGTAGGGCCTGATCAACATTATTATCACGTACTGTAACTTCCAAATTAATTAACCCCTTATAATTCTGACCAATGTGAGATGCGCCTGATAACACATAGAGGGATATCTGTGAAGAGTATTTCTCAAAACACGACTGCCATCATATTTTATAAGCTGAAAGATTTTTCCCTTAAAACTTCCACTTCTCTTAGGCTAAAAGAGTCAAATATTTCCTTTTTTCCTATTTCTTGCACTTTCTTGTGCTCTTTTTGTCCGCCCCATTCCCTTATCGCACCCTCATCACGCCACTTTGATACGGATATAAATCTGTTTTTGTCGCTACAACTCTGGAAACGTTCCACGCCCAAAAACCCGTCAACGTTCTCCACCTGACGACGCATACTCTCTACCAACTCAAAATAGGATTGGCTTTTCCCAGACTTAACCGTAAATTCAAAAATTACCATTAACATGCTATTGTCTCCGTCACTGTAGCTCCAACATAGTAATTGAGCCCAAATTGTTTGTAACCCAACAAAGGTGTTCGTGTTGATATTATGGCGATACTAAAGATAGCACGCATGGGCCACCCTACTCTTAAAGGGATAGCAGAGAAAGTAGCTGATCCAACAACATCTGAGATTCACAACTTGATAAAGGATATGCGGGAAACCATGGAGGATGCCGGAGGTGTCGGTCTTGCCGCGCCTCAAGTACATATTCCACTTCGCCTAGTAATATTTGAAATCCCGCCAACTGTTTCCGAAACAGGCGGTGATGACGTGGGACCCCCAGTGAGCCAAGTTTTGATTAACCCAATCATCACACCACTCTCGGAAGAGATGGAACTCGGTTGGGAAGGATGTTTATCGGTTCCAGAGATGCGTGGGGCTGTACCAAGATATGCCCATATTCGTTATCAGGGAGTNGACGAACAAGGAGTAGAAATAGATAGAGAAGTGCACGATTTTCATGCACGTGTTGTGCAGCATGAGTGTGATCACTTGGATGGTGTGTTATACCCGATGCNAATGACGGATTTGACCAGCCTGCATTTTATTTCCGAAATGCGTTTCAATGCCGGCGACAATAGTACGTGATTTGAACGGTGAGTGAATGATACTCCCTCCAAAACTGGAACATGAGCGCAAACAAATTCTGCGANCTTTTATCAGTACAACCCCCTTTACAGGCTGGACTAAACAGGCTCTTGAACTAGCAGCTACCGAATCACGACTCGACAAAACAATGGCTCTACGCGCCTTTCCAAATGGNGTTTCGGATCTAGTAGCGTACTATTTTGTACAATCCGATAGGCAAATGGTGGACACTCTTAGACAATACGATTTAGAAACTATGTCGATCCGAAATCGAATAAGAACTGCTATTAAAGTAAGAATTGAGCAAAAAACCACCCACTGCGAAGCTACGAAGCGCCTAATTGCACTACTAGCCACCCCTCAATATTCAGCAACGGGGCTCCAGGCTCTACAACACACTGTTGATAAGATTTGGCGTACCGCAGGCGATCAATCGACAGACTTTAATTTTTATACAAAACGAGTGTTATTAGCAGCCGTCTATACCTCCACCCTGCTATTTTGGTTGGGCAATTCTTCTTACGATAATTCTGCTACATGGAAATTTCTTGACCGCCGCATTAACGACGTAATGAAGATTCAAACACTGCGCTCCAATCTAACAAAAGGTGCTCAAACTCTACAACCCTTGCTCTCTCGATTTTTCGAAGCCCTAAACGCTGCCCGATAAACAGAACTGAGATACTCAGAAATGCTTGGGAAAGCAGAAGGACGGTGTCCGAGCGAAACCAGGAGAACCATTCTTTAGAGCAGGAACATGAATTTTGATATCTGTTTTCCAGTTTGTAATGACGTAGGCGAAGGACCTGTCTATGATGACAGGACAGATGAGCTTATCTGGTCTGATATTATGGCTGGTGAATTCCTACCAATCATTAGGCGCCGGCAGAGACCACGCCCTCTAGGAATTTGCGAAATAAGTGCTTCGGCTTCGAACATANTGNTTTCGGCGCACTCTTGACGGGNTTGGGCCACAATTAAATTATTGTGAGGTAATTTGTATGACTGGAAACAATTTAAAACAAAGAATGCGATCTGGGGAAATACTAATAGGAGTGTCTGTCCCTTTAAATGCTACTCTAAATCAAATGGAAGAAATAATAAGTAAAGATGATTACGCTTTTGTTTCCACAGACAGCCAACACAGTGCCTTCAACGAAGAAACTTTGGTTAATTTTTGCCAGCATGCAAAAAAATTGGAAATACCAACGCAATTTAGGATAAAGCATACCAGAGAAACTTACCTTATAGGCAATATATTAGATCTCGGGCCTTTAGGTATAGAAGTACCTCAAGTTGAAGATATCGACACAGTTAAAGAAGCTGTAAACTATTTTTATTATCCACAAAAAGGGGTAAGAAGTTGGGGTGGTGTTGAGCGTTATGGAATTGAAGGACTTCCAGGAAGGCTTGAATACAGTGATTGGTGGAATCAGACTGGAATTCTATGTCTCCAAATGGAATCATTGAGAGCTGTTACTTCTGTTCAACAATTATCAATTGAAGGCATAGATTGTTTAACATGGGGACCCAATGATCTTATGTATGATATTGAAGCCCATCCAAAACATCCTTTGCAAACTGTAGACGACTGCGTGAAACACGCTTTAGAACAACTCGAAGGAACACAAACGAGAATTAGCTTTAGAAGTTATAACTACAAACTGCGAGGAGAATATATAGACATGGGTGTCACAGTCTTAATGGAATCACCAAAAGCGTAATTAAACGTTCAGAGAAATTGGAACAAAAATCCGAGGATATTCCCGAGAAGGAGGGCGGGAAAATCGTGACCGTGGCAGGAATAGAAAAACCAACCCGTACGGTGGTCCGGAAGACATTCGATGCGAGCTGGAGACCGAGAACCGCGCCATTTGTGAAAAGCTTCTCAAGCGCTGAGAAGAATCCAATCTTTAGTGCAGGAAAGTCCGTGCACAAAATCCAGGAATAGTCCCGCCGTTCAATAAATTTTTGGCCTTTGGCCTGATCGCCTTAATGGGGGGCCTGCTCATATCAATTTTCCTCGACCACTAGAGGCGTTAACCGCGTAATATGACCCATTTTACGTCCTGGTCGTGTTTCCAATTTCCCATACAAGTGCAAAATTGCTCCAGGCTCTTTTAGTAGTTGCCTCCATTGATCTACTTCATCACCAACTAAATTACGCATTTCAGCATTTGAATGGCGTAAAGTTGAACCTAAAGGAATTCCACAAATCGCACGNACAAGCTGTTCAAATTGACTGCACGTACATGCATCAATTGTCCANTGNCCGGAATTGTGTGGCCGCGGGGCAATTTCGTTTACCAGCACCTGAGAANCCTTAGTNACNAACATCTCTACCGCGAGAACACCTACAAGATCTAAAGCCTTTGCTATCTCATACGCCATCTGACCCGCTTCAGCGGCAAGATCTGGTTTGATAGGTGCAGGCGCCACCGTTCTTGCCAGTATAAAGTGTTCATGATGATTTTGGACCGGGTCGTATATTTTGGTTGCGCCATTATCTGAACGAGCGACAATGACTGATATCTCCATTTGGAAATCTACCCAACGCTCGAGAATTCCGCTTTCCTCTCCCATCTCCTCCCAAGCAGAAGAAGCTACATCNCCCGTAGAAATCCTAGTCTGATTTTTTCCATCATAACCGAGGCGCATACTCTTCAGCACCCCTTGGCCATTGAGAGAAACTAGNGCCTGCTCCAAATCNCCAACATTTTGTACCGGCCANTAGTTAGTAGTTCCAATTCCAAGAGAAGATACAAAAGCTTTCTCCTTCAACCGATCCTGGGAAACTTCAAGTGCGCGGTAATTCGGCCGAACAGGAGCAATATTATTAATAGTTAACAGAGATTGTGCTGGAATATTCTCAAATTCGAATGTAACTACATCAACGGATCGAGCAAATTCCTCCAGTCGGACCAAGTCATCATAACTTGCTGTCGTAGAAAATTTGCTAACCTCCTTTGCAGGAGCTGATTGGTCTGGGCTGAAAACATGTACACGATAGCCTAGACGTGCCGCTGCGATGGCAGTCATGCGACCCAATTGACCACCACCAAGTATTCCAATGATAGAACCTGGCTCTAAANGGTCAGAAGGTGTCTTAACCATTACTGATCTAATCTAAGGGAGGTTGTCGGTAGGGGTCTCTGGAACCGTTTTAGTTTGGTCAGTGCGAAATTTTCTCAAACATTTTGCAACCTCTTCGTCAAATAAACTAATAACGGCACCCGCCAGCAAGGCTGCATTTATCGCCCCCGCCTTGCCAATAGCCATCGTTCCTACTGGGATCCCACCTGGCATCTGGACTATAGACATCAAACTATCGAGACCCTTCAACGACTGACTCTCTATCGGAACTCCAAATACAGGCAAAGTTGTTAAGGAAGCTACCATACCCGGCAAATGGGCTGAGCCTCCAGCTCCCGCTATTATAACCTTCAGCCCGCGAGATTCGGCAGCCCTTGCGTATTCGTAAAGGCGGTCTGGGGTTCGGTGTGCCGATACAATTTTTTGCTCGTAGGAAACACCAAGNTTTCCAAGTATTTCCACCGCATGACGCATAATAGCCCAGTCGGATTGACTTCCCATAATGACGCCAACANTGGACGTCTCCTCACTCATTGGAATTGTCTCCTTATACGAAGCGGGAATGGAAGGATTATGATATCTGGATACCAACCACGCAAGAGGGACAGGTTTTTCCGGGAACGTGTTATAGACAAATTTGGGCTTCACAAAGTGAGTGTGTTGTGATTGAAGTATACCTTCAGGCGTTTAACCATCCAGTAGCGTCTATTGTAATCAATAATTTTCTAACATGCTTATTGGCCAAAATAAAAATTAGAATACTATCGTTTGAGGATAATCTGGGACAAATACTTAATTTACACTGACATTGGTACGAGTGGAATGCATACTAATCATCAGAAAGTCCCAGAGAAGAATCAGATTAATTGGCCCGAGAATCCGTTTTGGGATTTCTCACTTCAGTATTATGACCAAGACGGAATTCCTGAGTCATTGTTATACCTGCAGGACTCTTATGATTTGGATGTAAACCTTATCCTACTCGCTATTTGGGCTGGAATAGAATTTGGTTTTCTATTATGTGAAGAAAATTTTTCTAACCTGGATTTCGTGTCAGGTAACTGGAGAAAGTCGANAATTGAACCGNTACGAAAAATGCGGATTGAACTAAAGGTTTGTAGCACACTGAATGACAAGCTGCTGAAGGGCGTCCGGGAAAACATAAAGAAACTGGAACTTGATGCAGAGCACGTNGCACAAATCAAACTTTCTGGTCAGTTGGCCAGCTTCACTGCTATCCCAACTAGCGATGACTTTACCAAAGCCGCTGGCTGGAACCTTGGTGTATATTTTAACTATACAAANATTGAAATAAATTCCGCTTTAGAGGAAAAAAAAGATTTCCTAGTCCAGCATTTAAGAAAATAGTGGGCTTACCATCATGATTTATCGTTGCGGCTACGTTTCAGCCGCCCCTTGTTTCCGACGTCTTCTCCCCACCTACTAACCTTGCCAGACTCTATATCTAGACAATCAAGCACTCGACCCAGTGTATGATCAACCATTGCATCGATGGTATCCGGCATGGCGTAGAACGCGGGAACTGGGGGTGCAATAATGGCACCCATGTCTGACAGAATAGCCAAATTCCGCAAATGCACAGAATGCAAAGGAGTTTCCCGAACCATAATTATTAACTTNCGNCGNTCCTTCAAGACTACGTCAGCCGCCCTCGTAAGCAAAGTACTACTAATACCCGTTGCCATTTCTCCTACTGTCCGCATAGAACAGGGGGCCACAACCATACCCATCGTCTTGAAGGAACCGCTAGCAGGCGGTGCACCAATATCTTCGACTGGATACCAAGTATCCGCTATCCCCTTAACATCTGCTACTTTCCAGTCTGTTTCGTGTGCAATCGTCAGTTCCGCCGACTTGGTCATTATGAGGTGCGCCGAGACTTCTAATTCACGCAATATTTCCAGCAACCGAATCCCGTATATTGCGCCCGATGCCCCGCTAATACCTACGATGATTCTCTGCATCGTCTGGTCAGTGCGTCGCAATTCGAGCTATCGTATCAGTCGTACTATAGCCTTGCTCAATAGTTGCCAGAAGGACCGCACCCCCATTATTTTTCACAATATCGGCACCTACTACCTCATTTTCCTCATAGTCTGAACCTTTGACTAAAACATCGGGCATTAATAACTGGATTAAGTTTATCGGTGTATCATCACTAAAGACTACCACCAAGTCCACGGCAGAAAGCGACGACAAAACTCGCGACCGAGCATTTTCATTTTGAACAGGTCTGCCTTCGCCCTTGAGNCGGGTGGCAGACGAATCACTGTTTAATCCAACGACAAGATGATCGCAAGACGCCCTAGCCTGCCGCAGCAACGAAATGTGGCCTGGATGCAGCAAGTCAAAACATCCATTGGCAAATCCAACCCTCTCCCCTCGTCTACGCCATTCTTGGACTTTCTCCAGCGCTACGGTCTCAGTCATGATTTTTGAATCAACCTCGTGATGGTTTTGATTGCGNACGGCATTCACAAGATCGTCTCCGTAAACAGCGGCTGTTCCCACCTTCCCGACCACTATTCCTGCCGCTAAATTAGCCAATAGGACGGAATCTAAACGGGGAATACCAACCGCCAGAGCTGCCGAAAATGCGGCAACGACGGTGTCCCCAGCACCTGAAACATCAAATACTTCCTGAGACTTAACTTCGACATGCTCTACTTCTGAGGCATCTACAAGTGACATGCCATCCTGACTGCGTGTNACCAACATAGCCTCTATATCAAAATCAGAAATCAACTTTCTAGCCGCGCAAACGACTTCCTCCTCGCCATTGGTGGCCATTCCTGAAGCTTCAGAAAGTTCCCTGCTATTGGGGGTCACAACGGTGGCGCCTCTATAACGGGAGAAATCCCCCTTCGGATCCACTATTACTGGCTTTCCATCGACTCGCGCGCGTACGATAATATCCCTAATACAATTTTCAGTTAAAACGCCTTTACCATAATCAGATAAAACAACAGCATCGCATGTCGCGATAGCTTCTAAAGCGCTACGGCGAACATCTTCCTCAGTAGAATGAGACAGCAAAGCGCTCGTTTCTCGGTCGGCACGCAAGAGTTGCTGTCCTCCTGCCAGAAAACGTGTCTTTATCGTAGATGGCCGATTTGCCTCCCNAAGTAGATACGCCTCCACGTTCTCTAACTTAGNAACTAGATCGGTTAACTTGGTTCCACCGTCGTCACGTCCGATTACGCTTATGAAAGTACATCTGGCACCAAGTGCTATAATATTTCGAAGAACGTTTCCTGCGCCACCCAGCATGGTTTCCTCTTGTTCAACCCGCACCACCGGAATAGGGGCTTCCGGAGATACTCTTTCAACCGTACCATAGACAAAGCGNTCAAGCATTAGATCTCCGATGCACAACACGTGGGCATCGGCCAATTTTTTTACATAACCTGCAAGCGTATTAAAATCTGTTTTGACCATAATCGTGATTTCTGCTTAAAACAGCCGCTATTTGGNACTAATATTCAAAGGAGCAGCTGTTTTNCTTTTCCGCTTGGCCGCCTTTTGGATCTCAATTTCAAGCTCTGTTTGCTTACACAAACCAAGTAAGACCGGATCCTGTGCCGTAATATTTNTTATGTTCCAGTGGCTCCGGTTGCGCACGGATTCAATCGTTGCTTTTGTCGTACCAAGTAATTTTGAAATCTGTGAATCCTTCAAGTCTGGGTGATATTTTATAAGCCAGGAAATGGCATTTGGGCGATCTTGTCGTTTTGATACCGGGGTATACCGCGGACCATTTCGTCTGGAAGAAGTCAGAGGNTGGTCTGTTTTAGCTATCTGTATACGTTCGNCTGCATTTAGCTCGCAGCGCGCAATTTCATCACGCGTCAATTGCCCTCTGGTGACTGGATCTGCCCCAATTATACCTATCGCAACTTCATCATCGGCAATACCTTGCACTTCCAGAGGATGAAGCGAGCAGAACTCTGCAATCTGCTCAAACGTCAGACTTGTGTTTTCTACCAACCACACGGCCGTTGCTTTCGGCATCAAGGGAATAGCCATTTTTACCTCATTTAGGTCACCCGCAAGCTACACCAATTATGTCTTCTCTTAGCTTCACGGTTCGGATCAATCGATACTTCGTAATGAACGTGTTCCCATAGAAGGGGAAACAAACATGTCCACCAAATTTCTCACACGTCTATACGGTCAGGACAATCTTGCCAATATGCGTACTCGCTTCCATAAGTTCATGGGCCTTTTCAGCGTCACTCAACGGAAATACTTCCGCAATTTCAGGCTTTACTTTGCCCGTCTCCAGCAACGGCCATACCGACTCGGACAACTGTTCTGCGATCTTTTGTTTTTCTGCCACGCTCCTAGGTCTTAAAGTAGAACCAGTTATAGTAAGCCATTTACGCAAAACAGGCATGAAATCAATCTCAACCTTTGATCCCTGAAGAAAAGCTATTGATATCATACGTCCATTTTGCCGCAACGCCTCAATATTTCGTTTTATATAGTCCCCCCCGACCATATCCAAAATGAGGTCTACCCCAAGGCCTCCAGTGAATTGTTTCGTAATCTCAACAAAATCCTCATCATGATAATTTATAGCAACTTCTGCACCCAACCGCTCACAAGCAGCACACTTTTCTGCCGAACCTGCCGTAGCGAGCACCCGTGCACCGAAATGAGCCGCTAATTGAATCGCCGTAGTACCAATCCCACTACTACCNCCATGGATTAAAATACTCTCCCCTGCCTTGAGTTGTCCTCGGTCAAAAACATTGGTCCAAACTGTAAAAAAACACTCCGGTATCGCTGCTGCTTGCACCATTGTAAACTCCTTGGGTACGGGCAGACAGTGTTCGGCATAAGCAACACAAAAACCTGCATAACCACCGCCCGGGACTAACGCGCATACCTTATCGTTAAGCTCTAATTTTTGGACACCGGGACCAAGAGCTACTACCTCACCTGCGACTTCCAGACCCGGCAGATCCGAAGCCCCGGCCGGTGGTGGATACAATCCTTTTCTTTGCATGACGTCAGGACGATTTACACCAGCAGCTGCAACCCTGATTAAAACTTCGCCAAAATCCGGTTCCGGCAAAGGTCTTGTCGCCCCCATCAAAACGCGCGTCTTACCCTGACGAACTATCTCTACAACTGGCATCAGGTCCGGAAGTTCCTTCAGTTCCCTTACACGCACAAAGTCATCCCCTCTCTTGCCACCAAAGAGTCCGGCCGCGCCTCGAACAAAGCTTCTGCAATTGAATCCATCATTCTATCATCGTGATCCGGCTCATGGTGAAACGCCACAAACTGTTTAACAAGTGCATGATTCGCCAGCTTTACACCTTCTTGCCAAGTCGAGTGACCCCAATTCACGTGGTTTGGATACTCATCATCTGTGTACATACAATCATAAATAAATATGTCGGCATCTTTTATAAGTTCGATAACGGTTTCATCCAATCGATCCGGCAAATGCTCTGTATCGGTGACATAGCAAATAGATCGTCCCCCATATTCAATGCGGTAACCAGTTGCCCCATTTGGATGATTTAACCTTGCAGTTCGGATCCTTATTTCTTTTGTTAGTTCTAGAGTATCACCCGCTGAGAAGTCATTAAACTGGATATCAGCTACTAAGTGCTCAAGTTGTACGGGCCAGAGTGGGTCCATCATTACTGAGCCAAGAACCTGCTCTATCTTCCGGTCCGGGAGCAGATGACCAGACCAAATCTGCAACTTGGTATCCGTTCTATAAACGGGACTAAAAAACGGGAATCCAGAGACATGGTCAAAATGAGTATGTGTCAAAAATAGATCCAGCTCCAGATTATCGCTAGAGACCAGTTTCTTAGCCAGATTTCGAATACCAGTACCCGCATCAAAGATTAAGAGTTTCTCCCCGCAGCGGATTTCTACGCAGGACGTGTTTCCACCGTACCGCGTATTTTCCGTCCCCGGACAAGCAATGCTTCCGCGAACACCCCAAAAGTGGACTTGAAAATCTGTAAGTTTACTCAACCTGCCCACTCCACATCTCGATTACACAATTTCTAGGAAACAAGGTGTCACAAAAAATCGACATTATTCAAAATAATCGGTCTGATTTCTACCTTGTAGATGTATCACTTTCAAATGATAATACTTCAAAAGCAATCAGGGCTTCTAGAAAAAACCGCGGTATCGTTGAAACACGATTTCAATAGCTTTGCCGCAAAACTTTCTTTATCTGCAAAACAAGCAGATATACTTGGCCGCTTTGAATTTTGGCCCGCAAAAGAANTTTTAAGCAGGATCGAAGGTTTTTTGAGACAATCTATTTTCTGCTTTTTCCAATACATTTTCTATTTTGTATGAACCAGATAAAGGGTTATGAANTTTTTTAGCATGTCTTAGAGAATAAAACGACGTGAACACGAAACCTGTCGGCTCAGAAGGTGATATAGTATGATAGAAGAGGAAGAAGCCAAAACAGTAAAATCCAAGCAGTTTTTGGACGATTTAAGTCGCGTCTCTGTCAAAGATTTGGAAATATATATTGAAGAACTGAAAACCGAAATTGAGAGGGTGAAACGAGAAATCTCTAGGAAGGGTGAAATACTAAGCAACGCCAAGTCACTATTTAAATAACGGTCAAGTGACAGAAACATCAATGGCTCCTTATCACTCATATTTTTTTATTTATCCGACAGACTATCTCAGCTTTCACCACACCCGAGAAAACCTCTAAGGTTATTTTTGGAGGTAATTTTATCCACGAGAGGTTGCTTTTATGCCGAAGCCAGATTCCATAAATTTTGATACGCTTGCGCTGCACGCCGGTCAACACCCAGATCCCCAGTACGGAGCACGGGCGGTCCCAATCTATCAAACTACTTCTTACGTTTTCCCGGATAGTGATTACGCTGCCTCGCTGTTTAACCTGGAGCGAGCTGGGCATATTTACTCTCGAATTAGCAATCCAACGGTCGCAGTCCTAGAGGAACGTCTAGCAGCACTAGAAGGAGGGGTCGGAGCTGTTTGCACAGCAAGTGGCCAGGCAGCTTTACATCTTGCAATCGCCACCTTAATGAGTGCAGGTAGCCATATTGTGTCGTCGAAAAATGTTTATGGAGGTAGCTACAACCTGTTTTGCCATACGCTGCCTCGCTTTGGGATTGAAACTACTTTTGTAGACGCACGTGATATTCAAGGATTCAAGGATTCGATACGTGAAAACACGCGGCTCATCTTTGGTGAAACGATTGGCAATCCGGGTCTTGAAGTGCTGGACATTCCCACCTTAGCCAGCGTTGCTCACTCAGCGAATTTACCCTTAATGATCGATAACACATTTGCCACGCCCTACCTGTGCCAACCCATATCTTATGGCGCCAACCTGATAATGCATTCGGTAACAAAATTTCTTGGTGGCCATGGCGTTGCGATTGGAGGCGCGCTTATCGATGGAGGAAATTTTGAGTGGGATACAACAGATAAATTTCCTAATATGACAAATCCATACGAGGGATACCATGGCCTGAAATTTTCGGAAGAGTTTGGTCCTGCTGCTTTTATCATGCGCGCTAGAGCCGAAGGACTTCGTGACTTCGGAGCTTCAATGAGCCCGTCAAACGCTTTTTACATACTTTTGGGAGTAGAGGACGTACACACGAGAATGAGGCATCATATTGAAAATACTAGGAAAATAGTATCTTTTTTGGATGGACACGACGCCGTCTCCTGGGTAACCTACCCCGAGTTAAAAGGACACAAAGATTTTGAATTGAGCAAGAAATTACTGCCCAAAGGGGCCGGATCAGTCCCTTCTTTTGGAATCAAAGGTGGGCGTCAAGCAGGAAAAACATTTATAGAACAACTATATATTTTTTCACACCTTGCTAACGTTGGCGACGCAAAATCTTTGGTGATTCACCCTGCTAGCACAACACATCAGCAAATGAGTGTAGAAGAACTCAAAGCATCTGGTGTGGGCGAAGATCTAGTAAGACTATCCATAGGACTAGAAGATGCCGATGATCTAATGAATGATTTGGATCAGGCACTAAAAGCGTCACAGAAAACGTAGGAATGAATTTCTCCATAAATAATAAAACTGTTTGTGCCGGAACCGGTGGAATTACTTTTGATCCCTCGAGGCCTACGGTAATTTTAATCCATGGAGCAGCCATGGATCACACGGTATGGGCGTTGCAGTCACGTTATATCGCCCATCATGGATACTCCGTTTTGGCGTTAGATCTCCCAGGTCACGGACATTCAGAAGGACCTGTACTAAGTACCATTGGCGAAATGTCAAACTGGGTGGAATCGGCCCTAGCTGCCGTTGGTATTTCTGAGGCGGTGCTAGTGGGTCATAGCATGGGNGCTAACATCGCCCTAGAAGTCGCAGCNAACAATCCCTCTAGAATTCACAAATTGGTTTTGGCCGGCGCAGCATCTCCGATGCAGGTAAATGAAAAATTACTCTTGCAAACACGAGAGGATCCCCTGGTCGCCGTTGAGAAGATCACGTCNTGGGCATATGGTCATCGGGCACATATTGGAGGCNCGCAAACTCCGGGTCTTTGGATGCTCGCAGGAGGGCGTCGCTTGCTTCAGCGGAACATCGAACAGGNACTACATAATGACTTCAGCGCATGTAATAATTATACTCAGGGAATNGAATCAGCTTCCAAGATAAAGTGCCCCACGCTTATTATNGCTGGTGATGANGACAGAATGACNCCAGCTANACGGGCANACTCTCTCCAAAAAGCCATNACCAATTCACGNGTAGAAATCATCAAGGATTCAGGACATATGATGATGATTGAATGCCCAGACACAACTCTTGCGTTGTTGTTCTCGTTCATAAACTCTCCTGACCCCCCAAACCAAAAATGAAAGAAAACGCACCACGACTGAGAAGTTCCTACAAGTATTTTCATCAGACCGAAACCAGATGGAACGATAACGACATATACGGCCATATGAACAATGTAGTTTACTACGAAATATTTGACTCAGTTATTAACCGATACCTAATTACTGAAGGAAACTTAAATATCGCCTGCGGCTCAATAGCTGCGATTATTCCAGAAACACGTTGCCGATATCACAAACCCTTGCGTTTTCCTGATACGTTGGATATCGGACTTCGGGTTTCCCGTTTGGGAAACACCAGCGTCATTTACGATAGTGCAATTTTTCAAATCGGCGACAATACCGCGGCCGCTGAATGTCATTTTGTCCACGTGTTTGTGGACCGACACCAGCAAAACCAGCCGGTGGCTATCCCAGACACGGTGAGAAAAGCGTTAGAGAAAATACTTGCGCAATAAACTAGCCCTTGCGCAACGACAGGATCCATTCACAGTGAGCATAGACAATATATCACTCAGAGATAGAGAAGCCTTTAAAACGTTTATTAAACCGTGCAACCTGACCACCTGTGTCCACAAGTTGTGTATTTCCACCAGTCCAAGCCGGATGAGTCAGGGGATCTACGTCAAGCTTAAGGACATCACCTTCCTTCCCCCAAGTGGACCGTGTCTTATATTCGGTCCCATCAGTCATAACGACCGCTATTTCGTGATAATCTGGATGTATATCTTTTTTCATTTCTACCTACCCTAGCTAGTACCACTATATAGCTGAGGCCAGGTTCAAGCTCAAGTCCCTACCCTTAGTAAAGTAAATAAACAGATTTTCAAATGCTCGAAAAATCAAATCCCTTGTTTCCAAGTATCTCGCCTTTTGATGTACGTAAAATAAAAGTCGGGGATGGCCACGTACTTTATCTGGAGCAATACGGAAATCCGGATGGGGCCCCTGCCGTCTTTCTACATGGAGGACCCGGTGGTGGGTGTCAGAGTGAACAAGCACGAATATTTGACCCAGGACGATACCGGATAATTCTCTTTGATCAACGAGGTTCAGGTCGCAGCGAGCCTAAAAGAGGATTAGAAAACAATACAACTCGACACCTCGTTGCAGACATGCATTTTATTCGGGAACACTTGGAGCTTGAACAATGGCTTCTAGTGGGTGGTTCCTGGGGTTCGACCCTTGCCCTCTCCTATGCCGAGGTTCACCCCAACCACGTTCTTGGCATAGTGTTACGAGCAGTATTCCTTGGCTCCCGAAGAGAAATAAGTTGGGCTTTTGAAAAGGCTGCTCAGATTTTCTACCCTGAGCTGTGGAAGCAGTTTGTGTGTGTTTTGCCAGGCTCAGAACGACATGACCCAGTCTCTGCTTATGGGGCACGCTTATCAAATCCAGACCCACGCGTTCATCTCCCTGCTGCACGCATCTGGAGCCAATTTGAAAATGCTTTATCATCCTTGGAACCGCGGAACGTAACTCTACCTAATATTTTATTCGATGATGCGGCATCTACGGACTTGTCTGGTCCAAACACTCCCTACCTTGAATGGCATTACATCAGTCACGATTGCTTCCTAGCTCCAAATCAACTTCTTCATGAAGCTAAAAATTTGATTGGCATTCCTGGGATAATAGTTCAAGGACGTTACGATCTACTGTGCCCTCCCACCACGGCGGCCGAACTAGCATCGTTGTGGCCAAAATGCGAACTACGTCTTATACCGGCTTCTGGTCATTCAGCTAACGAACCTGCAATTAGATGCGCATTAGTTGCTGCGGTAGCCGATATTTATGACAAGATAAAAAAATCATAGCAGTGGCTTATCTTTTACTCTACCCCTTTTGGGAACTGACCAAATAGCAGTCTGATATCTGCGCGAGGTTGACTTTTTTTAAATGGTCACTCAGTTAATATTCATAAAACGACATTCCAGATGAAGGTAGATTAAATGTCAAATCTCCACATTCAAAAGGAAACCAACGTAGAAATTATACATAAGCACCAAACTGCCAGTATCAACACTCGGCTTACATCCAAAGCAATTGGAGTTGCGTTTGCGGCCATGTTACTAGCTGACCTGCTGCTAACATCATCGTACGTTATGACTTCGCTGCCAAACTGTTCCAGTTTGGACTTCTTCTACAATTTCACATCTTGTGAATTACAGAACATAGACAAAGTAATTGGAGTCTATTTATCACTTAAATTTCTTTTTGCGGCCGCAATATCGACCCTAGTAATATGCACGTTCTATCCGGGGGATAAGATCTCGTTGTTTTGGTACGTGTCCGCGTTGACTCTTTTCCTCACAGCTTTAGACCAAATGCTTCAGTCACAAGTATTTTCAAGTTACCATCACATGGCCGCGCCGTCTGACAGAAATTTGGGATACTTCAATTGGAGTACGTCAACCAACGGTTTTCTCTATGTTATATTCTACTTTGTTGCCCTAACAACAATCCCACGACACTCCAAGTCCGCATTTTACTGGATGTTGTTGTCTGCCCTTGTCATCTGCTTGTCTGTGCCAACCCAGACAGCCTGTGACCAGTTTTCCAGTATGTTTGAACATGGGAGACTCTTAGGAATTATTTCTCAACTCAACCCTGAAATATGTCGAAGCAGTTGGAATGGTGGTCTGAAACTAATCAGCGTAAGCCTCATAACTATAGGCTTATTGGTGGCACTACATACGATGCAAAAGAAAACTGTGACGTATTATTGGTATGATTGAAGAAATTTGAACTTAGGCAAGAAAACGTTTCCTCGTGTAGATCGTGAACTACAACCAAACAAAAAACCCCTTTCCCCTGGGGAGGATGCAGGGGAAAGGGGCTGACAACTCGCAGCGACACGTTTGCCACGAGTGTGAAACATGCGATAGTTATCTAAGGCAACTTTCGTTATCCAAATGCCTCATCCCACGTTCCTCTTGTTGCTGCACGCGAATACTCTGTCGAACGATTCTCAAAAAAATTTGTGTGCTCAACCCCGTTGAGCATTTCCTCTACCCAGGGCAACGGATTTTGTTCAATTCTGAACATGGGCTGAAGGCCTAATTGTATCAGCCGCCGATCGGCGATATAACGTATATAACGTTTCACCTCAGTGGGACCCAATCCTTCAACGCCTCCAAGTTCAAACGCACGACCAATAAATGCATCTTCATGGGAAACGACCGTATCGCAGATACGATAGAGATCATGCCTTAGTTCTTCAGTCCAAATTTCGGGGTTTTCGGAGGTAAAAGTGTGGAACAACTTGATCATAGAATTCGTGTGAAGGGATTCGTCTCGCACAGACCAAGATACTATCTGTCCCATTCCTTTCATTTTGTTAAACCGAGGGAAATTTAACAGAATGGCAAAACTTGCAAATAGTTGCAGCCCTTCAGTAAAAGCGCCAAAAGTGGCAAGTGTTTTGGCAATCTCTAATTTGGTGTCAGTACCAAAACTTTGTAAAAAGTCATATTTATCTTTCATTTCTTTATAATGAAGGAATGCGGAGTACTCCACTTCCGGCATACCAATAGTATCGAGAAGATGCGAATATGCCGCAATATGCACGGTCTCCATGTTGGAGAACGCCGCTAGCATCATTTGAATTTCCGTTGGACGAAAGATGCGACTATAGTGCCGCATATAGCAGTTATTTACCTCAACATCCGATTGAGTAAAAAATCGAAAGATTTGCGTCAATAAATTGCGTTCTTGGATTGTCAAAGAACGATGCCAATCTTTTACGTCATCAGCCAAAGGAACCTCTTCAGGGAGCCAATGTATCTGCTGTTGAATCAACCAAGCATCATAAGCCCACGGATATTTGAATGGCTTATAAACAGGTTTAGCTTCAAGAAGAGACATTCTTACACTCCGTCACTGGCAGGCTAGACATTCATCATAGTCGATAGCCTCTTCCTGCGGTCCTTCTTGGGTATTTACAGACCCCAGCACCGGAACACTTTCTGAGGAGCTGGCTCCCATATTAGCCACTATATCCGCCCGTTGTATCGATTTTGACCG